>WFNR01000138.1 GCA_015488485.1 Cyclobacteriaceae bacterium | reverse complement strand
GGGGTTTTTCCGGCAGTTACCACCAAGTTTACAGCAGATGACAAGTTGGATCTGGCGGCTTTTGCTGCAAATATTGCTGCGCAGTTGGATGCCGGGGTGGCCGGTATCATATTGGGCGGTACGTTGGGCGAAGCCAGTACCTTAAGTAATCAGGAGAAGTTCAGCTTGCTTGACAAGGCCCTGGAAGTAGTGGATGGCAAGGTGCCGGTGGTGGTGAATATTGCCGAGCAGACCACCCGGCAGGCGGTGGAGTTGGCCGTGCAGCTTGAGCGGCAGGGTGCGGCCGGGCTGATGTTGCTGCCACCTATGCGTTATGCCGCCAGCAACAGCGAAACCCTGGTCTATTTCCGGGCGGTGGCTACGGCTACCTCGCTGCCCATCATGATTTATAACAACCCGGTGGACTACAAGGTGCCGGTTACCATCGATATGTTTGAGCAGTTGGCTGCCCTGGATAATGTGCAGGCCATTAAGGAGTCGAGCCGCGATATTACCTACCTCACCAGGCTGCGTATTGCCTTCGGGGAGCGTTTCAAAATCCTGTCGGGGGTGGACAACCTGGCTCTGGAGAGCCTGATGATGGGCGCTGACGGCTGGGTGGCCGGCCTGGTCTGTGCTTTCCCGCGCGAAACGGTGGCTATTTACAATTTGGTAAAAGCCGGCCGCCACCAGGAGGCCCTGCGGATATACCACTGGTTTATCCCCTTGCTGGAGTTGGATGTGCATCCCAAGCTGGTACAGTATATCAAGCTGGCCGAAAGCATGACCGGCCTGGGTACCGAATATGTAAGGGCGCCACGGCTGATGCTCGAGGGCGAAGAGCGCCAGCGCGTGCAAAATATTATTGCCCGGGCGCTGGCCGTACGCCCCGAACTACCCGATTATTTATCTTTATAAGAAAAATATATGATGGACTTAAATCCTAACAACCTGATCGGCTATGGCGAATCGCGCGGCTCGGGTAAGACCTTGCAAGGGGTAAACCCGGCCGGTGGCCAGGTGCTGCCGGGCGAGTTTTACCTGGCTACTACCGATGATGTAGAGCAGGCCATGACGCTGGCTACCCGGGCTTTTGCCGAGTACAAGCTCTTGCCGAACGAGCAGCGGGCCGCCTTTCTGGATGCTATCGCCCAGGAAATAGAAGCGCTGGGCGATGCTCTTGTGCAGCGTGCCTCGGCTGAAACCGGCTTGCCGGAGAGCCGCATCATCGGGGAACGCGGGCGCACCACCGGCCAGTTGCGTATGTTTGCTGACTATATCCGTGCCGGCCATTACGTAGAGGCCTCTATCGATACGGCTATACCTGAGCGCCAGCCCATCCCCAAGCCCGATCTGCGCAAGATGATGGTACCGCTTGGGCCGGTGGTGGTGTTTGGCTCCAGCAACTTCCCGTTGGCCTACTCGGTGGCGGGTGGTGATACCGCCTCGGCATTGGCAGCGGGGTGCCCGGTGCTTGTCAAAGCACACCCGGGGCACCCGGGCACCAGCGCCCTGGTGGGGCAGGCCATCGTACGGGCCGCCCGCACTACCGGCATGCCCGAGGGGGTGTTCAGCCTGCTGTACGACAGTGGCTTTCAGATAGGCCAGGCGCTGGTCGGGCACCCCGCAGCCCGGGCGGTGGGCTTTACCGGCTCGCTGGCTGGTGGCCGCGCCCTGTTCGACCTGGCGGCCCAGCGGGAGGTGCCCATCCCGGTTTTTGCCGAAATGGGCAGTATCAATCCCAGCGTATTGCTGCCGCAGACACTGGCGCAGCGAGCAGCCGAAATAGCCCGTATCTATGCCGGCTCCATTACCCTGGGAGTCGGACAGTTTTGCACCAACCCCGGCCTGATTCTGGCCATAAAAGGCGAAGCCTTTGATAACTTCATCGCCATCCTAAGCGAGGAAATCAGTAAGGCGCTGCCGGCAACCATGCTGCATAGTGGTATTAGCGCAGCTTTTCGCCAGAAGACCCGCGAAATGGCCGAGCAGTTGGGAGTAACCTTCGTAGCCCGGGCTGCTGAAGAAGGGCAGGAATACGAGGGCCGGCCGATGGTGGCCAAAGCACCTGCGCAGACTTTTATCAGCAACCCGCGCCTGCACGAAGAAGTGTTCGGGCCTTTCTCCCTGCTCATCGAATGTGCCGACCAGGCCGAACTGGAAGCCTGTGTGGCGGTGCTGAAAGGCCAGCTTACGGTAACCATACGGGGTGAGGAAGAAGAGTTCGGGCAATACCGTGATCTCATCAACCAACTGCGTGACAAAGCCGGACGGGTCATCTTCAATGGTGTGCCCACCGGGGTGGAAGTATGCCCGTCAATGACACATGGCGGCCCTTATCCGGCTACCACCGACAGCCGCTTCACGGCCGTGGGGGTACACGCCATTAAGCGTTTTCTGCGGCCGGTTACTTTTCAGAACGCTCCACCTGCTATTTTGCCGGAGGCCTTGCAGGATGATAACCCGCTGCATATCTGGCGGCTGATTAATGGCGAGCTAAGTCGTGACCCGATCAAATAGATGGCTGTAAAGCAGACATTTACCTGTATTGATGCCCATACCTGCGGTAATCCGGTGCGGGTGGTGGCAGCCGGTGGCCCTGATCTGCAAGGCGCCACTATGATGGACAGGCGCCAGCATTTTTTGCGGGAATACGATTGGATACGCCTGGGCCTGATGTTTGAACCGCGCGGCCATGATATGATGTCAGGGGCCATTCTTTATCCGCCCGCCAATCCACAGCACGATGCCGGGGTGTTGTTTATCGAAACCAGCGGCTGCCTGCCAATGTGCGGGCATGGCACCATTGGCACGGTAACGGTCGCCATTGAAAAGGGCCTGATCAAGCCACGTACTCCGGGACGCCTACTACTGGAGGTGCCGGCAGGAGTGGTGGAGGTAACCTACCGCCAGGAGCAGGGCAAGGTAAAAGCGGTGAGGTTTACCAATGTGCCTTCGTTTGTAGCGGTGGAAGAGCTGACAATCGACAGTCCGCATCTGGGCAGGTTGCGCGTGGCGGTTTGTTATGGCGGTAATTTTTATGCCATCATTGAGCCGCAAGAAAATTTTTCTGACATGGCCGACTATCATGCCGATGAACTGATTGCCATGAGCCGGCCCATACGAGAGGCAGTTAACCGGGCTATGGAGTTTGTACACCCTGAGGATAATGCCATTCGGGGTTGCAGCCATGTGATGTGGACAGGCAAGCCGCGGAAGCCGGATTCGCATGCCCGTAATGCCGTGTTTTATGGTGACAAAGCCATCGACCGCTCGCCCTGTGGCACGGGCACTTCGGCCCGTATGGCCTTGCTGGCAGCCCGCGGTGAGTTGCAGCAGGGTGATGAATTTGTACATGAGAGCATTATCGGTAGTCAGTTTACCGGTCGTATCGAAGCTGTTACTACTGTTGGAGATAAACCGGCCATTGTGCCATCTATCGAGGGCTGGGCGCGCATTTATGGCGAAAACAAGATTACCATCGATGAAGCGGACGATCCGTTTGCTTTCGGTTTTCAGGTGGTTTGAAAAATTGACCAAAGGTAGTTCGATTAACCCGCTTTATTCATAATAGATTTATAATTAATGTATATATGGATTTATTAATATCAGATTATCAGGGATTTATAAAAGGGTTAATCCCGAAAATGCCAAAATTTACCGACCTTATTTTTAAGTATTGTTTTATCGATTGTCTTTTCATGAAAATATGAAGAAATCACCAAATACATGAATTTTGGCATTCTTCGGCCTGAAAGGTGGAAAATTCAGGTGAATTTTCCGGGTTAACAGGCTGGATGGTAAGTTTGCAGCAAATGGAAAAACAGGCTGATGTAGTGGTAATCGGGGCGGGTATTGTCGGGCTGAGCTCGGCTTATTTTTTAGCCCAAAAAGGTTTGTCGGTTATTGTACTTGAAAAAGATGGCCAACCTAACGGTTGCTCTTATGGCAATGCCGGCTTTATTTCTCCCAGTCATTTTGTGCCGCTGGCGGCCCCGGGCATAGTGGCTAAAGGGTTGCGCTGGATGACCAATCCGGAGAGCCCGTTTTATATTAAGGCACGGCTTAGCCGCACGCTGATACGCTGGGGGTGGCAGTTTATGCGCCATGCCAACCAGCGTCATGTGGCGCGCTCCAAGGAATTGCTGGCCAACCTGGCCCTAATGAGCCTTGATCTGCACGATAGCTTTGCCAAACGCACAGGCCTGCCCTTGCAACACCGTGGCATCCTGATGTTTTGCCAAACGCAGAACACCCTGAAGCACGAAATGGAAATAGCCGATATGGCTGCCGACCTGGGCATTGAAACCCGGCTGCTGACTATCGACCAGCTCAATGAAGAATATCCTGCGCTGGAGCACCGGGGTGCCGGGGCAGTGTATTTCCCCGGTGATGCCTACCTGCCGCCAGAGCTGTTTATGCAGCAGATGTATGAGACGCTTGCCGGGATGAATGTAGAAATCCTGTCCGGCATGGAAGTGACCGATTTTGAAACGACCGGCAATAAAATTACCAAAGTACTGGCCGGAGAGCATGCTTTTACAGCCGATGAGGTAGTGCTGGCTGCCGGCTCCTACTCGCCTTTGCTGGCCCGCCACCTGCACAATGGCATGCTGCTGGAGGCGGGTAAAGGATATAGTGTTGATTGCTACAATGCGGATTTGCTACCAGAAGTAGCCTATATATTGGTAGAGGCCCGGGTAGCGGTAACGCCCATGGGCGATCATGTACGGCTGGCGGGTACTATGGAGATTGCCGGCATCGACCGCAGCATCAACCCACGCAGGGTGGCCGGCTTTCTGAAATCGGTGGAAGCCTATCTGCCGCAGTATAAATATAGCCTTACCAAAGACCTGCCGGTATGGGCCGGCCTGCGCCCTTGCACGCCTGACGGCCTGCCTTATCTGGGGCGTGACCAGCATTATCACAATCTCACTGTAGCCACCGGCCATGCCATGCTGGGCTTTACCCTGGGGCCGGCTACCGGTAAGCTGGTGGCAGCTATTATTACCGGGGAGCAGTTGCCGCTCGATATCAGCCAACTTGCGGTAAACAGATTTGCCTGAAATAAATGGCAGCCCTATATTTTACCCTACCTTTATGGCCACTATGTTAACTCAATGGATAGATCAGGTAAAAGAGCTGGCCCGCCAGGCTGGTGAAGCGATTCTGGCGGTGTATCACGATCCGGCCCGCAGCGGGCAGGTGGACTACAAGGCCGATGACTCACCGCTAACCCTGGCCGATGCAGCCGCCAACCGTATTTTGGTAGCCGGACTGCGTGCCATAGACCCGCAAATCCCCATTTTGTCGGAAGAAGAAAAGCACCAGCCCTATGCAGAACGCCAGCGCTGGCAATGCTTCTGGCTGGTAGATCCGCTCGATGGCACCAAGGAGTTCATCAGCCGCAATGGTGAGTTTACGGTAAATGTGGCGCTGATTGACCAGGGACGACCCGTGGCCGGTGTGGTGTATGTGCCGGTAAAAAATATCATGTACTGGGCTGATGAGCGGGGCGCTTTTAAAGAAGAAAACAACCGGCTGGTACCACTGGCAGTACGCCAGTCACAGAGCCAGCGTATAGCTGTGCGTAGCAAGTCGCATGCCAGCCCGGAGGAGGAGGAAGTGCTGGCACACTATGACGTGGTGGATAGTATTGCGGTGGGCAGCTCGTTGAAGTTTTGCATGGTGGCCGAAGGTAAGGCCGATGTTTATTATCGCCACGGGCCGACTATGGAATGGGATACGGCTGCCGGTCAGGCCATTGTAGAGGCGGCAGGGGGTAAGGTGTATGCAGGTAGCCAACCCGGACAACATTTCCGTTATAACAAAGAGAATTTACGGAATAGTAGTTTTCTTTGCCTTGGTTTTGACCATGACTAAGCATATTCATCCCATATTCGATACCATGCTGAGCCGGGCCGACAAGGAAAAACTCCTGGCCCAGCACGGTGTGGTGATATGGATGACTGGCCTGTCGGGCTCTGGCAAAAGTACCCTGGCACGTGCCCTGGAAAGGCGCTTGCATCAGGATGGTATCCTCACCAAACTGCTGGATGGTGACAACCTGCGTACCGGGCTTAACAGCAACCTCGGCTTCAGCGAGGCCGATCGTCAGGAGAATATCCGCAGGGTGGCCGAAACTGCCCGGTTGTTTTTGGATGCCGGGGTGGTAACCATCTGCTCATTTGTCAGCCCTACCCGGGCAATACGAAAAATGGCTGCCGGGATTATCGGCCCCAATGACTTTCTGGAAGTTTATGTCAGGGCTTCATTTGATGAATGTGCGCGCAGGGATGTAAAAGGCCTTTATGCCAAGGCCTTGCGCGGAGAAATAAAAGACTTTACCGGTCTGGATGCGCCTTTTGAGGAGCCGCTCCGGCCGTTTTTGGTAATCGATACCGAAATAACCACCGAAGAAGAAGCAACGCAACAGCTCTATCAGGCTGTTTTGCCTAAAATAAAGAAATAATTATGCAGAAGAACTACAGTATAAACCATTTAAAGACCCTGGAAGCAGAGGCTATTTATGTGCTGCGTGAGGTAGCGGCCCAGTTCGAGCGTGTAGGGTTGTTGTTTTCCGGAGGAAAAGACTCTATCGTAGTCTCACATCTGGCGCGCAAGGCCTTCTGGCCGGCCAAAATGCCTTTTCCGCTGGTGCATATCGATACCGGCCATAACTTCCCGGAAACCATTGCCTTTCGCGATGAGTATGTAAAAAAAATTGGCGCTGAATTGATTGTCGGCTCGGTGCAGGACTCAATAGACCGCGGCACGGCAGTAGAGGAGAGGGGGATCAATGCCAGCCGCAATGCCCTGCAAACGGTAACCCTGCTGGAAACAATTGAGCGTGAGAAATTCGATGCGGTGATCGGGGGTGCCAGGCGTGACGAAGAAAAAGCCCGTGCCAAGGAGCGTTTCTTTTCGCATCGCGATGAATTCGGTCAGTGGGACCCCAAAAACCAACGCCCGGAGCTGTGGAACCTGTTTAACGGTCGCAAGCATTATGGCGAGCACTTCAGGGTCTTTCCTTTGTCTAACTGGACCGAAATGGACGTGTGGCAATATATTTTACATGAGAACATCGAATTGCCCGGCCTTTATTTTGCCCATGAGCGTGAGGTGTTTGAGCGCGATGGCGTGGTGATGGCGGTAACCGATTTTATTACCCTGAAAGATACCGAAGTGGTAGAAAAGAAAGTGGTGCGTTTTCGTACCATAGGTGATGCCACCTGTACCGGTGCGGTGTTTTCGGAGGCCGATACGCTGGAAAAAATCATTGCCGAAGTGGCGGCTTCGCGTACTACCGAGCGCGGCACCCGGGCCGATGACAAGCGCTCCGAAGCCGCTATGGAAGACAGGAAAAAGGAAGGCTATTTTTAAACATAAATTTACAGGCAAAAGCACGCAAAATGCCTGCATTTTAAACAACTGAAAAAAATATGACCAACAATTACACCAATATGGAGCTGTTGCGCTTTACCACAGCCGGTAGCGTGGACGATGGCAAAAGCACGCTGATCGGCCGGTTGCTCTACGACTCCAAATCGATATTCGAAGACCAGTACGAAGCCATAGAGGCCTCGAGCAAGCGCAAGGGCGATGCTACGGTAAACCTGGCCTTGCTCACCGATGGACTGCGGGCCGAGCGCGAGCAGGGCATCACCATCGATGTGGCCTACCGCTATTTTGCCACCCCTAAGCGAAAATTCATCATTGCCGATACACCGGGGCATATTCAGTACACACGCAACATGGTAACGGGCGCCTCTACGGCCAATCTGGCCATCATCCTGGTGGATGCCCGTCTTGGTATTCAGGAGCAAACGCACCGCCATACCATTATCGCTACCTTGCTGGGTATTCCGCATATTGTCTTTTGTATCAACAAGATGGATCTGGTGGATTATGCCGAGGAGGTCTATGAGCAGATAAAAGCCGACCTGGAAGCCTTTACCAGCAAGTTGAATGTAGTGGATGTGCGGTTCGTGCCTATCAGCGCCTTGCATGGCGATAATGTAGTGCATGAGTCAGCCAATATGCCCTGGTACAAAGGCGGTACTTTACTCTATCTGCTGGAAAACATCCATATCGGCTCGGACCACAACCACATAGACTGCCGCTTTCCGGTGCAGTGGGTGATCAGGCCGCAATCGGATGAATATCACGATTTTCGCGGTTATGCCGGCCGCGTGGCCTCCGGAGTATTTAAGCCGGGGGATGAGGTAGTGGTGCTGCCTTCCGGTTTTGCCTCGCGCATCAAAAGCATAGAAACGATGGACGGCCCGCTAGATGAGGCTTTTTCTCCGATGTCGGTAGTGATGACCCTGGAAGATGACATAGACGTAAGCCGGGGTGATATGATTGTGCGTGAAAACAACCAGCCGCAGGTAGGACAGGATATCGATTTGATGGTCTGCTGGCTGAATGACAAGCCGCTGGTGCCCAATGGTAAATATGCCGTAAAGCACACCACCAACGATGTACGTTGTATTATAAAGGAAGTAAAATATAAACTGGATATCAACACCCTGCACCGCCATGAAGACGATAAGCAAATAGACATGAATGATATAGCCAGAATAAAAATAAGAACTACCAAACCTTTGCTATACGACCGCTACGAACGCAACCGTGAAACCGGCAGCCTGATATTGATTGATGAGGCCACCAATGAAACAGTTGGCGCAGGGATGATTTTGTAAGGATTGGTTTTTAAACATCATTTTTTGTAATTTTATCTACTGGTTTATTTTTAGATAGTTTGGCGTAATGTTTCTTGACAGGTTGTTGAATATTGGTGTATCCCATTCTACCCCCTCGGGCGAGATACGTTATATACGCAATACCAACCTGATTGCCCTGATGATCGGCATCAGTGATCTGGTTATCTCCGGATTTCTCTACTCTCGTTTTGGTGCCTATTCAGCTACCGTTACCATCTTTGTACTGGCCTGGTTCTTTTTTTCTATTGTATTTCTAAGTTACAAGAAATGGCACACAGCAAGCCGTATTGTGCTTTCTTTTCTGGTACCGCTTTTTACTTTTTATGTTTCGGTAATCCTCAGAGAGCAGAACCCGGAGGTGGTAACCGAATATACTTTTTTTAATGTACGGGTTATTTTGCTCGGTACGGTGGTTATCCCGATAGTGGTTTTTCCGGCCCGCCAAAAACTACTGCTGATTGCCGGCATGCTTATTCCCGGCCTGCTTATTTGGTTTTTCGACCCTATAAGTAATATGCTGGGTATTGGCTACGAACAAATGCTGGGGCCTCCCAAGGTAGGTTATGATATCACCAATCTTTACTTTCTGGTCACCTATACTTTTGTTATGGTGGCCTTGCTTATTTTCAAGTTTAATAATGAGATCCTGGTAGAAAAAAATATGTCGTTGGTAAAACGGTTGCGTGAGTCGAACAAAGAATTGATCGAGGCCGGCAATACTATTCGCCAGCAGGCGGTTACCTTGAAGCAACAAAATGAAGAGCTGCAAAAGATTGTCGATAAACGCACCTGGGAACTCAAGCTGGCCAACGAAGAGCTGATTAAGCATAATTCCGAGTTGCGCCAGTTTTCCAATACCCTGTCGCATAACCTGCGCTCACCGGTGGCTAACCTGCTGGGGCTTACCCAACTTTTTGAGCTGGAGAAAGATGAAGAGAGCCGTGCCCAGCTGATCGAGCATATCAAATCATCGGCCCGGGCAATGGATATGATCTTGAAAGACCTGGGCAAGGTAATGGATATACGAAATCACCTTTTCCAGATAAAAGAAAATGTTTCGCTAAGCGAAGAATTCGACAGGGTACAAGCCATGTTGCAGGATCAAATTACGCACTGCAAGGCCGATATATCCACCGATTTTGCCTATGATAATGCCTATTGTATTCGCTCGTATCTGAATAGTATCTTTTATAATCTGCTGAGCAACTCACTTAAATACCGCCAGGCAAATAAGCCCTGTAAGATAAAAGTAGCCAGTGTAGAAAAAGGCGATCAGGTCTTTATCACTATCGAAGATAATGGTGTGGGTATTGACCTGGAGTGTTTTGGTGAAAAGCTCTTTGGTATGTACAAGCGCTTTCACGACCATACGGATGGTAAAGGGCTGGGTCTTTTCCTGGTAAAGCAGCAAGTAGAAGCCCTGGGCGGACGTATTGAGGTTGAGAGCGAGGTGGGTAAAGGCACGACTTTCAGGTTGATTTTCCCGAAGAGTGAGAAGGAAGAGATTGCCGAGCAGGTTTATTATGAATCGGATGTGGCTATCATTTGGTTTGATGCAGCGGATTGCATTTCTACACTCGTGTGGAAGCGCAAGCCTACCTCTGATGAATACAAAGAGGTGCTGCAGCGTAATCTGGATATTTTCCGTAATTATAAGTGCTATGGCTGTCTGGCCGATGTACGTAACCTGGGCTGGGTGCCGCAGACCGACCGGGAGTGGTTTGTGCGCAACATACTGAGCGAAGCCGAAGAGTTGGGCGTACAAAAGATCATTATTTTGCATGATGAAGAAGATGGTAAGGATGATCAATATTTTGCCATGATGCAGGAAGAGCTGGCCAAGCACGGGGTGCAATTTGCCCATACCCATCATTCGCTGGAAGAAGCACGCAGAATTATCCGGGGCATACCTGTAAAGTAATTTCCGGGCAATCCGCTAAACCCATTATTTTTGCAAGATGATGAACAGAAGAGGAGCAGATAAACTGGAACTAATGGCTCCGGCAGGCAGCTTTGAGTCGCTACAGGCCGCCATTGACAACGGGGCCGATTCGGTATATTTTGGTGTGGAGCAGCTTAATATGCGTGCCAAGTCGAGCATTAATTTTACCCTTGATGATTTGCCGGAAATAGCTGCCCGCTGCCAACAAGCCGGGGTAAAAACTTATCTTACCCTCAATACCATCATTTACGATCACGATCTGAGCATCATCAAAACCCTGGTAAACCGGGCCAAAGAGGCCGGTATCGATGCTATCATCGCCTCCGACCAGGCAGTGATTAACTATGCTTTTAGCCAGGGAGTGGAGGTGCATATTTCTACCCAGCTCAATATCACCAATATCGAAACGGTGAAGTTTTACAGCCATTTTGCTGATGTCATGGTGCTGTCGCGCGAGCTTAGTCTGCGCCAGGTAAAGCAGATCTGCGATGCTATTAAGCGCGAAGACATACGTGGACCCAAAGGCGAACTGATTAAGATTGAGATATTCGGGCATGGGGCACTGTGCATGGCCGTGTCGGGCAAATGTTATCTGAGTCTGCATACGCAGAACTCATCGGCCAACCGCGGGGCCTGCGTGCAAAACTGCCGCAGAACTTACAAGGTGATAGACCTGGAAGACGGCCACGAATTGGAGATCGATAACGAATACATCATGTCGCCCAAAGACCTGTGCACCCTCGATTTTCTCGACCAGGTAATAGACACCGGAGTGCAAGTGCTGAAAATAGAGGGGCGCGCCCGGGCACCTGAGTACGTGGCTACCGTAACGCGCACTTACAGCGAGGCCATCGAAGCCTATTATGCAGGCGACTACACTGCGGAAAAGGTTGCACAGTGGATGGGTGAACTGGAGAAAGTGTATAACCGCGGCTTTTGGAGCGGCTACTACCTGGGGCAAAAACTGGGCGAGTGGACCGACAGCCCCGGCTCCAGGGCAACCCGCAAAAAAATCTATCTGGGCAAAGGTATTCACTATTTTCCCAAACAACAGGTGGCCCATTTCCGCCTTGAGTCGCAGTCTGTGGCTGTAGGTGATGAGATACTTATTACCGGGCCCACCACGGGAGTTATCGAAACCCGCATTGAATCGCTGCGGGTTGACGATGCTGAGGTCAAGGAGGCCCGAAGAGGACAGGAGTTTACCATGCCGCTTGCCAAAAAAATCCGCCCTTCCGATAAAATATACAAATACGTGCCGGCCTGATGGTAATCATTACCCACCAGCGCGAAAAATGCATTGGCTGCAACTACTGTGTGGAGCTGGCCTACCATCGTTGGCGCATGTCGAAAAAAGACGGCAAATGTACCCTGATAGGCGGAGTTAACCGCAAGGGGTTTTTCACGGTAAAAGTAGGTGATGAGGAGTATGAAGAAAATCAGCGGGCCGCTGAAGCTTGCCCGGTAAACATTATCAAGGTGAAGAAAATTTGATAGCGCTTCATATTAGGAGTGTGCCGGTGAATTTTTACGGCAAAAAACAAAGCCGCTACCGGTAAAGGCAGCAGCTTTATTTCTATGGGTATCGAAACTTTTACTGCATCATATCCACGGCAATCGTTTCCTCTACCGGTTGGCCCTCTCTGTCAATTAGCATCACCTGGTCGAAAACGGCCTCTTTAAAGCGGCCGAACTGGGTGGCAGCATCACCTACTACCAGGTAGTTCATCTTGGCGGGTACAATGTACTTCTGTGCCAGGACCTTGTGCTGATCGAGGGTCATATTGCGGATGATATCCTCCTGCTGTTTTACGTAGTCGGCCGGCAAGCCGTACAGGCTGCGGGCGCGTAGCATGCCCACCAATGAGGAGAGCGTTTCAAACCTGCGTGCGTTCGATTTGATCATGGCGTTTTTGGTAAACTCAAGGTCTTCGGGGCTGATACCTTGTCGGTAGTTCTCCATCTCTTCCTTGAATATCTTCACCGATTCGTAAGTAACGTTGGTGCGTACGCTCGAGGTGGCCGTAAACGGAGATTTTACCAGGCCGCTGGCAAAGTAGGAGCGTGCCCCGTAGGTATAGCCCTTTTCTTCACGCAGAATCATATTTATTCGGCTATTGAAAGAGCCGCCTAGCTTGTAGTTCATCACCACAGCCGGATAATAATCGGGGTCGGTGCGCTTTAGGGCCAGGTAGCCGATGTTGATTACCGACTGCTTGGCGTTGGGGATATCTACAAAATACAGCCGTGCCTTGTCGGGGTTGTCCGGCAGCGGGTAGTCAGGAAAGTTGACTTCTTTAGCCGGCCATTTTTGTTCAAAGCCGTTTAGCGCTTGCAGCACGCGCTCCTTATTCACCTTGCCGGCTACCAGAAAGCTGGTAACCGTGGGTGAGAAGTACTGTTGGTAGAATGCTTTAAGATCATCCATACTTATTTGCTCTACCATGTCGGCATTGCCTGTGATAGGGTAGCCGAAGATGTTGCCCTTGCCATACAACAACCGGTTATATACCTTGTCGGCTACGTTGTAGGGCCTTGCTTCCTGGCGTTTTATCTGGTTGATGGTCCTGGTTTTGATCAGCGCCAATTCTTCCTCGTCCCAGCGCGGTTGCAGCATCATCTCTTCTATCAGGGCCATGGTCTTTTCAAAATTGCGTGCCAGACAATTGGCGCTCAATACTATTGATTGCTTGTCGGTGTACATATAGATATCCGCTCCCAGCAAATCGATTGCTTCTTCCAGTTCTTCGGGGGTCTTATTGGCCGTGCCCTCCATCATGATATCGCTCATCAGGTTGGCCACGCCATTTTTCTCTATTTTATCCAGCCAGTGGCCGCCCTTTATTATCAGCCTTATTTCCACCAGTGGCAGTTCATCCTGCTCAATGCCATATACCTGCATGCCGTTGGTTAGTGTGGCTTCCCATTGTTGGGGTATCTTCAACTCCGGTGCCGGCCCTTTGGGTGGCTCTACCGAGCGGTCGAAACTGGAAGGGGTAGCGGCTAGGGCTTCTTCAGGTTCCTCCTCTTCAGCAGTTGCTGTGCTTTCGGCTGTTTGCCGGGTTATGTCCTCTTCCACTACGCGGGCTTTTTCCGAGCCGCTTACTGCCAGCTCCACGCTGCCTTTGGGCACAAAACTGGTGAGTACAAAAGGCTTATTTTTAATGTATTTCTCATATACTCGCATTACATCCTCTTTGCTCACCTTTTTGATACTGGCAATATCCTGCGCTATAAAGCCCGGATCTCCGGCAAAGACATTGTATCTGGCCAGTTGAAATGACTTGCCCAGCACACTGCTTATGTCATTATAAAAACTTGTTTCGAGCTTGGCTTTAATACGTTCAATATCCTTGTCGCTGATACCGTTTTGTTCGAACATGGCCAGGGCCTCACCAATGCCTTGTTGCACCGAATCGAGATACACGCCATCATTGGCAGTAACCTGGATACGGAATATCCCGGCAATCTCACCGGCATTGGCACGGGCGCTCACCGCGGACGACAGTTGTTTTTGCTTCACCAGCACCTTGTAAAGAGGCGCTTTTTTGCCCTCCGAGAGCAATTCGGCCAGGAAGTCGAGCGAATAGCTGTCGGGGTGGAACTCTTCTACCGTAGGCCAAACCATATTCAATTGCGGCAGGGTGGCAAAGTTATCCTCATGATAGAGCTTGATGGTATCGCTCAGCTGGACTGGTTGCTTAGGCAAAGGCGGCACCTCGGCACCTTTTGGTATCTCGCCAAAGTACTTGTCTATGAGTTTCTTGATTTCTTTTTTGTCAAAATCACCGGCAATAACCAGAGTGGCATTGTTAGGTCCGTAAAAACGATGATAAAACTCTTTGACATCGGCCACGGTAGCCTGTTGCAGATCGGCCAGCTCACCTATTACCTGCCAGTTGTAGGGGTGCCCCTCGGGGTACAGGCTTTTGCTAATTACATAGTTGGTATGACCGTAGGGCCGGTTGTCAACCCGCTGGCGTTTTTCATTTTGCACTACCTCTTGCTGGTTGGTAAAGGCCGAGCGGGTTACGGTATTGATAAAATAGCCCATACGATCCGACTCGAGCCACAGCACCATCTCGGTGGCATTTTTGGGAACCACTTCATAATACACCGTGCCGTCCTGCCAGGTGCCGCCATTCAGGGTGCCCCCGGCATCTTGTATTTTCTTAAAAAACTGATCTTGCTCCACATGCTCCGACTCCTGAAAGAGCATATGCTCAAAAAGATGGGCAAAGCCGGTTTTGCCGGGGCGTTCGCGGTTGGAGCCTACATGGTACATGATGGCTACCGCCACTATCGGGTCGGAGTGATCTTCGTGTAGCACTACCTGTAAGCCGTTGTCCAGGGTGTACTTCTCATAATCGAGACTCAGGTTGTCTTCCTGCTCTGCTTGTTGTTCGCTGCGATTGCAGGCTGCCAACAGGCTAGCCAAAAAGAAAGTCAGTAACAAGTAATTGCGAATTTTCATGTGTTTGGAGTTGGTTGGAATTATTTTTGGACGGGCAATTTATGAAAATTAGCGTTATGTTGGCCCAAAAAAGAACTATTTACCGGTAAAAACGGTATATGTGTTTAATGTTAGGGTTTCAATCAGATAAAAGATATGGGTAGGATATGGTTCTTGGTTCTGTTGTTAAGTCTGGCACTTCCGGCCTGGTCGCAAACCAACCGGGTGCTTGAAAACCTACCACCTGCCATCAAATGGTACCATATCAATACCGAGCATTTCAGGGTGATTTTTCCGGCCGGCTTTGAGCAGCAGGGGCAGCGTATGGCCAATACGCTCGAGCTTATACACCGGCCGGTGGGCAATTCGCTGGGCACTACCCCGCGCAAGCGCTTTCCGGTGGTGTTGCAGAGTCATACGGCCATTTCCAATGGCTTTGTTACGATAGGGCCGTTCCGCTCCGAGTTTTTTGCCATGAGTCCGCAGAAGCCCAATTTTATAGGCAACCTCGACTGGCTCAACCTGCTGGCGCTGCACGAATACCGCCACGTGATTCAGTACGAGCGCAGTCGCACCGGCTTCACCGGCTTTGTGCGCACAGTGCTGGGGCAATATTCCATGGCAGTTATGGCCGGCATCAGCGTGCCTTCCTGGTACTGGGAGGGCGATGCCGTGGGCATCGAAACCGCCTTATCTTCCAGTGGCCGCGGGCGCATTCCGGCATTTAGTGCGGCCTTTCGTGCCAATTTGCTGGAGCGCGGCCCTTTCAATTATAACAAGCAATATTTGCGCTCATTTAAAGATTTTATTCCCAATCACTATGTATTGGGCTATTATTATTCTACTTACTTGCGTAGCCGTTATGGCGCTCAAGCAGTAGAGCAGATGGTAAACCGTGCCTGGGCGCTGTCGTTTGTGCCGTTTACTTTTTCTTTTGCCCAAAAAAAATATGGCGGCTTTAAAATGCCCAAAATGTATTTGCAGATGGCTGCCGATCTGCAAGCCAAGTGGCAGGCGCAGCAGGACAAGCTGCAGCCTACGCCCTTTACCAAAATCAATACCAAAAAGAAAAAAGTATATACACAGTACAACTATCCGCAGGTTATGGACAATGGCCACATCCTGGTGCTGAAAAGCGGCTTGGGCGATTATGAACGTTTTATCGAAATAGACCCGCAGACGGGTGCCGAGAAAAAGCACTTTGTGCCGGGGGTGCGCAACGATGCTGGTTTGCTATCGTTGGCCGGCTCCATGCTGGTGTGGAACGAATACACCTTCGACCCGCGCTGGCGCCAGCGTACCTATTCGGTAATCCGCACCTACAACCTGGCTACCGGCAAGTACCGCGAGCTTACCAGACGCACGCGCTACACCTCGGCCACCATATCGCCTGATCGCAGCCGCATTGCCACTATTGAGGAGACCACCGATTACCGCAACCGCTTGCTTATTCTCAATGCCTATACGGGCCAGGTTACAGACTCACTGGAGGCCCCGGCCGGCAGTCGCTATTTTCAACCGCAATGGGCAGACGACCAAAACCTGATTCTGCAAGAGGTGCGAGACGGCCGCAAACGGGTGGTGGAGCTGCACCTGCCGGCTCATAAAATGACTGAGCTGCTGCCATTCAGCAATGAGCAGATTTCTTATGCCATCCGGCATGGGCGCTATCTGTATTATGTGTCGGGGCGCACGGGTATTGACAATATATACGCCAAAGACCTGCAAACCGGCAGCATATACCGCGTAGTGTCGAGCCGCTACGGGGCTACCAATCCGGTGGTGAGCCCGGATGGCCAAACCATGTACTACAACGAGCTAACCGTGCTGGGTAACGATGTGGCGCGCATAGCCCTGGAGCCGACTAGCTGGCAACCGTTGGCGGAAATAGACGAACAACCCATAGCCTACTATAGCAATATCGTAGAGCAGGAGGGAGCGCCCGACATTTTACGCCAGGTGCCGGATAAAAAATATCCCGTTGCGCGCTACCGCAAAAGGCCGTTCAATATCCATAGCTGGGGGCCATATCTGAGTGATTCGCCCAATGAACTGGAGGTGGGTATCTATTCTACCAATGTGTTGAGCACCTTCGATGCCATGGCCGGCTTCCGGATAGATGTACAGGGTAATACCACCTGGCTGACCCGTACCAGCTATCAGGGGCTGTATCCGATAGTTGATCTGGAGGCTAGCTATGCCAATCGTCAGACAACCGTAGATTATACCGATACGGCCGGTGTAAAACAAACCGACTTACAGACCTGGAAAGAAACAACAATCAAAACCGGCCTGCGCATACCGTGGGTGCTTACGCGCAATCGCTTTTACAGTGGTATGACGGTGCGCAACTACCTGGGCTACACTCAGGTGCGCGATTATAAGAGCAGCGATTTTGGGGATAACCGTATTTTATATACGCAACTCAATGATGGTACGCTATTGAGCAATGAGCTGCGCATTACCTTCTACAGCCTGCACAAACGCGCCAAGCGCGATATCCGCTCCAAATTCGGTACGGTTATCACCTTTGAGAATTACGGTACCCCTTATGGGGGTGATTTCGCAGGTAATTTAACAGCCCTGAAAACACAAATTTATTTCCCGGGCTTGTTCAGACATCATTCGCTCAATTTCTTCCTGGGCTATCAGCACAACAACATCACGCTGGAAAGAAACAATTATTGGTTTGCCAACCGCATGCCCTATCCGCGTGGGGTGTCGGGTAGTATCTTTGAAGATTTCTATACGGCCCGTACCAATTATGAATTGCCCTTGCTCTATCCGGATTTGGGTATCGGCCCCTGGCTATATATACAGCGCATTAAAACCAACCTGTTTTTTGATTATGGTTTTGGCAATACCAATGTTATCAATTATGACCGCAACCTGCAATATACCGCCAGCGATACCTACTATTCATTAGGTGCCGAGCTCACTTTCGACTTTAACTTTATGCGCGCCTTGCCGCTGGCCGAAATGGGCGTGCGCTTTGTGTATCTGCCCGATCAGGGCCAAACCTCTTTTGAGTTTATAGTCGGTTCTTTTGGTTTTTAGGCTAAATAATAATTTTTATTAAGTAGTTTCTCGGGTAACTGTTATTGCCCGACTTAAAAAGCATTTGTGCTTGAAAATGGTAGGGAATACGGCTAATTTTGGCCCTTGATTTACTATGAAATGTTATGGCTGAAGTAATACGCATGCCCAAAATGAGTGACACCATGACCGAGGGTGTCATAGCTACCTGGCTCAAGAAACCAGGCGATCAGGTAAAACCCGGTGATATTCTGGCCGAGGTAGAGACCGACAAAGCCACTATGGAATTGGAGGCCTACGAGGAAGGCACCCTGTTGCATATAGGTGTAAAAGAGGGCGAGGCCGTGCCCGTGGATGGTATTATAGCCGTAATAGGGCAAAAAGGTGAAGATTATCAGCACTTGCTGGAAGAAAGCAATAAAGCTTCGGAAGAACAGCCAGCACCTGCTCAGGAAGAAACGCCAGTTGCCAGCCAGGAGGCGGAACCCCCGGCTGTTGTGCCGGATACCTCCGGCATAAAGGCTACGCTGATTACCATGCCCAAGATGAGCGACACCATGACCGAGGGCACCATCGCTGCCTGGTTGAAAAAGCCGGGCGACAAGGTAAAGGCCGGAGATATTCTGGCTGAGGTAGAAACCGATAAGGCCACCATGGAGCTGGAGTCGTACGAGGACGGCACCCTGTTGTATATCGGGCCAAAGGAGGGGGAGTCCGTGCCGGTAGATGGTGTGCTGGCGGTTATCGGTGAGCCCGGGGCCGATTATCAGGCTTTGCTGGACGCCCATGCTGCTCAAACGGCCTCTTCTGCCCAGCCGGCACCGGCTACCAGTGCTGCCCCTGAGCAGGCTACTGCTAAGCAAGCCGATTCCGAGCCGGCTGCCCCGGCTCCCGAGCAAGGGGCTACCCAGCCGTCCACACCGGCTGCTGCTTCAGGCGATCGCATCAAGGCCTCTCCGCTGGCCAGGCGCATGGCCAAAGAACTGGGCTACGACCTGAGCCGCATCAAGGGCACCGGTGATGGCGGGCGTATTGTGAAGCGCGATATTGAAAACTACCAACCGGATACCTCAACCGCAGCCACAGTACCTGCTCCGGCCACAGGTGCCTTAGCCGGTGCGCCTATCGGGCAGGAGGCCTACGAAGAAGTGCCGGTGTCGCAGATGCGCAAGACCATTGCCAAAAGACTGGCCGAGAGCAAATTCAGCGCCCCGCATTTTTACCTGACCATGGAAATAAACATGGACAAGGCCATTGCCGCCCGTAAGTCCATGAATGAAACAGCACCTGTCAAGATATCCTTTAATGATCTGGTGGTAAAGGCGGTTGCTATGGCACTGCGTCAGCATCCTAAAGTAAACTCCTCCTGGCTGGGTGACAAAATACGCTACAACAAGCACATCCACATAGGGGTGGCCGTGGCGGTAGAGGAGGGCCTGCTGGTGCCGGTGGTACGTTTTGCCGACCAGAAGACCCTGGCTACGATCTCGGCCGAGATCAAGGAGTTGGCCGGTATGGCGGCTAACAAGCAATTGCAACCGCAGCACTGGGAGGGCAATACCTTTACCGTGTCCAATTTGGGTATGTTTGGTATCGAAGAGTTTACCGCCATCATCAACCCGCCCGATGCCTGTATCCTGGCCGTGGGAGGCATTAAGCAGACAGCAGTGGTGCAAGACGGACAATTGGTACCGGGTAATGTAATGAAAGTGACCCTGTCGTGCGATCACCGCGTGGTAGATGGGGCCACCGGAGCAGCTTTCCTGAAAACCCTGAAAGAGCTGCTGGAAGAGCCGGTACGCATGCTGGTCTGATAGCCTGCCGGAAATGTGTTATTTTAACGTCAGATGAAACGCGGATGGCAGCATATACTGGCTCCTTTGCCCGACTATGTGCGGCAATTTGTCAAGGCGGACTTTCACTGGCAGAAATACCTGGCGATAGGTATATTCCTGGCAATCAGTTTATTTGTCAATTACCGTTTTGAATTTGAAACCCGGTTTGTCAATACCACCCACTTTGGCGACCGCTTCGTACGCTATATTCTCTTTTATGGTTTTGCCTATTTGACTGCCTTAGCTCTGTTACGGTTGACAAGCAGCTCCTGGAGAAATTGGCGCCTGCCGGGCTTTTGGTGGCTGCTGGCTGCCGGTGTAGTTATTATCGCCTTCAGTGGCAGCGCCCGCGGTACCTACGAGCTGGCGCGGCAGTGGTTCGGCAGTGCCAATTACCTGTATCAGGGCCGGGTAATGGCCGAATTGCGTGGTATGCTTACCACACTGCTGCCGCTCTGGCTACTGTGGTGGACTGTCAGGAAGCACTATGACAGTTTTTTCGGCTTAACCACCAATAATCTGATTATCAGGCCATACCTGTGGCTGCTGGCTGCCATGTTGCCACCGATTGCCGTGGCGGCTACCAGTCCGGCTTTTTTGCAAACCTACCCCATGTGCCGGCTATATGGAGCTGCTGATTACTGGCAGGTACCCAAAGGTTGGTTGGCTGCTGTCTATGAGCTGGCCTATGCCAGCGGTTTCTTATCTACCGAGCTGTTTTTCCGCGGTTTTCTGGTCATCGGGTTGGTGCGTTTTCTGGGTAAGGATACCGTGCTGCCGATGGTATGCATGTATGCTTTTTTACATTTTGAAAAACCGCTGGGCGAGGCCATTGGTTCGATATTCGGAGGCTATCTGCTAGGTATTTTTGCCTACTACTCCGGTAATATCTGGGGCGGGGTGATCCTGCATGTGGGGGTAGCTATGCTGATGGAGGGGGCTGCCTGGTTGGCAGGCACTTTCTGATGAGCGGCTGGCAGACGGGCCGGTATTTTTCGTTTTGTCTGACAGTTTGTCTTAGGTATGAAATTTGTACATTAGCCGCCAGAAAACGGAAATAATGAGCAAAGTAAAATCGACAACAGTTTTGGCCCTGGAGCATAATGGCGAGGTAGTAGTAGGCGCGGACGGCCAGGCTACCATGGGCAATTATGTAGCCAAAAGCAACGTAAAGAAAGTACGGGTATTGCAGGATGGCAAAATCGTAACCGGCTTTGCCGGCTCTACGGCCGATGCTTTTACCCTGCTCGAACGTTTTGACGAAAAGCTAAACAGCTATGGCGGTAATATGAAACGGGCCGCCATTGAGCTGGCCAAGGACTGGCGCATGGACCGCTACCTGCGCAGGCTGGAAGCCATGCTGATTGTGGCCAACAGCACCGATGTACTGGTGTTGTCCGGTACCGGAGATGTGCTGGAGCCCGACCATAAGATAGCCGCTATCGGTTCGGGCGCTATGTATGCGCAATCGGCTGCTCTGGCGCTGAAGAAGCATGCCCCCCAGTTAAGCGCTGAAGAAATAGTGCGTGAGAGCCTCGATATTGCCGCTGATATTTGTATTTATACCAACCATAACCTGGTAATTGAAAAAGTAAAGCCATAATACTTATGAAGATTTATCACAATCCCCGCTGTTCGAAAAGCCGACAAACACTTAACCTGATCAAGGAGGCCGGCAAGGATGTGGAAATAGTTGAGTATCTGAAAAACCCACCTACTGCCGATGAGTTGAGGGAGGTGCTGCGCAAGCTCAACCTGCCGGTAGAGTACCTGATCAGAAAAAACGAAGAGATATATAAGACCCAGTACAAGGGTAAGGAGCTAAGTGAAGAAGAGTGGATACAGGCGTTGGTAGAGCACCCGAAGATGCTGGAACGCCCTATAGTGGTAGAAGGTGATAAAGCCGTACTGGGCCGCCCACCGGAGAATGTGCTGAAACTTTTGTAAAGCAATCAGTTTTTGCCGGCTGGGAAGTATAATAAGCTAATCACTTTTTCTCTTCTTCCTTGAAATCCAGGGCAGCCGAATTGATACAATAACGCATGCCGGTAGGCTGGGGGCCATCGTTGAAGCGGTGCCCCAGGTGGCCGCCACATCTGGCGCAAACAATCTCCTCGCGCACCATGTTGTAGGAGGTGTCCATCACTACCTTGATATTGTGCTCATCCACCGGTTGCCAGAAGCTGGGCCAGCCGCTGCCCGACTTATATTTGGTGTCAGAGCTGAACAGGGCTTCGCCACAGCCGGCACAGTAATAGGTGCCTTTGGCGGTATTATGCCAGTATTTGCCGGTAAAGGCCCTTTCGGTACCTTTTTCCCGTAGTATGTGATATTCTTCGGGCGTCAGTTCGGCCCGCCATTCTTCGTCTGTTTTCTGCACCGGAAAATCGTTTTGTTGTTGCTTTTTGTCTTGTGCCATACAACTGATACATAATGTGGCCAGCAGCGCAAAGGTAGGTATTGTAACTGTTTTCATGAGATAGCGGTTTGTTATCTTTGTACGCAAAATTGCAAAGCAGGGTTTTTAGTGAAGCATTACACTCTTTTGATGGACTAATTCCGTATTTTGGCACTTTGAAAGAATAATTATCCCTATGGCTCTCGTACAACCGTTACCACCGGAAAGCGACCCGGAAACCGCCCGCCTGGCCGAGTTTTTTAACGAAACGCTCGGTTTCTGCCCCAATTCGGTGCTGACTATGCAACGCAGGCCGGCTATCGCCCGGGCTTTTATCAATTTGAATAAAGCGGTGATGGAAAACAAGGGGCGGGTGACCTCCGACCTGAAACGTTTAATCGGTTATATGGCCAGCTATACGGCCGGCTGTCGTTACTGCCAGGCGCATACCGCTCTGGCGGCCAAGCGCTATGGGGCAGCCGAAGAAAAACTGGCAAATATCTGGGAGTACAAAACACATCCGGCTTTTAGTGAAGCAGAGCGGGCCGCTCTTGATTTTGCTGTGGCCGCTGCCGCCATACCCAATGCGGTAGATGAGGAAATATCGGCCAATTTGCGGCAGCACTGGGATGATGGCGAGATTGTTGAAATGCTTGGGGTGATTGCCTTGTTTGGCTACCTGAACCGCTGGAACGACAGTATGGCTACCCAAATGGAGGAGGATGCTATTGCCACCGGTGAGCAGTATCTGTCGAAGAGGGGATGGGAGATTGGTAAACATAAATAGATAAAGAATTGACATTCAAAGATTTAAACCTTGATCAACGATTGTTGCAAGGCCTGGAGGCCATAGGCTTTGAGGAGCCTACGCCTATTCAGGAGCAGGCTATACCGCAGATTATGGCCGGTATGGATATTATCGGTTGTGCACAAACCGGTACTGGCAAAACGGCTGCCTTCCTGTTGCCGGTGATTCACGATATCATCAATCACGGTAGTGAAGGCATAGCCGCCCTGGTGATCGTGCCCACGCGCGAGCTGGCTATTCAGATTGACCAGCAGGTAGAAGGCCTCGGTTATTTCACCGGGGTTAGTTCGCTGGCTATTTATGGCGGCAAAGACGGTATCTCCTTTGGTCAGGAAAAGCAAGCGCTGACTGATGGGGCCGATATTATCATTGCCACCCCCGGCCGCCTGATTGCCCACCTCAACCTGGGCTATGTCAATTTCGACCACCTGCGTTACCTGATCCTGGATGAAGCCGACCGTATGTTGGACATGGGTTTTGCCGAAGATATCGAGCGGATTGTAGGTATGCTGCCACCCAAGCGTACCAACCTGCTGTTTTCGGCCACTATGCCGCCCAATATACGCAAACTGGCTCGCCAGATTATGGACGACCCGGCCGAGATTAACATTGCCTTGTCAAAACCGGCTCAGGGAGTGGTTCAGGCTGCTTTTCCGGTGTATGAAAAGCAAAAGAACGACCTGATTATTCACCTGTTGAAGGCCAGACCGCTGAATAGTGTAATCATATTTTGCTCTACCAAAAAAGCCGTAGGCGAGCTAAACAGAGTCTTGCAAAAGGCCGGCTTCAAGGTCGGTGCAATCAGTTCCGACCTGGACCAGCAGCAGCGTGAAGAGATGCTTACCCGCTTTAAAAACGGCCAGCTCAATGTGCTGGTGGCTACCAATATTGTGGCACGGGGTATAGATATTGAAGGTATTGAGTTGGTTATCAACTATGATGTGCCGTGCGATGCCGAAGAGTATGTGCATCGCATAGGCCGTACCGGCCGGGCCGATGCTACCGGTATAGCCTTTACGCTGGTAAGCCCCGAAGAAATGCGTGACTTTGATGAGATAGAGCAGTTGATCGGTATGCAGGTGAAAAAAGTAAAGCCTCCGGCTCATCTGGGGGAAGCGCCCGAATATAACCCGCGGGCGCGCAGAAGTTCATCTACCCGCCCCGGGCGCCCGGGCAGAGGTAAAGGCAAGCGACCAGTGAAGAGAAGGTAAGGCCTCAGGCGGCTAAAAGCACAGGACTCAAAATTTTTCCGACAAATAGACCTTTTCTTTTCCTTTATTTGACCACCGCCTGATATTGCGTAGGGGATAGTTTGGCCCATTGACGCGGGTCGCCCTTGCGTATCACCAGCCGGCCGCAATTGGTTTCTTCGTTGTAGTCATAAATCTGGTAGAGGTAGGTGTGGTCGTCTTCGATCATCTGCTGGCGCAATTCTTCGCTGATGGGAAAAGGTGTATTTACCGAGCCGCTATGGGCTACTACATATATTTTTTTGTGCTGTCCGTCAAATTCAAAGCTATCGATGTGGGTGAGCTTATCGAAGGAGAACTTCACCAGTGCAGCCAGGTCGGATTTCTCAGCATGATTAAGCATAAATTGCTCAAAGCGCACCACGCCTTCCAGAATGGTGTTGAAAAGCAGATCGGGCACCGCTTCTCCGGGCTGCCCGCCCTGTAAATGGGCATTTTCGGGTAGTATTTGAAAGAGTTTGTCTTTGAACAGGTGCAGGTTTACCTTGCCCTCCCAGATGTAGGCGGCCACTCCCAAATATATATCGGCAAACTCTTCAATAAACTGGCGGCTGTAGCGCAGTATCTCCTCCCAGCCGAGCGCCTCGCCCAGGGTCTGGTCCACTTCGGTAACACAGTGTAGGTTTTCGGTATAATAATCAAACTTACGGATGTCGGCATTGCTTAGTTTGTGGGTACCCGAACGCAGGCAATCGAGCTTGAAAACCAATTTGGCAGCGGCTATATCTATACCCACACTGAAAAACAGTTGTTTGTCGGCATATTTTTGGTGCTTAATCTTGGCCCAGGTAAAAGACTTGTAGTAGCCGGCCACCTGCCAGTAGCGTTCTTTTTCGAGCACATAGCCATCGGGTAGCACCAGCTCGCCCCAGGCATTGGTAGGGTGCATCACAAAATTGGCAAAGTCCTCACCGATGGCCTTCAGGGTAGGGTCAGAAGCCTTGTAGGGCTGACCGGCATAGGCTGCCAGACGGTTGAGCTGCTGCCAATCGATAATGCCCATATTGGCCGGTTTGCTATGCTGACGGGGCTTGATATGATATTTTACCGAAGCGGAAATGCGCTCAATGTCGCGCTTCAGATTATGGTCGTTATAGAATTTAATCAGCAGGTCGTCCAGTTGCGGGTGCTCCACACCCTCCCCGAAAACGGCCTTTACCTCCATCAGGATTTGGAATTTATTATGATTGAGAAAGAGCAACTCCAGCGGTACGAACTCCAGTTGGCCGTTGATGGTAGCCGTAATAAAGGTATCAGCCTGCCGGAAAGCTTCGATATATTCCTCAGGATGGGTATCGCGCAAACCGATGCTTTTCTTTACTCTACGTAGCAGGTTTTCGGTGAGTGTTTTCATAGTCCGCTTGGCTTTTATGATTCGTTTGAATTGGCAGGTAAAATATTTTCAGGCAAAATATTGAGCAGCAGGGGCAGGGTAAGAAAACTGCCCGGCAACGAAATTACCACAAAAGTGGGCAACTCTTTCAGCGCCTGCAGCAACTGGGTGCGTAGCTGTATTTGCTCTTCATCGTTCAGGTCTTCACCGGCCATTTTCTCCAACAAATGCTGTAACTCCTTGTTTTCACTGATCAGGCGACTCAGTTGCTCGCTGTTTTTCTCCAGGGTTTTTGACAGGCGCTCTACGTAGCGCTCGCTGATATCCTTGAAGCTGTGTTTATCCTGCAGAAAGGGAATATTGCCCCAGTTTGATACCACAAAGCTCTCGATAGCCAACATGCTGTTTTCCAGTTCCTCATCGCTGAAGCCCAGCTTACCGGCCAGTTTTTTGATAAACTGTCGCTCATCATCGTACACTACCTTATCGGCCCAGATGGTGAGGATAGCCAGCTCCAGCAAATACTTGCGCAACAGCCAGGTAGAAGCAATACTCAGGTCGAGGTTATCGATATCAGCTCCCTGCTCGATATACCTGGCGGCTGTTTCTTCCAGGTCGGGAGGCAACTGGGCCGAGGTGAGCAACTGATCAAACAGTACGCGCTCTTCATCCTGCACTATTTTGTCGGCATAGGCAGCAGCCGCCACTACCTCAAGCAGCAACAGATGGGTGCGATCGCGCTGCTCTCTGATTTTTTGTACGCTGGTTTCGGAGTCGCGGTTGGGTAGCCACTCGCCAAAGAAAAAGACATCGAGAAACAACAGGCTGTTGTTGAAAAAGCGCACCCAAAAATCGTCAGATGCTTCGGTTTCGTTATTCAGCCGGTCGTTAAGCAGTTCTTCTACTATCTCTTCATTACTCAGTTTTTTACCCCAGAAATTACGCTCCTTTATCTTTTTGTGCGGTTGCACCTGGCTGTAGTAGGCAATGATCGATTCGGCCAGAAAATGCACAAAAGCATCAGGGTCCTGAGGGATGATCTCCTCATCGGGGAATATTGCCGTTTTGATGAAGCCGTCCAGCAGGATGAGCTTGAACTTCTCATTTTCGGGTAGCTCCAGAAACTCCGGGGTTTTGAACTCGCGTGGCAATACCGGGTGGCCGTACAGTAGGCCGTTGCTATGGGTGGCCCGGTACAGGTATTTGTTGCGGTCGTCCTTTATAGGTGCCAAATCCGCTGCCTGGCTGCCGATCAATTTTTTAAACCAACCTTTTTCCGAGAGATTCATATAGTGAAGTTAAAGCAGAATTGGTTAAATCACCAAAACCAGCGGATGTAATAATAGTATTTTTTACTATAAAAACGCCATTTTTATACAATGGCAGGAATATTTAGGCCTATTTTAAGGTAGGTGCCGTATTTTTGTAGCCGGTAAATATTAAGCAAAATGTCGAAATCCAAACGTATTTTTCTGATAATCTCGCTGATTTTTTTGGCGCTGGTGCTCTTTTTTGTGTGGGATTTTGCCAGGCGTACCACCTTCCCGGGTCAGCGGCCAGCTCCGGTAAGCACCCCGTCTCGTTAGTTAACCGGCTGTGAAAACAGGCCGAATAAATCGGCATCGATGCGCTCCACAATGCCGGCAAAATCTTCTACGTTGGCCACAAAATCCAGGTTGTTTACATCAATGATCATGAGCTTGCCCAGGTTGTAGCCGCTAATCCAGTCTTCGTAGTGCTTGTTCAGGTTTTTAAGGTATTCGAGCTGGATAGCATCTTCGAAATCACGACCACGCTTTTGGATTTGCTCTACCAGCTTGGGGATGTCGGCTTTCAGGTAGATGAGCAGATCGGGCGGCTCCACAAACTCAATCATGGAATGGAAGATGTTCAGGTAGCTCTGGTAGTCGCGGTCGTTGATATAGCCCGAGCTGTGCAGGTTGGCAGCAAAGATGTAGGCGTCTTCGTAGATGGTGCGGTCCTGAATTACCGTATTGCCCGACTGCCGGATACGGTTGATCTGGCGGAAGCGGCTGTTGAGAAAATAAATCTGCAAATGAAAAGCCCAACGGGCCATATCCTTGTAAAAATCCTTCAGATAAGGATTGTTGTCCACCGATTCGAATTCAGCCTGCCAGCCGTAATGTTTGGCGAGCATCTCGCACAGGGTGGTTTTTCCCGAGCCGATATTGCCTGCAATGGCGATATGCATTTGTTTTCTTTTGTGCCAAAACTAACACATCCGGCCAGCAGAATAAAGCCGCTTTGGCCAAAAATTGCCGTAGCTTTGTGGGCGATGGCCAACAGGCTGATAATGAGAGGAATTTATGTTTGATGTTTTAGGCAGGTACCACACTTTGAGTGCCACACGCGCTACCGACAACGGTATGTATTTACAACTGGCAGATCAGGAAGTACTGCTACCGGCCCGCTATGTGCCGGCCGACTTGCAGCCCGGGGGTAGTATTGAGGTGTTTGTCTATACCGATTCGGAAGACCGGCTGGTGGCTACTACCGAGCGCCCGGCCGGACAGGTAGGTGATATCGTAGCACTGCCGGTGGTAGATAAGGTGGCATTCGGGGTGTTTATGGACTGGGGCCTGGCCAAGCACCTGCTGGTGCCCAGGAGCGAAATGGGCCAGCCTATGGAAGTAGGCCAGCGCTATGTGGTGCGTATTATGGTGGATTACCGCAGCAACCGCCTGATTGGCGTGAACAAGCTGGCGCCTTTCCTGGAAACGCCTGCCGACCTGCAGGAAGGGCAGCAGGTAGATGGGCTGGTGTACGATAAGGGTGAGCTGGGCTACCGTATTATCTGCAACGGGCGCTTTGCCGGCTTGTTGTACCACAACCGGGTGTATCGCGAACTGGCCACCGGAGAGGCAATTACCTGTTATGTTGATAATATCCGTGCCGATGGCAAGGTGGATCTGCGCCTGACGGCCGGTGGCCTGACAGGCCTGGAGGACGAGGCGGCTGCTTTGCTTGCAGCGTTGGAGCAGGCGGGTGGTTTTCTGCCTTTAACCGATAAAACGGCACCCGAGGTAATCAAAATGCAACTGGGACTTAGCAAAAAGGCTTTTAAGCGGGCACTCGGCCGGCTATACAAGGCCAGGCAGGTAGCCATTGAGGCAGAGGGTATCAGGCGTCTCGCCTGATCAGGTGCGGCAGCTTGCGGCTGGGTGTATTGGTGCTCTTACCCAGTTTCAGGATATCGTTGCAGTTATCGCATAGGATGGCCTTACCCCGGGTTACTACGATGGGGGCGCGCAGCAGGTGCGGGTAGTTCGACAGGATATCGAGCCAGCCGTTCATGGTGAAGGTATTGCCTTTGACCTTGGCCTGGTAGTCGGGGTGTGCCTTGTTGAGCAGGCTTTTGGGGTCGTTGCCCAGCATGTACAAAATCTCCTTCCATACCGTAGTGCTGATCTTGGTACGGGTGTAGTCGATTTCATTTACATTGTTGGTAATAGAGTAGGCCATTGCCCGTAATTTTTTGGCAGGCGGCAGGGCCGGATCGTAGATGATGGTGAGTTCGTTGGGATGAAGTTGCATGGCAAGGTGGTTTTGGTTTAGCTATACATTTCGGGTAATGTGTGGAATATAAGGAAAATTTTTTGAAAAAGCAAATGGGCGAAGAAACCGGCTTGTCTGGCCGGGTTGACTGTACTGACTGTACTGCCTGTTCTGGCTGTTCTGGCTGAACTGCCTGAGGCTCTCGAAGGCAGGCTCTCGAAGTCAGGCTCTCTAAGCCAAACTGCCAATAAAGTAGAGTGAAATCCCCAAACTTGTTCCTGTTTGCAAAGGCAGGCTGGGGTCTATTGATACTAGAGTGGTTACTTGGATCTGGCCCCGGAATAAATCCGGGGATTACTCACTTTGTTTTAGGGCAGCGTGCGGCCAGGCAGGCCTGGCTACTACAGATGGGTATTAAGCTTCAAGCCTGTCTGGTAGCACGCGAGCTTCGAGCCTGTATGCGGCACGCAGGCTAAACCCGCATTCCCGCATCTACGCATTTTCGCATCTACGCTTTTCCGCTTTGCGTCCTCTGTGTACTTCTTTGCGCCCTTGGCGGTTAGAATTTAAGATTGCAGATTGATGATTGTAGATTTGAGATTTTAGTTCGTCCTCAGACATCTGTCCGCAGGTCTCAGCCTTCAAATCTCATCTTTCAAGCCAATATCAAATCAGGATATGCCATAACGGCAACCTGTCCATAAAAAAACCGGCCTGTACGGGGCCGGCTTATGGCTGAAATAACTGCAGGGAGTTATTGCAGTTTGAACACTATGGGTAGTACCAGTTTAAAACGGATGATTTTGCCATTGTGGCTGGCCGGTTGCCAGCGCGGGCTTTCGGCAACTACTCTCTTGGCTTCGTTGTCGAGCAGCGGATCCACGCCTTTCAGCACCTCCACATCGCTTACACTGCCATCGGTGTTTACCACCAGGGCTACATATACACGGCCTTCGAGGCCTTTTTCTTTGGCTTCTTGCGGGTACTGCAGATTTTGTTGAATGTAGGCATAGTAGCCTTCCACACCGCCCTCGAACACGGGTGGATTATCGGCTTTCTGAAAGACAATACCGCTATTGTCGATGGGTAAATCGGGTTGCGGGGTGTCTTGTTCATTGCTGCCCAGTTGGTTGCAGGCAGCAAGCAGCAGGGCTGCCAGCAGGGTAGTCATTAGGTTGGTTTTCATAGTTTTGGTATTTAGGGTTTGACAAAATGCTTCTACTACTTACCGGTTAGGTAAGCCCATACTCTTATTTTACTAAGGTGGCAAATGTGCTTATTGCAGCCTGAAAGTAATCGGCAGTACCATGCGTTGTTTTACCGGTATGCCCTTGTGCGATGCCGGGTTCCACCTGGGGCTGTTGCTGAGCACCCGTACAGCTTCGGCATCGGCCTCGGGGTCTATGCCTTTCAGTACCTTAATATTGGTCAGGCTGCCATCGGTTTGCACGTCAAATTGCAGAAACACCCGGCCTTCTATGCCTTTTTGTTTGGTAGAGGCAGGGTAGTGCAGGTTCTCTTTTACATACTCATAGAATTTCTCTATCCCACCTACAGCGGTAGCCGGATTGTCAACCACCATAAAAGTTCCCTCAGGTTCATCAATCCGCAACTCAACAACTTCGGCATCTTTTTCAGATTTGTCATGGAGATAGCCTGTGTTTGGCATTGTATTATCTTCACTCACCGGTACCTCCAGAATCTCTGAAGCTTGGTTCAATTCTTCTTCGCTCAGGCCGGGCTGGCAGGCGAATACATACATAGTGGCCGCTGCGATAAGGGCACTGCCGGCCAGTTTCCAAATGTTAATGCGTTTTTTCATGGCTTTCATAAATTTTAGTCGTTTACTTACTGAAATATCACTAAAGGAATGAATGAGTTGCAGGCGGTTGTTGCCAAATACGTGGCTGAGGATGGTGTCCAGGTAGCTATGGTAGCCGCTGTGCGCCAGAGCATAGGCATCGGCCTGGTATTCGTGTAGCTTGCGCAGCTCGGCAATACTGAGCCAAATACTGGGCACCCACCAAAACGGCACCGTCAGCAGGTTAAGCGCCAGCAGGTCGTAGCTGTGGCGGTATTTGACATGGGCTGCTTCATGGCGGATGATATCGGTACTTTCCCGGGCCAGTTCGGTATCTATAAAGATGATATTAAAGAAGGTAAAACTGGTTTGCAGGTTATCGACCAGCCGCACTTTAATGCCGGCTACTGTAGCCGGAGTACTATGGTGGTACCAGCGCCATATTCTGATGAGTGCCAGTAGTATGCGCAACGCAATAAGAGTGCTTACGGCCAGGTAACCAACCAGCCACCACGACAGGGCAGGGGCCTGCTGTTCACTATTTATCAACATTTCCGGCAAATAGCTAACGGTTAGCCTGTCAACCGGCAGGGTTGGCGCCTGAGCCGTAACAGGTATGTGTATAAGAGGCAGTATCAAGGCCAGCCCGGTGGCCAGCAGGATATACATTCTTAGGGTAGTAAGCTGTGTTTCGCGGGCAAAAAACAGCTTATAGGCACCTAACAAAATAAGGTGTATGAGGGCGAATTTGATGAAATAACTAATCATGGTCTCTTTGTTTAAGTTCTTTAAGCAGCTCTTCCAGTTCCTGCACACTCAGGTCTTTTTTGCGGGTGAAAAATGACACCAATTGGGTATATGAGCCACTGAAATAATTGTTAACGAGCCGTTGCAACACATTGCGGCTATACGTGTCCTTGTCGATAAGCGGGTAATAGACAAATGGCTTGCTGTCGCCCTTGTGGTTTACTACGCCTTTCTTTTCCAGGATGCGTACGATGGTTGATACTGTATTGTAGGCCGGGCGCGGTGCCGGGTAGCAGGCTACTATCTCTTTTACCCGCGCTTCGCCCAGTTGCCAAAGGTATTGCATTGCCTCTTCCTCGGCTTTGGTTAACGTGCGTTTACTGATTTTCTTTCTCATTAACTAAAAATTTAGTTGTAAAACTAAGGTCTTAGTTTAAATATTCCAAATTTTTTTAACTAAAAATTTAGTTTTTTTTTAAAAAAGTATAAATCGTAGATGAGAAAAAAAATTGTATTAACCTGACAATTAGTTATATAACTCATAAACAAGCTGACAAATAGACATAAATGATAGTTTATTGATTGTAAAAATGTCAGTTGAATTGCACTTGCATAAAACTTGTTGGCGCTGGGTTGGAAATTTAATATAAACCTAAAAAACAAGTAAAATGAAAAATCTAAGAAAAGCATGGATGTGGGCGTTGGTGCTGTTGCCATTTATATCGTGCAGCCAGGATGCCACTACACAAAATAAACCGAACGAGGTGCCCAGGCAGGAATCTTCGCTTGGTATGAATGCCGATTCGCTGCAGGCTCGTATAAATGCCGAGATGGGTGAAGAAGTAGCCAGCCAAAAGGCAGAAATAGCCAGCGAAGCCATTAGCGTAATCGGGGAAACACGAAACCTGTTACGCTTGCTTGCTGCCGACAAGAAGCAAGAGGCCATTGACGAAGGGCATACGCTTATCGGTAAATTCGAAGTATTGCTTACCAAAGATCCGTCATTGGCATTGTTGCCGGTAGATGTGGCCTATCATCAGGAGGAAACAATAACAGATATTTCTACCTTGCGTACTTTGGTCAAGGATGCGCAAAAGGCCATGAATGACGGTTATTACCAGGTGGCCCGCAGACTACTGGCCGACCTGAAGAGTGAGATGGTTATTGAAAGCTACTTTATACCTACGGCTACCTATCCGGAAGCCATAAAAGTGGCGGTGGCCTTGCTGGAGGACGATAAGCCTGAAGAAGCCCGGGCTGTTTTGCAGCAGGTATTACTAAGTGTTGTGGTAGAGCGTACGGTGGTGCCTCTGCCGGTGCTTAAAGCTGAGCAAATGATAATCGAAGCTGCCGGCATAGATGCCGAGAATCATGACAATGCCGAGCAGGTGCTTACCCTGCTGCGCAACGCCCACTACCAATTGCAACTGGCCGAAGAAATGGGTTATGGTAAAAAGGATAAAGAGTACAAAGAGTTGTACACGGCCATAAAGGACTTGCAGAAATCGGTCGAAAAGCAACAGGACAGCCAGCCGGCTTTCGATGCCCTGAAGGAGAAGATCAAGGCCTTCCGCGACAGACTGTTTCCGTTTGAGAATAAAAAGGAAGAATAAACAGGCAACAGCCATCAAGTCATCAATCCCCGGTAGCGAATACCGGGGATTTTTTTGTTTGCTAAAACATGGCCATCAACTGCTGGCTGGCACAGTGCCCGAACCCGAGCAGCAAACCGATTAGCAAAACAGAGGCGAGAGCACATAGCAGCAGGCCTATTTTCTGTATATCAAATAAATAATCTGATGTGCTCAAATATCTCATCTTGTTATTTGCAAAATAAAGGAGAAATACGTCCATTGTATTTCGTATAAATGATTAATTTAGTAGTAAAATTGACAATAAGATGAAAGCTGTGGAGTTTAAAGCTAAAATGAAAAACCGGCTGATCAGAGTCCCCAAAGACATTAGTGCTGAATTATCCGAGGACAAGGAGGTGAGAGTTATCGTGTTGCTAGATGAATTTGAAGAAAGTGAAGATAGCAACTTCAAAAAGCTTACTAAAGATCAATTTTTAGCAGGCTATTCAGATTCTGACGCCATCTACGACAGTTATTAGCATGATATATTCGTTATTTGGTGACATTGTATTATTGAAGTTTCCTTTTACAGACGGAGAAAAAAGTAAAAAGAGACCCGCCCTTGTACTGGCTGATACTGAAGATGAAGATGTTATAGTTTGCAGAATTACAAGTAAATTGTACGACTCAGATTTTGACTTTGAGATTAAGGATTGGCAAAAATGTGGCCTTAAACTTCCATCGGTTATTCGACTGCATAAAATCGCTACCCTGGAAAAAAGCCTCATAGATCAAAAAATTGGTGAAATAGATAACGAATTAAAGAAACTTATTAAACGACAATTTGGAAAATTGATAAAGTAACGACTGCAGTTGAAAATGCCTAAAACGCTATGTTGTCATTAGAATATCCTGAAAATTTTCACAAAAACATCTAACTTTAAACTCTACCTACCATAGCCCCCTCCACCCGGGGTGCAGATGGTCACCTCCGTGCCGGCCTGCAGTTGCCAGGTACCGATACCGGCCAGCTCTTCGCGGTTGCCGTCCGGATGCAGCAGATACTGGCGGCCGGTTTTGCCGGGCTGGCCTCCGGCCAGTCCGTAGGGGGCTTGCTGCCGGTGCTGGGTAAGCAGGGTGAGCGTTACCGGCTCCAGGAAGCGCATCTGTCGCACGATGCCGTCCCCTCCGGGCCAGTGGCCGCCCCCGCCCGAGCCCGGGCGCAGGGCAAAAGCCAGCAGCCGCACCGGATAGCGGTGCTCCAGCACTTCGGCATCGGTTATCTGGGTGTTGGTCATGTGCTGGTGTACGCCACTGGCCCCGGCAAAACCCGGCCCGGCACCACTGCCACCGCCAATGGTCTCGTAATAGCCGAAGCGCTCGTTACCGAACAAAAGGTTGTTCATCGTACCCTGGCTGCAGGCAGCCAGACCAAAAGCCTTAAGCAGGGTATCCACCAGACGCTGGCTCACTTCGGTATTGCCGCCTACCACGGCCGGGCAGGCCTGCGGATTGCTGTCGAAGGACGGGTTGAGCAGGCTGCCGGACGGTATATGCAGCCTGACGTTGTGCATCAGCCCTTCGTTCAAAGGAATCTCCTTATCGGTAAGCAACTTCAGCACATAGATGACTGCTCCGTTTACAATGGCCTCGGTGGCGTTCAGGTTGCCCGGATGGGTGGCAGCCGTACCGCTGAAATCGATGTGCAGCACATTGTTTTGCCAGTTTATGGCTACCTGCAGGCGGCTGCCGTCATCCAGGTATTCGGAGGCTTGCCAGTGGTCATTGTTCAAGTTATTCAGGCTGTCGGTAAGGCTTTGGCTGGCCAGCCCGGCCAGTTGCTGCATGTAGTCGATCACCTGGCTGCTGCCGAATTTGGCGATGAGCTCCTGCATAGCTTTTTGGCCTTCGATTATACTGGCCAGGGCCGCCTGAAAATCGGTCAGATTGTCGGCTGTGGCGCGTGAAGGATAGGGGGCAGTAGTGAGTATTTTTTCAATGGCAGCCCATTGCGGCTGGCCGTCTTTCATCAGCAGGGTAGGGCTGATTACCACGCCTTCCTCGACCAGGCTGGTAGCATCGGCCGGCATTGAGCCCGGAGCTTTGCCGCCAATCTCGGCATGGTGCGCCCGGTTGGCCACATAGCCAAGCAGTTGGTCACCGGCAAATACCGGGGCGATGAGGGTTACATCGGGCAGGTGCGAGCCCCCGTATGCCGGGTGATTGGTGATAGCCACATCGCCTTTGCCGAGGGGCAGGGCGGCCACCACCTTGCGGGTACAGATACCCAGGCTGCCCAGGTGTACTGGTATATGCGGGGCGTTCACCACCAGGCGCCCTTCCCGGTCGAGCAGGGCACAGGAAAAGTCGAGGCGCTCTTTGATATTTACCGACAGGGCAGTGCGTTGCAGCAGGGTGCCCATGCGCTCGGCTACGCTCTTAAAACGGTTGGCGTACAAGGTAAGCGCCACCTCTTGCAGGGCAGCTTGTCGGACCGGGCTGCCGGCCTGTGTCGTACGCTTCTCTGCCCTGCTGATAACCAGCGAGCCTGCGGTACTGCGTACCTGCCAGCCGGGGTTTATCACCAGGCTGGTAAACGGGTTGTAGATGACGGCCGGGCCGGCCAGGGTGCCGTCATAAACAGCTACCTCCTCCCATTTATACACCGGGGTAGGCAGGCGTTTCTCAAAGAGCACCTCACGTTGCCCTGCCGGTGCTATTTTCTGCCGGACGGTCGTCTTTTCGCTATGGGTTAGATGGTCGGCTGTTTGTATTTCGGCTGCCGTAACGCGAATCGATTCCACTTCTATCGGGCGCTCAACCCAATGACCGAACAGGCTGCGGTATTTTTTCTCAAAAGCTACTGCCGGGTCGGTGGTTGCCTGGTAGGGTATTTCCAGGGTATTGTCCTGGCCCCTCAGGCGCATGTGCAGGACGGTGCGCACTACCCGGGCCTGCTCTATGCCGGCCGCTTTGAGCTGTGCCACGGCCTGCTCACCCAGGGCTACACAGATATCCGGCAGCACTACCTGCTGCAAGGGCTGCAACACCTGATGTACCAGGTGGTGCTCTATGCGGGCGGCCGCAATACCGGCTGCGCTGAGCAGACTGCCCCGGTAGGGCATAATGATGGTGGACACATCCAGCAAGGTGGCAATGTCGCATATATGCTGACCGATGGCTCCGCCAAAGCCCAATAGGGCATATTCCCTGGGGTCAAAGCCTTTGAGGATGGATATTTTGCGAATGGCATCGGCCATCTTCTGGTTAGCAATATGCAAAAAGCCGTTGATGAGTTTATCGGTATCGCTTACACTTAGTTGGGCGGCAATTTTCTGCAAGGCGGCCACGGCAGCGTCAGTGTCCAGGGCGAAACCGAACTCCTGCGGGTCGATGCGGCCGCTCAGCAGGTTGAGGTCGGTAACCGTGAGCGGCCCTTCCTGTCCGTAGCAGGCCGGCCCCGGGCGGGCCCCGGCACTCTGCGGCCCTACCTCCAGGCGCTTGTCATGCAGCCGGCATACCGAGCCGCCACCGGCCGCCACCGTTTCGATAGCCAGCGCCTCACTAAACAGGCGGGCGCGCCCTACCCGCAGTTCGGAGGTGTAGTCGTAGCTGCCGCTGTAGCGCGCCACATCGGTGCTGGTACCGCCCATATCGATGGTGAGCACCTGCTCATAGCCACAGGCGCGGGCAGCCGCGGCCGCCCCCACCACACCACCGGCCGGCCCGCTAAGCAGGCTGTCTTTGGGGTGGAAATGCGATAGCCTGGCCAGGCCGCCACTGCTGGTCATCACCCGGATATCCTCTTGCTGCAGGCCGCGGGCGATATTCTGCAGATAGTCGTTAAGCACCGGGGCCAGGTAGGCGTTCACCACGGTTGTCTCTGTACGGGTCAGGTACTTGATGGCCGGATATAACCTGGCCGAGGCAGATACGTGTAGCTTTTTGTCTTGTTCAAGAATACCGACTACCTGCTCTTCGTGCCGGGCATTGCGGTAGCTGTTCTTCAGCGCCACGGCTACGGCTGTGCAGTCTGCCGCTATGATCTGCTGGCGATAACGGTTAATTTCTTCATTATCAACATCTTTGATGACCTCACCGCGGGCATCAATGGCTTCATCCACCTCCAGCACCATGGCCGGCAAGGGTTCGGGTTTCTGTATATCCAGGGCAAAGAGATCGGGGCGCTGCTGGGTGCCGATAGCCAGCAGGTCGGCAAAGCCTTTGCTCACCAGCAGGGCGGTACGGGCGCCTTTGCCTTCGAGCAGGGCATTGGTACCGCGGGTAGTGCCCAACCGCAGGCTGACAGGGGGAAACGGCCTGCCGAGCGGGGTGTGGGTGGCCAGGCGCAGTGCCAGAAGGGGTGCTTCTTCATGGGCCGTCAGGTAAACGGCTGCTGCCTTGCCGGCCATATCAGCAGGTATTTCATCCTGCACCTGAAAGTGACCCTCTTGGTCATGCTTGGTAACCCGGCTTTGCCAGCCGAGCTGCGGAACGGATATTGTATAACCGGTAAGGAGGCCGGCACTAACAGGGGTGCGTAGCGCCAGGGTCAACTGATGATTACCGGTTACTGCCACCAACCGTGCGCCCAGGCTACCCGAGCTCAGCACCTTGAGCAGCCTGGTATGCCCTTGCGGGCTGACGGCTATGCAGTCGGTAAACGTACCGCCCGTATCAATACTTACCTGCCATTTTGCCAACATAAGGGCCAAAATACAGCCTGTGCTTCACATTTTGCTACCCCTTGTATAAATTCGGTAACAAACCGCCCGTTGCTTCGTCTTATTCAGTAAATTCGTAAAAAATTAATATTTCTTCAACAAATCTTAATCACCATGAAAACAAAGCTTACACTATTTCTCTTGTTCGGATTATTTGCCGTTACCCTGCAAGCCCAGGATGTGGATGAAATAATCAATAACTATTTTGAAAATACCGGGGGCCTTGATAAATGGCACGCAATAAAAGGAATAGAGATGCATGCCAAGGTAAACCAGCAAGGTATGGAGATACCGATTACCATTATTCAGATGGCTGATGGCAAGCAGTTAATGAAGTTTGAGTTGCAAGGCAAGGAATTGGTGCAAATGGCTTTTGACGGTGAAGTGGCCTGGGGCCATAATTTTATGAATATGCAGCCGGAAAAAAAGGATAATGAAACAACCGAAAACCTGAAGCGCTCGAAAGGTGATTTCCCCGACCCGTTTCTCGATTATAAGGATAAGGGCTATAAAGCCGAATTATTGGGTAAAGAAGCCATAGAAGGCACTGAGTGTTTTAAAATAAAACTTACCAAAACGCCCAAATTGGTGGACGGAGAGGAAAAAGACGATATTGCCTTTTACTATTTTGATGCTGAGAATTTTGTGCCTCTGGTAGTAGAGCAGGAAATCCAGTCGGGTCAGTTTAAAGGACAAATAAGCCGTTCTACTTTCAGTGATTATCAGGAGGTTGATGGCATGTACTTTCCGTTTTCGATCTCCGAAGGTATTAAAGACATGGGTTCGCAAGCTATCGTTATCGATTCCATTGTTCTTAACCCACAGGTAGATGAAAATGTTTTCAAGTTTCCGGACACTAATGCTGCTTCGGAAGAAAGCGAGGGCAATAAGTAGTTAAACCTGTAAATCTTTTTATAATGAAAAAGATCTTAATAGTTGCCTGTTTGCTGGGTAGCTGGCTGGTAGCTGGCGCCCAAAATGAAGTGGTGTTATCGGGCGAACAGCTCTTTGGCTCGATGCGGGCCAGGCAGATAGGCCCGGCTTTGACGAGTGGCCGTATTACCGATTTGGAGGGACACCCTACCAACGACCGCATCCTTTATGTAGGCACTGCCGGTGGTGGTGTGTGGCGGTCGATGGATGGCGGCTCTTCTTTTGCCCCTATTTTCGACAAGTATGCCCAGTCTATCGGGGTGATAGCCGTTGACCCGGTAAACCCCGACAAGGTAATATGGGTAGGCACCGGAGAGATATGGACGCGCAACAGCACCTCGGTAGGTGACGGCCTCTACAAAACTACCGATGGTGGCGCCAGTTGGCAGCGCATGGGCTTCGAGAATAGCGAGCGCATCAGCAGTATTCAAATTAATCCTAAGAATCCTGATGAGGTATATATAGGGGTGATGGGCCCCTTGTGGGGTGATAGCAACGAACGTGGGGTATACAAGACCACCGATGGCGGCCAAACCTGGCAGCGCGTGCTGGCCGGTACGGCCAATACCGGCTGCTCGGAGCTGATTCTGGATAAGAACAACCCCGATGTGTTGTATGCTGCTTTCTGGGAGTTTCGCAGAACCGCCTGGTCGTTCAACTCGGGTGGGCAGGGCAGCGCCCTGTATAAATCGACCGATGGCGGCAAAAACTGGAAGAAAATACATAGCGGTCTGCCGGCTCCTGATAAAGACTACGGCCTGGGGCGTTTTGCCCTGGCGCTGGCGCCTTCCAACAGCAATATACTCTATGCGGCTGTAGAGGCCAAGCAAGGTATGGGTCTGTATCGCTCCGATGATGCCGGTGAAACCTGGCACTATCTGAACAAGGATTTCAATCTGGCGGTGCGCCCGTTTTATTTCTCACGTATTGTCATAGACCCGCGCAACCCCGATGTGCTTATCAAGGTGGGGCTGTTCCCGACCATCAGCCGCGATGGCGGCAAGACCTTCAAAGGGCTGGGAAGCATGCATGCCGATGCCCATGATGTGTGGTTCGATATCAACGACTCCGACCGCTTTTATGTGGGCACCGATGGCGGGGTGTACCGCACCTGGGATGGCGGTAATAATATGGAGATGGTCAATGACCTGCCGGTGGCCCAGTTTTACCATGTAAGCGTGGACAACGAAGAACCTTATAATGTGTATGGCGGTTTGCAGGACAATGGTAGCTGGTTTGGTCCATCGGCCAGCCCGGGCGGCATCGAGGCGCGCGACTGGACCAGCGTAGGAGCAGGCGATGGCTTCCGGGTGTACCGCCATCCTACCAAGCCCTATGTGTACTCCGAGATGCAGGGAGCCGAGGGCGTATGGCGTTATGATATTGAAAAACGTCAGGTGCGTAATATCAAACCGTTTCCGGTGCCCGGCTATGAAGAGCTGCGCTTTAACTGGAATGCCGCCATGGCCTTGAGCCCCAATGTGCCCGACCGCCTCTATCTGGGTAGTCAGTATCTGATGCGCTCCAACGACAGTGGAGATAACTGGCATATTATTTCGCCTGACCTCACTACCAATGACCCGGAAAAACTCAAGCAGGATAAATCGGGCGGTATCTCGCTCGACAACTCAGGGGCTGAAAACCACTGTACTATCTTCACCATTGCCGAGTCGCCACTCAACGAGCACCTGATCTGGGTAGGTACCGATGACGGCCAGGTGCAGATTACCCGCAACGGTGGCAAGGAGTGGAGCAATGTTACAGCCAATATACCCGGTTTGCCGGCCAATACCTGGTGCTATCATATTGAGGCCAGTAATTTTGACGAGGGTACAGCCTATGCCGTATTTGACGGCCATACGGCCAATGACAAAAACACCTATGTGTACAAAACCACCGATTACGGTCAGACCTGGCAAAGTATTGTGGGCGAAGGGGTTTACGGCTTTGCCCGTAGTATTCAGGAAGACTATGTCAACAAAGACCTGTTGTTTCTGGGTACTGAGTTCGGCCTGTACATTACCCTGGACGGTGGCAAGCACTGGGTGAAATTTACCAACAACATGCCTGCGGTACCTGTACATTATATTGAGTTACATCCGCGCACCAATGACCTGGTGCTGGCCACCCACGGCCGCGGTATCATTATCATTGATGATATCAGTCCGCTGCGTGAGCTTAACCAGGAGACTCTGCAAAAGGAGGTGCACTTTTTTGCTACCAAACCGGTGGTTATGAACGACCATAGCGACTTTGGCGGAGGCAGTAACGGCAGTCAGTATATAGGCCCCAACCCGGACCGCTCGGCACGCATTGTTTATTACCTGAAAAAGCGCCATGTATTTGGCAAAATGACCATGGAAGTGCAGGACAAAGATGGTAATAAAGTGGCCGATCTGGAGGCCGGCAAAAAGAAAGGCATCAACATAGTGAGTTGGAACTACCGCATGCCGCCACCCAAGGTGGCCAAAGGCAAGACATTCGACTTCGGGGGGTTCTTTGGGCCGCGCGTACCGGCCGGCACCTATACCGTGGTGATGAACAAAGGTAAGAAACAGTACAAACACCAAATCGAACTGCTCTATGATGAGAGTGCCGGCATACCGCTGGCCGACCGCAAGGCCCAGGAGAAAATGGTGAGGGAACTGTACAACAAGATTCAGGAGCTGGCCTACCTGGTGTACCAGATTGATGAGACTATAGCCTATGCCAACAAAGCGGCCGAAGAGAACAAGAAGCTAAGGAAATCAGCGGCTGCGCTGGAGGCTCGCCTGAATGACCTTAAGAAGGAACTGGTAATCACTACCGGTGACAACTACGTAGGTACCGCCAAAAAGCAACTGCGGGAAAAACTCGGTAATCTGTACAGTACGGTGGCATCCAACTATCAGCGACCCTCCAACACCCAGTACAAAAACATGACAATGCTGGTGAAGGAATTGAATGATGCGCAGACCAGGTTCTCTTACATCAAATCGAAAGAGCTGGCCAGGCTGGAGAAGGCAGCCACCAAATACAACCTCAAAGGGCTGGAAATCAAGCCGTTTGAACAGTTTTTGAAGGAGTATAAATAATAGTATTTTACCGCTATGGCTGCCTGCAGGGGCGGTTATAGTGGTATTTACTATTCGTTTTGGCTATCGTACAGGTAATATGCATCCTTTGCAACAATATTCTTCTTGAGTAATTCTTGATAGTTCAGGATATGTACATAGCCTTTAAAGGTTTTGCCGGTTTGCACCTGATAGGGAACAAGATTGTTATTTTCATGTAGCAGCACAACCTGTTGGTCGCCTAACTGAACTATGGCATCTACCGGCAGGCTGTACAAGGAGTCGGCATTAACCAGGATGCCGGCATAAAGGTAGGAGCCGACAATCAGGTTGGGGTCATTTTCTTCATGCAAGTGGGCATGTACTGTTATGGTGCGCGTGTCTTCCTGCACTTCTTTGCCTACCAGATGCACGTACGCCTGATACTCGGTGTCATTACCGGCCAGATGAAAGCGCACCTCCTGCCCCGGTCTTACACGGTTTATCTGATCGGCATAAACCTGCAGTTCCACATGTTTATGATCGGTATTAACGAGAGTAAGAATTGGAGTGTTTACATCAATATAAGAGCCTGAAACTGCCATAATTTCTGCTACAAAGCCGCTTATGGGCGCCTTGAAAATCAAGCTGCTGCTAATGTTGCCGGCCTCTACCATGGCGGGTGACAACCCAATAAGGGTAAGTTGCTCCCGCAGGCTCAGATAGCTTGCCCGGGCTACATTAAAACGATGTTGGGCTGTGCGGTACTCGCGTTGCGATATGCTTTGATTATCGTACAGTACCTTTTTGCGCTCCAGATTCACCTTTTCTGTTTCATAGGTGCTCCTGGCAATCAAATAATCTTCCTGCACTTTCACGATGTTTTGATGGGTAAGCGTAAAAAGCTTTTGGCCTTGTTGAACCAAATCGCCCGGTAATACCTGGATATCGGATACTACGGCACCGATGGGGGTATATAGGGCCGCCCGCTGATTGGGAGGTACATCAATGCGTCCGGTACACTCCACAATATCGGTAATCAGGCGCTTGCTGATTTGGGTAATAACCGGCTGACTGGTTGTGCCGTTTGCTAACCGTTTGCTGCTTTGCTCGTGGGCTGGCTGGCAGGCCATCAGGCTGGCAACCATCAGAAAAGAGATTTTGTATTTATTCATGGCTGTAAAATTCTACTTCTATCAAGGCTTTATTAAGTTTATTTATCAGGTCGTAACGATTGATTGTTGTTGACAAAACCCGGGTGGTTATTTGTGCATATTTAAAATAATCGATTTCTCCCAACTCCAATTCAACGGCCACCGCTTGCATCAGTTGATTATGATGTTCACGCCAGTAAGTGCTGTTGTTACGATATAGTTGATAAACTTTCTTCAGCTTGTCGAGCGCATTGCGATAGCGGGTTTCATAAATGGTGCGTTGGTAGTTCAACATATTTGCTGCCTGAGTGGCCTCCAGCCTGGCGATAGCAGTTTTTTGTTTGTGCGGCTTGTACCAAAGTGGAATGGCCAGGCCACCCTGAATGCCCTGAAAATTGCGCTGGCCGTCAATGCTTTGGTTGAAATACCCCAGGCTGATAGACGGAAAATAGCCAGATGAGGCAGCTTTTATGCGAGCCTGGCTGTATTGCAAGGCGGCCTGATAGGGTGCCAGTAAGCTTGTATGCAGTTCCTGCTGCAGGCTGTCGAGGTTGAAGGGAAGTAGTTTCAGGGTATCGGCCAGGTTATTTATTGTTGAGATTTTTGTTAGCTGTTTGAAATTTTCCAGGGCATCAGCATAGTCTATTTCAGCCAGGGCCAGTTGGCGCAACATATCGCTTTGTTCGAGCACGATTAAACCCAGCTCCGATTGACTGAGTTCACCTGCTTCCCGTTTGCGGGTAGCCTGCTGCCGGTAACGCTCGATTACCTCTATCTGGTGATTGTATAAGCGGACAACAGCCTGCCGGTAAAGCAGGTCTTGCCAGGCTATTTTTACATCTCTTTTTAGCCTGCGTTCCAGTAGACTATAAGTAGCTTCCTGTACTTTTTCTTGCGCCCGCAGAGCATTGGCCGATTTTGCCTGCTGCAGCAGATTGCCCAATTCCTGATCTATGCTAAGATAGGTATCATTTACCGCTGTATTTATTTGTCCGTAGGTAAGGCTCAAGGTAGTAGGCCCCAGGATGGTAGCGCCTTTTTGCCGGTGTGCAGCCCGCTCGATATCCAGGCGAGCATTTTGCAATAGCTCATTGCGCTGCAGGGCCGAGTCTATAGCGGCTTCAAGGGTAAGAGCCTGGCTTTGAGCTGGTGCACCAGCCAGGATGCAAAGAGCTAGTGCTACCATAGCTACAACTACAGGTTTGCGCGGCATCGCGGATTTTTTCTTTTCAACCAGATAGTAGATCACCGGCAGTAATACCAAGGTGAGCAGTGTAGAGGATACCAGGCCGCCAATAACTACAGTGGCCAGCGGCTTTTGCACTTCGGCACCGGCTGTGGTTGACAGAGCCATGGGTAGAAAACCGAAAGAAGCTACTGCTGCCGTCATAACTACCGGTCGTAGGCGGGCCATACCGCCATTAATTACCAGGGTGCGAATGTCGGTATTGCTTTCATTTTTCAGGCGGTTGAAATAGCTGATCAGCACAATGCCATTTAGCACGGCTACACCAAACAGAGCAATGAAGCCCACTCCGGCCGAGATACTGAATGGCATCTGCCGGAAGTAAAGAGCAAAAACCCCGCCTATGGCGGACATGGGTACGGTTGTGTAGATCATAATCGCATATTTTACCGAGTTAAAGGCAAAGAATAACAAGACGAAAATCAGCCCCAGTGAGACCGGTACCGCCAGGGCCAGCCGTGCTTTGGCAGCTTCGAGATTTTCGAACTGCCCCCCGTATTTGATGTAGTAGCCCGGGGGCAATTGCAGGCCCTGCTCTAGTTTTTGGTGAACTTCTTCGATAAAGCTGGCCACATCACGGTTGCGGATGTTCACCCCAATCGATATTCTGCGGTGGGCATCTTCACGGGTTATTTGCATAGGGCCGTTTTTGATTTCCATGGACGCCAGTTCGGAGAGCGGTACCATTTGGTTGTTGGCATTTAGCACAAACAACCTGCTGAGTTTAAAATGCTCACGTTTGTCAAGGCGAACCACCATATCAAACCTACGCTCATTCTCATACACCACGCCCGCCCTTTCTCCGGCATATGCTATACGGATTATCCGGTTCAGGGCTTCGATATTCAGGCCATGCTGGGCAATTTTTTCGCGGTTGAAGGTGACCGCCATTTGCGGTAAACCCTCTGTTTGTTCTACTTTGATATCTCCGGCACCTGAAACTTTTTCAATAATGGCTGCCGCCAATTGGGCTTGCCGGTAAAGTACATCCATATCGTCCCCGAAAATCTTGATGGCTACATCGGTTTTGGCACCGGTCATCAGTTCGTTAAAGCGCAATTGAATAGGCTGTGTAAACTCGAAAGAGGCCGCTTTGATTGCTCCCAATTTGGCTTTCATTTTTTCTACCAGCTCTTCGCGGGTGGCAGCCGATACCCATTCTTCTTTGGGTTTTAGAATGATCATAATATCGGCCTCTTCTACCGCCATGGGGTCGGTGGGCACCTCGGCAGTGCCTATCTTGGAGATTACATGTTTTACTTCCGGGAAATTATTGAGTAGGATGCGTTCCGCCCGGGTACTGGTGCGGATGCTGGCATCCAGCGAGCTACCCGGTCGCAGGGTCATTTGCATGGCCAGATCGCCCTCCTCTAGCGTAGGAATAAATTCGGCACCCATGCGGAGAAAGACCAGAACAGTTATCAGCAACAATCCCATGGCCAGACCCAGTACCCAATATGCTTTGTTTAGTGCGTATTCAAGGGTTGGTCGATAAAGACGTTTCAGATAACCGACAATACGGTCTGCCAGGCTGCTTTTTTTCTTGATATGCTTGCTGAGCAACAGACTGGCGGCCACTGGCACATAGGTGATAGAAAGAATAAAAGCTCCTAAAATGGCGAATGAAACTGTTTGGGCCATCGGCCGGAACATCTTGCCTTCAATACCGGTGAGAGTCATGATAGGTACAAATACAATCAGGATAATAAAAACGCCAAAGGCTGCCGAACCAATGATAGAGGAGGAGGTATTTAGAATGGCCTTGTCCATTTGCTGCTGGCTGAGCTTTTTACCGGCATATTGCAATAGCATAAAATGCAGAACTGCTTCTATTATTACCACGGCCCCGTCTATTACAATACCGAAATCGATAGCGCCCAGTGACATCAGGTTGGCCGAAACACCGAAGATATGCATCATAATAAAAGCAAACAGCAATGCCAGTGGTATTACCGAAGCTACGATTAGGCCGGCCCGCAGATTACCCAGGAGGAGGATAAGTACCAGGATTACAATGATACCGCCTTCCAGCAGATTGTTCTTTACCGTGCGGATGGTTTTACCAACCAGCACTGAGCGGTCGAGGTAGGGCTCGATACGAATGCCCTCGGGTAATGATTTTTGCACCTGTTCAATGCGCTGGTGTACGTTTTCAATGGCCTCGGAAGAATTGGCGCCTTTGAGCATCAGCGTAATGCCGCCTACTGTTTCACCCAGGCCATCTTTGGTCATGGCGCCAAAGCGTGGCGGATAACCAAACTTGACCCGGCCGATGTTTTTTACCAGGATAGGGATGCCATTATTTTGCCGGATGACAATATTCTCAATGTCATGGAAATCCTTGACTATACCTTCGGTACGGATATAGAATACGTTTGGCCCGCTGGCAATATAGCTGCCCCCGGAATTCTGATTGTTGCGCTCCAGGGCATCCAGCACTTCCGGTATGGTTACCTCCAGTTCGCTTAGTTTTTTAGGATCAACGGCAATCTCATACTGCTTCAGATAGCCGCCAAAGCTACTGATTTCAATAATTCCCTTTATGCCGTTCAACTGGCGCTTTACTATCCAGTCCTGGATAGTACGCAACTGCATGGCATCATAGCGATTGCGGTAGGGCTCATCTACCACCAGTGTGTATTGGTAGATCTCCCCCAGGCCGGTAGTAATAGGCATCATTTCCGGTTTGCCAAGACCGGGGGGTATTTCAGTTTCAGCAATAGCCAGCTGCTCTTTGACAAACTGGCGGGCATCCAGAATGGGTACTTTGTCTTCGAACACAATGGTGATAACGGAGAGGCCGAAACGCGAAATGGAGCGCACTTCTACTACATCGGGAATATTGGCTACGGCCATCTCGATGGGGTAGGTGATGAACTGCTCGATCTCCTGTGGTACCAGTGAGGGCGATACTGTTACCACCTGTACCTGGTTGTTGGTAATATCGGGTACTGCATCTATGGGCAGGGTGCGCATCGCCCAGACACCGGTGATAATCATGGCGATTACATTTAGTCCAATGACTAATTTATTTCTTAATGAAAATGCGATAATACGGCTTATCATAACCGAATTTTTTGGTTAATAATAGATGATTATTATGGAAATGGGTAAGACCCGCAGAATAGACGATTAGCCTAGTTGTGGAGGGCCACGCAGGTAGAAATTCCGCGGGTCAGAGGTGTCAGGCAGGGGTATTGATATGTGGGGCCTGCGTAGCTGGCTGGTTGGGGGTACCAACGAAAAGGACCAAATAACCGCAGGGGGATAGAATAAATGATTATCTATACTTATGTAGTGTTCCAGGTGGCCGGCCCCGTGGTCAACAGCCAGGGCAAAACCCAACCCATCTAATAATGATACACTTGTTTTGGGTAGGTTTATCTGGCAAGCATCTTTACTACTATGCCAATGCTCGTGCACCACTATAGTGTGCAGCAAAATAATAGCTAGTACAGGGATAACAACGATATGCCTGAGAACAAACATTTTACAAATATAAAAATCTTACCGTTTAGCTAAATGCTTTACTTCTATTTTGGGATAAATGGTAGTGATTGTGATTGACTGATTGACTTGATGATAATAATTTATCGGAGTATAATATGTAGTTTTGGCGCGAATAATCCGATTGACAAAATATGCTCTTATTAGCTACCGAAGCCGGGGAGTTGGTGCGTTATGATCCGCAAGCGGATACTGCCCGGGTGCTGTTTAAGGTTGGCCTGAAGGATGCATTTATGGGTATCGCCCTGGAGGGAGACTATCTCAATAGAACCTGCCACCCATGTTATTCTGGCAGCTATGGCAAGAGGGAAAGATTAACCGCTTTGAATTGAAAAACAAAAAGGTGAGATTTGTCCTTAACATCCCCTATCAGGAACTATCGGGGAATGGGAGCCTGAGGGAAGTTCCTCGCTTAAATGCAGACCGGCTCGATGCCGGGCTGGATTTACCTTTAGAAGTGAACGGGCCCGATACACTTCAACAACCATCGGTGCGAAGGTCACCTTCGGTCGTCCCTCGCTGATGCAATATTATGAAGAAAAATGTGTATCATTAAGCCTGAAAATTAAATTGTCCGATTAATAGGGGGCTGGACCATCAATTTTACCGGACAACAATGAAAAAAAATAAAATTACACACTATTTTAATGGTATTACTATTAACTTTGCAAATATTTAAACTTACTATGGAGGTATTACTCTCTAATTTAAAAATTTCCGTTCAGGAAACCATCTATAACAAGGATCCTGAATCATCAAACCTGGGAAGGAGAATTCTTGAACACAGTATTGATCTATTAAACGAAATAGGCTTTGAAGCATTCACATTTAAAAAATTAGGAGAAAAAATCGGCTCCAACGAAAGCTCTATCTATCGTTATTTTGACAACAAACATAAGTTGCTTGTCTACCTATCCAGTTGGTATTGGACCTGGATGGAATACAGGCTTGTTGTTGAAACATATAGCATAAATAATCCGATTGAAAAGTTAAGAAAAGCCATTGAAATAACAACTAACCCCACCAAGGGGAACACCTTCAAATCACATATTGATGTAGTTAAATTAAATCAAGTGATGATTAGTGAAAGTCCAAAGTCTTTTCTGACAAAGGAAGTAGACAAGGAAAACCGGGAGGGGTATTTTAATGTGTATAAAAGACTTATTAACGGGCTTAAAAATATTATTTTGGAAATATTACCTGAATATGACTATGCTGCGAGTTTAGCAAGTACCACCATAGAAACCTCCTTGCATCAACATTTTCTAAAGGACCATTTCCCCGGCATTACAGATTATAAGAAAGGCAAATCCCTTACTCAGTTTTTGACGGATATGGTTTTTCGAACCCTAAACATTGACGAAAATGAGTGAGGATAAGCTAACGCCCTGGCAGCGTTTTGTAGGATTGGTTTCTCTTGAACGAGAAGACATTCTGCAGGTATTTTATTACGCGATATTTTCCGGCCTGGTAGCCTTATCGTTGCCCTTAGGAATACAGGTAATCGTAAACCTCATTCAGGGGGCTGAAATATCCACTTCATGGATAGTTCTGGTTACACTGGTTACTTTTGGTGTAATATTTTCCGGGGTTTTGCAATTGATGCAACTACGGATAATAGAAACCATACAACAGCGTATTTTTGTCAAATCTGCCTTTGAATTAAGCTATCGCTTCCCAAAAATAAAAACGGAAGTATTCGGAAACTCATACCCACCAGAACTTGCAAATAGATTCTTTGATACTCTGACTATTCAAAAGGGTTTATCCAAAGTTCTCATAGATATTCCTACGGCTTTACTGCAAGTGGTTTTTGCCCTTGTCCTACTTTCATTTTACCACCCGTTATTTATTGTTTTCGGTATTATTCTACTGGCTTCTGTTTTTTTATTATTCCAATATACTGGAAAAAAAGGCCTGGAAACAAGTTTGGAAGAGTCAAAGTTTAAATACAAAGTTGCACACTGGATTCAAGAAGTAGCACGCTCCCTTACCAGTTTTAAACTGTCCGGAAAAACAAATTTAGCATTAAGCAAGAATGATATTTTAGTAGAGAACTATATTAAATCAAGAGAAAAGCACTTTGGTGTACTGAAAATACAGTACATAAAGATGATTGCCGTCAAGGCTATTATAATAGCCGCTCTGTTGTTAATCGGGGGTGTTTTGGTTTTAAATCAGGAGTTCAACATCGGGCAATTTGTAGCTGCTGAAATCATCATTTTGCTGGTCATCTCATCTATCGAAAAACTAATTCTAGGGTTGGAAACATTCTATGATATGTTAACCTCTCTGGAAAAACTGGGAAAAATAATGGATATGCAGTTGGAGCATCAAAAAGGCGAAGAAATTGACCTTGATCACGGAATGCATATTGAACTGGAGAATATAACTTACAGCGTACCCCATCGGGAATACCCGATTTTAAAAAATATTTCGTTGAAGATAAACCCTGCCAGCAGAATTCTCATTCAAGGAAAAAGCGGTTCCGGAAAATCGAGTTTATTACGTATAATATCGGGGGTGCTGGAGCCCACAAACGGAAATATATATGTAAACGGGCTATCATTAAAAGCACTCAAAATAAACCATTATCGGTCGTATGTAGGCACATCACTTTCAGATGAGTTTCCGTTTGAAGCAACACTTAGAGACAACCTTACTTTTGGCAATAAACTCATCAAGGACAAAGATATTCTACGTGTGTTGGACATTCTTGGACTATCTGACTATATAAAACAACTACCGGATGGACTAAATACTATTGTTTATCCTGAAGGAAAACAAACATCCTATACGTTGGCAAAAAAGATAGTTCTGGCAAGAGCCATTCTGAAGCAACCGAAACTTTTGATCCTGGAAGATGCTTTGGACCAGTTTAATGAAGCTGAAACACAAAGTATCATAGACTTTCTCAGCGACCCGACAAATCCGTGGGCGTTGTTGGTGGTGAGCAACAACCAATACTGGAAAAACGGCTGTAAAGAATATGTCGAATTAAGGGATGGTCAAATACATATAAAATGATAACAGTATGCTAAATATATCAAAGAATTCCATTGATAAAAGCTGGCCGTTTGCAGAGTTCAATTCCTGCAGACTTATTGCCGACAAAAAATACTACAGGCAGTTCAACAGATTGTCCTTGATATTTTTAGGGGCGGTATTTATTATCCTTCTGGTGCCCTGGACGCAGAATGTAACCGGAAGGGGCTATGTTACCACCTTAAAGCCCGATCACCGACCACAAACAATACAATCGCCTATCCCGGGCCGTATAGAAGAGTGGTTTGTACGGGAAGGTGATTACGTGCAAAAAGGAGACACTATCTTAAGAATATCGGAAATAAAAAGTGACTATTTTGATGAAAATTTGGTTGAGCGAACAGGCAGCCAGATTCAGTCAAAATCGCAATCATTCAAGGCTTATCAGGGAAAGACGAAAGCCCTGCAAAATCAGATTACTGCCCTGCAAAATGAGCAAAGGCTCAAATTGCAACAGGCAAGACTCAAAGTAGTTAGCAATCAGATTGAATTGGAAGCAGCCAAAACCAACTTAAACATAGCCCAAACACAATATGATCGGGTTATTTCATTACAACGCGAAGGATTAAAAGCCACCAAAGATGTAGAAGCTAAGAGAATAAAACTTCAAGCAGCCCAAGCCAAGTATGTTTCTCAACAAAACAAATTAAAAAATGCCGAGCTTGAAATAGACCGGCTAAAAGCCTATTATACCGATAAAATAGCCAAAGCACAAGGTGATTTATATATCGCACAGTCCTCTCAGTTCAACACACAAGCTGAAATACTTAAACTGGAGAACAGCTATACAAATTACTCCAAAAGAAAGACCTTACATTATGTTACAGCCCCGCAAAACGGCTATATAAACAAAGCGCTAAAAGGAGGAATTGGCGAGACCTTTAAAGAAGGGGAAAGCATTGTAACTATTATGCCTTCAGATTATGAACTGGCGGTAGAAACCTATGTGCGTCCCATAGATTTGCCCTTGATCGCGATAGGTCAAAGAGTGCGGGTACAATTTGACGGTTGGCCGGCTATTGTATTTACGGGTTGGGAGACCGTGTCATACGGTACCTACGGTGCAAAAGTAGTAGCCATAGAAAACTCCATAAGCGAAAATGGGATGTTCAGAATATTACTTGCCCCCGACAAAGACGATCATAAATGGCCGGATGCTATTCGGGTAGGTTCGGGTGCCAGAACCATTGCGTTATTAAACGATGTGCCGGTTTGGTATGAATTGTGGCGGCAAATAAACGGCTTCCCCCCTAATTTTTACTCACATAACAAGCAGGTGGAGAAAAAGGAGAGCAAATAAATGTCCAGAAATTTTATAGCTATATTATTTTTATTACAGGCAAGCACAATATTTGGTCAGGAAGTTCGGATATTATCCTTCACCGAATACCTGGGCTATGTAAAAAAATATCACCCGATAGTAAAGCAAGCCAATCTGCTGCTTAGCGAGAGCGAGGCTAATCTTTTGAAAGCCAGAGGTTTATTTGATCCGAAATTTGCCCTGAACTACAACAACAAGGAGTATGATGACATTGAATACTTTAACAAATTAAATGCTATATTCAAAATCCCCACGTGGTATGGCATTGAGTTCAAGGGTAGTTTTGAGCAAACTTCAGGTGTTTATCTCAATCCGGAAGCGAACCTGCCCGACAACGGCCTTTATAACATAGGCGTATCTGTTTCTTTGGCAAGAGGACTGTTGATCAACGAAAGAATGGCTACCTTGCGACAAGCTAAATTATTTCAAAAACAAGCTGCCGCCACAAACCAGTTGCTTGTTAACGAAATCCTTTACAAGGCTACCATTACATATTTTAAATGGTTAAGAGCATACAGGGAAAAAGAAATTTACGAGCGTTTTTTAACTAATGCCGAACAAAGATTTCAAGTAGTAAAAAACAGCCATACATTGGGTGAGTTACCGGCAATCGATACAACAGAAGCCCGGATTGCCTACCATAACCGTAAACTGAGCCTGGAAAAAGCCAATCTGAATTATATCAAAACAACCCTGGAATTATCCAATTTTTTATGGATCGATGATGTACCTGTAGAACTTCAAAGCAATGTTTTACCCGATACACTTTTAAGCAATTACATAGATAAAGCTCTAAGGTTGGATAGCCTTGTAGTGGAGGCCCTTTTGTCCTCTCATCCGAAGTTGCAAGCTTTAGATTTTAAGAAAGGTAGTTTAGAGGTAGAACAACGTCTTCAAAAAAACAATTTACTTCCCCAAATAAATTTGCAATACAATTTTTTGAACGAAATACCTCTGTCAATCAGTTCATATAACACTAGCAACTACAAATTTGGTCTAACGGTAAACCTCCCGCTGTTCTTAAGAAAAGAAAGAGCCAGTTTAAAACTAGTTAGTTACAAAATTAGTTCAGTAGAATTTGAGAAAAAGGCTACAGAACTGGACTTAATAAATAAATTGGATGCAATACAGCAAGAAATCTCCTCATACGAAAAGCAAATAGCAATAACAAGTCGTATAATAACGGATTACACCACCTTGTTGATCGGAGAAGAGCGCAAGTTTGAAATTGGTGAGAGTTCATTATTTCTTATAAATTCGAGAGAGTCCAAATTAATTGAAAACAATCTGAAAGCTGTAGAATTGGAATATCTACTCCTCAAGTCCAAAGGGAAATTGTTTAACGTACTTGGGCTCAATTTGTAGCCTTATAATTAGTCGCTCCTTACAAACTACAGATACAGAGGTTTAAATTTTTTCGACAATGAATTTGACAAGATTTTCTGCGATAAATGGTAATATCCCCTTTTGTGTGTATGGCCGATTTTCATTGTTATCAAAATTATACAATTTCTTCATAATCCTGGTCAGTAGTGTTTTCCACATTTCAACACCCCTGACAAACCCCTCGGTTGGGGTTTGTTTT
>WFNR01000137.1 GCA_015488485.1 Cyclobacteriaceae bacterium | reverse complement strand
CTTCCCCAAAGCCATCCTGGTGCCGGTGAGGATTTACCTGTAGCAGTGGCGTGCGTTCATCAGTGCGCTTCCAGCCAGTTTTTACCATAGCCCATGCTTACTTCCAGCGGCACCTCCAGCTTAATAGCATTTTGCATCAGCCGCTTTACCTCCGGCTGCACCTTGTCCAGCTCTTTTTCCGGCACCTCAAACACCAGTTCGTCATGTACCTGCATAATCATTTTGGTGGCCGGACTGTGGTTGTGCAGCCATTCCTGGATGTTGATCATGGCCACCTTGATAATATCGGCAGCCGTGCCCTGTATGGGGGCGTTGATGGCGTTGCGCTCGGCAAAACCGCGCATGGTGGCATTGCGTGAGTTGATATCGCGCAGATAGCGCTTGCGCCCCAGGATGGTGCTCACATAGCCGCGCTCACGCGCCTCGGCAATCACCTTCTCCATATAGGCCTTTACGGCCGGGAACTCCCTGAAGTAACTCTCTATGAAGGCAGCCGCTTCCTTGCGCGGGATGCCCAGGTTTTGCGACAGCCCATAGGCCGAGATACCGTATATAATACCGAAATTGGCCGATTTGGCCATGCTGCGCATCTCAGGGGTGACCTCCTCCAACGGCACTTTGAAAATGCTGGCGGCCGTGGTGGCATGGATGTCGCGCCCCTGGTGGAAGGCCGCAATCATCTGCTTGTCGCGGGCAAAAGAGGCCATAATACGCAGCTCGATTTGCGAGTAATCGGCCGACAGGATGACAGCCGTGCGGCTGCCCGGCACAAAGGCCTTGCGAATCTCCCGCCCTTTAGGGGTGCGGATGGGGATATTCTGCAAATTGGGATTGTTCGAGCTCAGGCGGCCGGTGGCGGCCACCGTCTGGCTGTAGTTGGTATGAATGCGCCCGTCAAACTTACTGATCATGCCCGGCAGGGCATCTACATAAGTCGATTTCAGCTTCTGCAGCTCCCTGAATTCCAGTATTTTGGCGGCTATCTCATGATGGCGCGCCAGTTGCGACAGGATCTCTTCACCGGTAGCATACTGGCCGGTTTTGGTCTTTTTTGGGTTTTCGGCCAGGCGCAATTTTTCAAACAAAATAACGCCCAGTTGTTTGGGTGAGGCGATGTTAAACTCCTCCCCCGCCAGGCGGTAAATCTCATCCTGCACCCTGCGGCTTTCCTCCAGCAGCTCTTTCGACATGGTGCGCAGGGCCTCGGTATCGATCTTCACCCCGGTAAATTCCATTTCCACCAGCACGCGCAGCAAGGGCAACTCTACTTCATAGTATAATTTTTGCAGCTCCAGCCGCTCAATTTCCGGTTGTAGTTTGGTTTTCAACTGCAGGGTGATGTCGGCATCTTCGCAAGCATATTCCACCAGTTTATCCAACGGCACATCACGCATGGTGGCCGGTTTGCCCTTACCGCCAATCAGTGTTTTGATGGATACAGGCGTGTACTGCAAGTAATGTTGCGCCAGCACCTCCATGTTGTGGCGGCTGTCGGGGTCGATCAGATAATGCGCCAGCATGGTATCGAACAACGGCCCCTTCACCTCAAAACCGTATTTTTTGAGTACCAGAATATCGTACTTCAGGTTCTGGCCTATTTTCAAAATCTTTTCTGACTCGAAAAAAGGTCGCAATTGCTCCAGTAGCTGTTTTACCGCAGCCTCTTCTTCGGGCAGCGGCACGTAATAGGCCTCTCCGGCCTGATAGCTGAACGACAGCCCCACCAGCTCGGCCTCCATAGCACTTACATCGGTGGTTTCGCTGTCAAAGCAAACCTCCTCCTGCACAAGCAGATACTCTACCAGTTGCTCAAGCTGGTCAGCCTCCACCAAATGATAGTTGTGCTCCTGCGAGGCAATGGTAGCCATGCCGGCATCCTGCTCCTGCTCAGGGCTGGCATCGCCAAACATGGAGAGCTGCACATCTTTCCCCGGGCCCGATTTGGCTGTTTCCTCGCCCAGCACCCGCTGTGCCAGAGTGCGGAACTCCAACTCACGAAAGATGGCGGCCAGCTTTTCCTTGTCCGGCCCGCTGTAGCGCATGGCTTCCAGGTCAATATCTATAGGCACCTCGGTGTTGATGGTAGCCAGCTCTTTGGAGAGCAAACCCTGCTGCCCATATTTCTCCACATTTTCCTTTGCCTTGCCCTTGAGCTCATCTACATGCTCCAGCAGTCCCTCTACCGAACCGTAGGCTTGCACGTATTTGACGGCCGTTTTGGCGCCTACACCCGGTATGCCGGGTATGTTGTCGGAGGCATCGCCATGCAGGCCGAGGATATCGCGCACCTGGTCCACCTTGTTTACCTGCCATTTCTGCAACACCTCGGGCACCCCCATTACATCTACGGCATTGCCCATGTAGGCCGGCTTGTACAGGTAAATGTGGTCGTCAACCAACTGGGCAAAATCCTTGTCGGGCGTCATCATATACACTTCAAAGCCCTGCTGTGCTGCTTTTTTGGCCACCGTACCGATGATGTCATCGGCCTCATACCCATCCTTCTCCAGGATAGGGATGTTAAAGGCTTCGATGATTTTGCGCACCCAGGGCACAGCCGCCCGGATGTCTTCGGGCGTTTCCTCACGGTGTGCCTTATACTCCGGATAACGCTTGTGGCGAAAGGTAGGTTCCGAAGTGTCGAATGCCACTGCGATGTGAGTCGGTTTTTCCTTTTCCAGTACCTGCAGCAGCGAGTTGGTAAAGCCCATCATCACCCCGGTATTCAGGCCTTTGGAGTTGATGCGCGGGTTTTTGCTAAAAGCAAAATGAGCCCGGTATATCAGGGCATAGGCATCCAGTAAAAAAAGTTTTTTCTTGGCTTCGCTCATGATTATCGAATGAAATATAAAGTTAGGAGAATTTTCAAATCTTTACCCCCGCAGCAAGCGAATTGTAAATTTTCCGGCTTTTTCTTGCTTACCACCGTTTCCTTGCCTTCTATTGCAAAATAGTTTGACTTTTTTGTCATGAGAAATCGCGCGATTGCCTGCACCATCATCACCATTACCCCCTTGGGGGTTAGCAGGTAATATATTATTCGCACACAGGCATTCTGCCTTTTGTCTTTTTCCAAAATTATTTTTCCAAAAAATGAAAGTACTGAAATTCGGTGGCACTTCCGTTGCCTCTGCCACCAACATAAAACTTGTCAAGGACATCGTCAGCAACCAGCGCAGCACTGACCCACTGGTGGTAGTGGTGTCGGCTCTGGGCGGTATTACCAACCAGCTTACCCGCTTAACCGGCCTTGCCGTACAAGACATCTCTGGCGCTCAACAGACGATAAAGGAAATCCGTGCCACACATTTAGAGGTAATAGAAGAGTTACTAACCGGTAAACAACTAGAGAAGGCACGGCTTTATCTGGAGGGGAAATGTGCTTTTCTGCAAGAAACCATCCAGGGTATTCGCATATTGGGTGAAGCCACGCCAAGAGTCAATGACAAAATAATGGCCGTTGGTGAACAATTGTCATCCTATATTATTCACGCCTTTTTCAGCGGGCATTTCCCCTGCGAATTGCTAGACCCCACCCAGTACATCATAACCGACAACAACTTTGGTCAGGCGCAGTTGCTCCATCAAGAAACCTGGCAGCGCTTAGGTAAGTTGGCTCTCAGCACGGACACGGTGTATCTGAGTCCCGGTTTTATCGGGGCCACTGCCAGCGGAGAGCTCACCACCCTGGGGCGCGGGGGCAGCGATTTTAGTGCGGCCATCTTTGCCCGCGGCCTCAAGGCCAACGAACTGCAGATATGGACGGATGTCAGCGGCATGATGACGGCCGATCCGAACATGGTGAAACAAGCCAGGGTAATCGATAAGTTGTCCTACGAAGAAGCTATGGAGCTGTCGCATTTTGGTGCCAAGGTCATTTACCCGCCTGCCATCCAGCCCGTGCTGCAGGCTGGCATACCTATAAGAATAAAAAATACTTTTCATCCGGCAGAGGAGGGCACACTAATACAAAAGGAAGCCGGCAACCATAAAGTAGTGCAAGGCATCACCAGTATTTCGGGTATCACGCTGCTCAATCTCAAAGGCAGTGGCATGGTGGGTGTGCCTACTATCTCGCACCGGTTGTTTGCCAGCCTGTCGAGGGCAAACATCAATGTGGTATTGATAACCCAGGCTTCTTCTGAGCACACTATCACTGTAGGCATTAGCACAGCCGACCGTAGCCGCGCCTGTACCGCTATTAATGAAGAGTTCAATCTGGAAATGGCTGCCGGCCGTATAGATGCGCTCGAAACCGAAGATGACCTGGCCATTGTGGCGGTTATCGGCTCCAGCATGCGTCATCAGGTAGGTGTCAGCGGCAAGATGTTCTCATCTCTGGCAGCCAATGGCATCAATATAAAAGCCATTGCCCAGGGATCATCGGAGCGCAATATCTCGGTAGTGATAGAAGCCCGTCACCTGAAAAAAGCCCTGAACAGCCTGCACGAAGATTTCTTTCTTTCAACAATAAAAAGGCTGCATCTTTTTATCATCGGCACCGGCAATGTGGGACAAGCCTTCCTTAGCCAGGTAAATCAGCAGGCCGATAAGCTCTATCATACCGAAGGCATAGATATAAAAGTGGCCGGGCTGGCCAACAGTAAAAAAATGATCTTTGCCGAAGAAGGCATAACCCTGGACAACTGGCAAACCCGCCTGGCAGATGGCGAAGCCATGCAACCGGCAACATTTATTGAAAAAATGTTTAGCCTGAATCTGCGCAACAGCATTTTTATCGATAATACGGCTTCCGAAGAAATAACCCGCCTCTATGAACAGGTGTTGCACCACAGCATAGCCGTGGTTACCCCTAACAAAATAGCCGCTTCGGCCGATTATACATTTTACAAAAACCTGAAGCAAACCGCCCAGCGCTATCGTACCCGCTTTTTGTTTGAAACCAACGTAGGAGCCGGTCTGCCCGTTATCTCTACGCTGAACAACCTGGTGCAAAGTGGTGATGAGATACTGGCCATTGAGGCGGTACTCTCCGGCAGTTTAAATTTTATTTTCAACAACTATGACGGTAGCCGCCCCTTTGCCGATATCGTGCGTCAGGCCAGGGATGAGGGCTATACCGAGCCTGATCCGCGACTCGACCTGAGTGGCCTGGATGTAAAGCGCAAGCTATTGATACTCATGCGCGAAGCAGGTGTAGCCTGCAATATAACTGATCTGCGAAGTGAGTCGTTTTTGCCGGCCGCCTGTGAGACAGCCGCTTCGGTAAACGATTTCTTACAGGCCCTGAAAAAACATGAAGCGCATTTCCAACAACTATACGCTGCCTCAGCCGCAGCAGGCAAGCAACCGAAGTACACCGCGCGTTATCAGAATGGCGCTGGCGTAACCGGCCTGCAGGCCATCGCCCCAGGTCATCCTTTCTACGATTTACAGGGCAAGGATAATATCGTATTGTTTTATACCAGGCGCTACCCCGAGCAGCCCTTGTTGGTACGGGGTGCCGGGGCTGGGGCCGAAGTTACGGCAAGTGGTATATTTGCCGATGTATTGCTCATGGCCCATGCCAAACCTACCTGTTGATAATGAAAAGCGTTGAAATATATGCCCCAGCCTCCATAGGCAATATGGGTAGCGGCTTCGATGTATTCGGCATGGCCATAGAGGGTGCAGGTGACAGGCTTATAGTAGAGCGGGCGCCTGCCGGTACCTTGGTCATTAACCGCCTCACGGGCGACCCGGACCTGCCGCTTGACCCGCAAAAAAATATTGTTACCCGCGTAGGGGCAGCGGTGCTGGCGGCTGCCGGCAGCCGCATCGGCCTGCGCTTCGAAATACACAAGGAAATAGTGGCCGGCAGCGGCCTGGGCTCCTCGGCAGCCAGCGCCTGTGCTGCAGCAGCAGGGGTAAACGAACTGCTGGGCCGCCCTTTCGACAACCACCAATTGCTGGAACTGGCCGGAGTAGGTGAGCAAATGGCCTCGGGCAGTTTGCACTACGACAACCTGGCCCCTGCCCTGCTTGGTGGCTTTTGTATAATACGCAGCACCCAACCCCTGGAGGTCCTCACCCTGACCCCTCCCGATAAGCTGTGGCTGGTAATCATGCGACCGGGGGTGGTGATAAAAACCTCCGCAGCCAAGAAGATATTGCCGGATCATCTGGAGTTGCATACCGCCATCAGGCAGTTTGGCAATATTGCCGGGGTGGTCGTGGCCATACAGCAACAGGATATTGCCCTGCTCGGTCGCGCAATTGAAGATCATGTGGCAGCACCAGCCCGCTCGCCCCTGATACCCCACTTTGAAAAGGCCCGCCAGGCCGCCCTGGCAGCTGGCGCTCTGGGGTTTGCTATTGCCGGCTCCGGACCGGCCATGTTTGCCGTTTGCGACAACCCCGACAGCAGCCGGCAGGTGCTGGCCGCCTTGCAAAAGGTTTACAAGCACGATACCCGGGCAAAAGCCTGGATAACCCGCCCCGACCATACTGGAACCCGCATTCTAAGCAAATCATGAACTTTTACAGCACACGCAACAAAAACCTGAAATACCCTTTCGGGCAGGCCGTACGCCAGGGGCTGGCGCCTGACGGTGGGTTGTTTATGCCGGAGGACATTCCCTTATTACCGGCTGATTTTTATCGGCAACTGCCGGAACTTTCGCTGCCACAGATTGCCGAAATCATCCTGCACCCCTACACAAATGACGACATCCCCGATGACGCCCTGCACGAGATATGCCGGACAGCTTTTACTTTCCCCGCCCCTCTGGTCAGGTTATCGGACAACCTGTATGCCCTGGAACTCTACCACGGCCCTACTATGGCTTTCAAGGACTTTGGCGCCCGCCTGCTGGCCCGTACGCTCAACTACCTCAACCGCCACCGCCAGCAACGCAATGTAGTGCTGGTGGCTACCTCGGGCGATACCGGCTCGGCAGTGGCCAGCGGCTTTTACGGGCTTGAGCATATCGAGGTCGTAATCCTCTATCCTTATGGTAAAATAAGCGACCTGCAAGAGAGGCAAATGACCACCCTGGGAGGCAATATCCATGCCCTGGCGATTGACGGTAATTTTGACGATTGCCAGAGGCTGGTAAAAACAGCCTTCAACGACCGGCAACTCGCGGCAACCTACGGCCTTACATCAGCCAATTCTATCAATATAGCCCGTTTGCTACCGCAGATGATCTACTATTTTTATGCCTGGGGGCAATTGGCCGGCCATCATACACAAATTGTTTTCTCCGTACCCAGTGGCAATTACGGCAATCTGACAGCCGGCATCCTGGCACAAAAAATGGGCCTGCCGGTACAGCACTTCCTGGCTGCCGCCAATGCCAACAATACGGTGCCGGCTTATTTGCAAAGCGGCCACTTTGAGCCGCGGCCTACCATAGCTACCTTAAGCAATGCTATGGATGTGGGTAATCCGTCCAATTTTGAACGGTTGCAAAGCCTGTTTGACAACAACCTCGACAGCTTTCGCCAGCACATAGCCGGTTATAGCTTTGATGATGAGCAAACGCTGGCTGCTATCACCCGGCTCTACCGGGAGTATAACTACCTGGCCGACCCGCATGGTGCGGTAGGCTACCTGGCGCTGGAGGCCTGGCTTAAGGAAAACGGAGGCACCGGTATTTTTCTGGAGACAGCTCATCCGACCAAATTTGCCGATACAGTGGAAAAGGCTACCGGTCGCCTGCCGGAGCTACCGGCTGCCTGGCAGGGACTGGAGAAAAAGGATAAGCATTTCATCCGTTGCAGTTCAGACTACAAGGATTTTCTCGATTGTTTGACTACCGCTTTATCATAACAAGCCATGCGGCAATAGTTGTATCTTCTGCAAATAAAACATTTACTTTGCTGCCGGATATGTCATCCCGATACTTATGATTAAACGTGTTTTTTGGGTAGCCCTGTTTACCGGCCTGTCGCACCTGATCTCGATTATCACCATCAGCTTCGTCCTTACGCAGTTGGGCGAAGAGGTATCGGGTTATCTGGGCCTGGTCGATTCTACCGTTATGTTGGTATCGGCCATTATTTCCTTTGGTATCCAACTGGCGGTAAACCGCAACGTAGCCACCCGTGAAAACTGGTGGGCCAACTATAAAATGGCGCAGTCGTCACGCCTGGCCTTGAGCTTTTTGGTGCTGGCTTTCGGCCTGGTCAGCTATCTGGTACAGGGCGATATCACCCAGCTTATCTACTGCTATGCCCCGTTGGTGGCCCTCAATGGCGACTACGCCCTGTATGGCAACGGTAAGCCGATAGCGGCTGCCAGCCTCAGTTTTCTGCGGGTGGCCCTGCCCAACCTGGGCGTGCTAGCTACCGGCTACTGGCTGGGGCCGGAGGTAGTACCGGTGTATATAGTATTGCTGGCAGCCGGCATCTTTCTGGCCGGTGTCATTGCCGCCCGCTTCAACGGGGTGCAGTATTTCTACCGGCCGCGCAAAAAGTTTCTGCGCTTTTATTACAAATACCTGAAAGTAGGCCTTTACCAGGTTACCGGCACCCTGCTGGTACCAGGGGTGCTGGTTATCGCCAACTGGTTTTATGCGATTGAAACCATCGGTCTGCTCAACGGCCTGCTCAAACTGCTGATCGTGTATAAAGGAGGGCTGCGCATTATCGTGCAGACATTCTTTAAGGAAATACGCCTGCCCCGCACACCCGACAAGATAGACAAAGCCTCACTGCTGGCCTGGGGGCTGATCAGTATTCCGGTGTTTTTTTATTACGATACAACCATACACCTGCTCTACAAAGACACCTACGATGCCTACCCATACCTGCTGCCGTTTTTCGGGCTGATTATGCTGCTTAGCGCTTTTCGCAATGCAGCCGAAGCCAAAGCCCTGCTCAACCGCCAGGATAACCTCAATCTCTATGTGTTTATAGGTGCGCTGGTAGCCGAAGTGGGCGTGCTGGCACTCGTGGGGCTGACCAGCAACAGCATCTGGGGGCTGCCCCTGGGTTTTCTGGCCGGAGAACTCGTGCTGGTATTAGGACTGGGCCTTGGCCTGCACCACCGGCATTTCTTCCGTACCAGGCTGGTCTTTTTACTAAAGCTAAGCCCGGCCTTGCTGCTGATAGGCGGGGTGCGCTACCTGATGGGCGACAGCCTGTACTGGATGGCCGGGGCCGTGGTATTTTACCTGCTGTGGTGTATCGTTTTTTACCGTAAACTTATTTTCACTTCGCTTACCGAAGACCTGGTTGACAACGAATAAATTTGGCCTATTGTTTGATTTATAAGGCAACAACTCCTATACTTGCACCAAATACCACCTCACGTGGTAGTTTCAGTGTTCTAAAAACCACTTCAAACATTATTTACTGAGTTTTTATCAATGTTTTTACCGTTTGGTAATAAAATTTAATTTACAAATCGCATATCCTATTTTAAAGGAAAAACACCATTTTATCTATGTACAATATCGAAGAGCTAAAGCTGTATCTTCTCTCCGAACTGAGAGAAATTGCTGAGCAACTGGGCGTTAAAAATCATAAGAAACTGCCTAAACAAGAACTTATCTATGCCATTCTGGAAGCCCAGGCCAACACTCCGGAGCAGGAACTGCCCGAAAAAAAAGAGCGTAAGGAGGCTGAAGAAAAACCGGCCCGCCTGAAGCGCCAAAATGTAAAACAGGAAAAGAGCACCGATCCGCTTGCCGGCAAACTGGACGAGCTGGAGAAATCGGCCGAGGAATTGCTGCAGTCGTTTGACCTGGAGCTGGATGACAGCGCCAAGGCAGGCGAACCTGCTACCGAGGAGGCCCCCAAGCCACGCAGAGGGCGCCCCAGAAAGCAACAAGCCAGGGCTGAAGAAGCTCCGGCTGCCGAAGAGAAGAAAGAGAAAGTGGAGAAAGAAACCAATGGCCGCGAAAAGCCGGCCCGTGAGCCCAGCCCGGAAGACCAGGAGCGCCAGGAGCGTTATGAGAAAAAGAAAAAAATCCAGGCTACCATTCGTGAGTTTGAAGGGGCCATCAAGAGCGAAGGGGTACTGGAAATCATGCAGGACAACAACTACGGTTTCCTGCGCTCATCCGATTACAACTACCTGGCCAGCCCAGACGATATCTATGTGTCGCCCTCGCAGATCAAGCTGTTTGGCCTGAAAACGGGTGATACGGTAAAAGGCGAGATCAGACCTCCGAAAGAAGGCGAAAAATATTTTGCCCTGCTTAAGGTAGAGTCGGTAAACGGCCGCACCACCGAAGAGATACGCGACCGCATCCCTTTTCAGTACCTGACTCCGCTCTTCCCCAATGAGCGCCTCAACCTGAGTACCAAAAGCAATGTGCTTTCCACCCGTATTCTGGATATGTTTGCCCCCATCGGCAAAGGCCAGCGCGGTATGATTGTAGCCCAGCCGAAGACCGGCAAAACGGTATTGCTCAAAGAAATAGCCAATGCCATTGCCGAGAATCACCCCGAGGTGTACCTGATTATCCTGCTCATTGACGAGCGCCCGGAAGAGGTTACCGACATGGCCCGCAGCGTACGTGCCGAGGTGGTGTCTTCAACCTTCGATGAACAGGCCGAGCGCCATGTAAAGGTGGCCAATATCGTACTCGAAAAAGCCAAGCGCATGGTAGAGTGCGGGCATGATGTGGTAATCCTGCTCGACTCCATCACCCGCCTGGCACGGGCCCACAATACCGTAGTGCCTTCTTCGGGTAAAATCCTCTCCGGAGGAGTAGATGCCAATGCCCTGCACAAGCCCAAGCGCTTCTTCGGGGCAGCCCGTAACGTAGAAAACGGTGGCTCACTGACCATCCTGGCCACCGCCCTGATCGAAACCGGCTCCAAAATGGATGAGGTGATCTTTGAAGAGTTTAAAGGCACCGGCAACATGGAGCTGCAACTCGACCGCAAACTGGCCAACAAGCGTATCTACCCGGCTATAGATGTAATAGCCAGCGGCACACGCAGAGAAGACCTGCTCATGGACAAGGAAGAGCTGCAGCGCATTTGGATATTGCGTAAGTTCATGGCCGATATGAACTCACAGGAGGCCATGCAATTCCTGCTGGAAAAGATCAAGGGCACGCGCAACAATGCCGAATTCCTGGTGTCGATGAACGGCTAATCTTGGCTGCAGTCGGCCAACCCTAAGGCTGGCACCTGCTCGTATGCTGCATTAAATTTTTGCCGGATAGCCTGGTTGCAAAGATTACCGAGGCTACCCTCATGCGTATGGGCAAGCTGCCGCAGCGGCACAAAAGTACCGGCCTCCAGTTTGGCAGCTACCTGGCGATAGGCATCGCGGAAAGGCACTCCCCGGCTAACCAGGCGGTTGACGTTTTCTACGGTAAACAGCACATCATAGCGGTCAGCCGCCAGTACGTCTTCCCGTATTGTCATATTGCCAAGCATATACACCACAATATCGAGGCAGTTGCTCAATGAGGCAACAGCCGGAAACATCGCCTCTTTCAAGAGTTGATAATCGCGGTGGTAGCCGCTGGTGAGGTTATTCACCAGCAAGGTAATCTCTGCCGGTAGCGCCTGAACACGATTGGTGTGGGCCCGCACCAACTCAAACACATCCGGGTTTTTTTTGTGCGGCATAATGCTGGAGCCGGTGGTCAGTTCATCGGGAAAGCTCACGAAGCCGAAGTTCTCATTCATATACAGAATAATATCGTTGGCCAGCCGCCCCAGCGTGGCAGCCAGCGAGGCCATAGCAAAGGCCACCGTTTTCTCCAGCTTGCCGCGGCTCATCATAGCAGCCGTTACATTATACTTCAGAGTAGCCAGCCCCAGCGCACGGGTAGTATGACTGCGATCGAGCGGCAGAGAAGAGCCATAGCCGGCTGCCGACCCCAGCGGATTCTGATCGGCCACCGCCAGAGCAGCATTCAACAGCAACAGGTCATCTACCAACAGCTCGGCATAGCCACCCAACCACAAACCCACAGATGAGGGCATGGCCATTTGCATATGGGTATAACCCGGTATGTACTTGTCACGATGCTTGTCGCTCAACGCAAGCAGCGTATCGAAAAGCACCCTGGTCTGCTTGCGGAAGCCGTGCAGCTTTTCTTTAAAATACAAATGCAGGGCCACCAACACCTGATCGTTGCGCGAGCGGCCGGTATGCACTTTCTTGCCTGTATCACCCAGTCGCTGGGTAAGCTCATATTCGATTTTGGAATGCACATCCTCAAACTCCCGGCCAATGCTAAAGCTACCAGCCTCCACCTGTGAAAGCAAAGTCTCGAGTTCCTGCACCAGTTTATCACATTCATCCTTCGACAAAAGGCCTACTTCGGCCAGCATATTGACATGCACTATGGAAGCCTGCAAATCAAATGCGGCTATTTCCATATCCAGTTCGCGATCGTGACCTACGGTAAACGCTTCTAAAAGGGCCGAGGTGTTCTTGCCTTTATCCCATAGTTTCATGTGCTGTTGATTTTTGGGTGAAAAATATTTTCAAGAGTTCTATATATTTTAAAATACCATCGCCAATCTCATCCAACAAAATATATTCATCGGCAGTGTGTGAGCGGGTGGAATCGCCCGGGCCTAGTTTTATTGATGGGATGTCTATCAGCGATTGGTCGGAAAGAGTGGGCGAGCCATAAGTGGACATACCCAGTTGCTTGCCGGCCATTACCAGGGGGTGGTCCCGGCTGATTGCAGAAGGGCGCAGGCGCAAGGAGCGCGGCTTTATCTCTGCCTGCAGCATAGCACTGAGTTCGGCCAGTATTTCTTCATGCGTATAAGCATCGGTGGTGCGCACATCAATGGTATAGGTGCAGGTGTCCGGCACCACATTATGCTGTGAGCCGGCCTGAATGATGGTGACCGTCATCTTAACCGGGCCCAGCAACGGAGATACTTTGGCAAACCGGTAGGTACGGATACGCTCGATATCCTTGAGAGCCTTATAAATGGCATTAACGCCTTCTCCGTGCGCAGCATGAGCAGCCTGACCGTGCACCGTGCAATCCAACACCAGCAGCCCTTTTTCGGCAATAGCCATCTGCATACGGGTAGGTTCACCCACAATCGCCACCGCTACAGGTGGCAACTCCTTAATAAGTGCCGCTATACCTTGCCGCCCCGATATTTCTTCTTCGGCCGTAGCAGCCAACAGGATGTTGTAAGGCAAGCCGGGCTTATCGTAGAAATACAAAAAAGCAGTTATCAGGCTAACCAGTGGTCCCCCGGCATCGTTGCTACCCAAGCCGTACAGGCGCCCCTGCTCGATTTGCGGCTCAAAAGGCGGCCGTCTATAACCGGCAGCCGGCTTCACCGTATCATGGTGCGAGTTGAGCATGACAGTCGGTTTTTGCGGGTCAAAATGCTTGTTCACCGCCCAGACATTGTTTTTAAACCGCCTGGCCTCTACGCCCTGATCCTGCAAAAAATCACTGATAACTGTGGCTGTATGTTCCTCCTGGCCCGACAGGGAGGGCGTGGCAATCAGTCGCTCAAGCAGGGTTACTGCCTGCTGAAATAAATCATCCGTTTTCATGGTGTGGCAATCAGCGTGGTACATGGTAATTTGTTGTTGAGCAAATAAATATCCGAGGCCAGGCGCACCGTCTGCACTCCGGCAGCCAGGGCGGCAAAAGCGTTCTCCAGTTTAGGTATCATGCCATCGGCAATTACTTTTTCTTGTTTTAAACGCATAAAGGTAGCCTCGTCCAGCCGGGTAATAAGCTTACCTTTGGCATCTAGCACGCCCGCTTTTTCAAAGACAAAAGTGAGGCGTACGGCATACTGCCCGGCCAGCGAAGCAGCCAGGGTAGCAGCCAGCGTATCGGCATTGGTGTTGAGCAACAGACCGTCACGCTGGTAGGTGATAGCCGAAAATACGGGGGTAAGCCCCAGCTCCAGAAAGGCGCTGAGCGTATCCGTATTTACCTGCTCGATATCGCCCACAAAGCCGTAATCGATATCGCCAACCGGCCGTTTCACCGCTCGGATGATGGCAGCATCGGCTCCGCTCAGGCCCAGGGCATTGCAGCCATGCGACTGCAAGTCAGCCACCACGTTCTTGTTGATCTTACCGGCATAAACCATGGTAGCGACATCCAGCATAGCGGCATCGGTTACTCTGCGGCCGGCCACCATTACTGGCGTAATACCCAGACGCTCGGCCAGGGTGGAGGCCATTGAGCCACCGCCATGCACCAGTATTTTGGGCTGCGGTAATTGGGCCACCGCTTGCAGCACCTTGCGCAAAGACATGCCAACATCAATTACCTTACCCCCTATTTTTATTATCTCAAGTGTCTGCATGTTCCAAAATATTTTTGAGTACGGCCTGAGCAGCATAAATACGGTTTTCTGCCTGGGCAATCACCAACGAGCGCTGCCCGTCCAATACCTCATCGGTTACCACCACATTTCTGCGCACCGGCAGACAGTGCATAAAATACCCCCGGTCGGTGAGGCTCATTTTCTCTTCATCAATACGCCAGTCCTCATCAACTTGCAGTACCTGCCCGTAATCCCGGTAAGACGACCAGTTTTTGGCATAGACAAAATGCGCCCCGGCAAGCGCCTCCTGCTGATTGTGGGTAGTGGCCACCCCGGCACTGAACTGCGGGGCCAGTTCATAGCCGGGCGGATGAGCCAGTACCAGCTCTACCGGAGCCAGCCTGAGCCACTGCAGGAACGAATTGGCCACCGCCTGCGGCAGCGCTTTGGGGTGGGGTGCCCAGCTAAGCACTACCTTTGGCCGTGCCACCGGCTTATGCTCCTCAATGGTCAGCCAGTCGGCCAGCGACTGCAAAGGGTGCAGGGTGGCGCTTTCGAGCGAGATAACCGGTACGGTGGCATATTGCACAAAGCTTGTGATAATCTGCTCGCCATAATCTGCCTGGCGGTCGGTAAGCGATGGGAAGGAGCGAACACCGAGCACCTGACAGTACTGCGAAACCACTGCTGCCGCTTCTTTTATGTGCTCCTGGCGGTCGGCATTCATCACGGTGCCATCGTTAAACTCCAGCTTCCAGGTGTCGGCATTCATGTTTAGCACCATCACCTCCATGCCCAGGTTGCGGGCCGCTACTTCGGTGCTCATACGCGTGCGCAGACTGGCATTGAAAAACAACAAGCCGAGGGTCTTATGGCGCCCGAGGTGGTGATAAGCCAGCGGCTGCTGTTTCAGCAACCGGGCCTGCTCTACCAGGGCTGCCGGCTGCTGCACATCTTCGACTGAAGTAAAGTTTTTGAGTTTCATCATTTTGCTGTTTCCTTTATGATTTATTTGCCAACACACTGCCCAGGGCCTGCACAAACATGTCGGCCTGCTGGCGGCTCAGGCATAACGGAGGTAATATGCGCAACACTTCAGGCCTGGCAGCGCTGCCGGTAAAAATCCGGTAGTCGTGCAAGAGTTTTTTTCTGATGGTAGCCACCGGGTAGTCCATCTCTATGGCAATCATCAGCCCGCGGCCGCGCACTTCCTGCACCGGCAGCCTTTGCAGCTCATGCATCAGGTACTCCCCTACCTGCCGGCTATTGGCCAGCAAATCTTCTTCTTGCATCACCTGCAGTACGGCCAGACCGGCCGCACAGGCCAGGTGGTTGCCGCCAAAGGTGGTGCCCAGCAACCCGTGGCGCGGTTTGATATGAGGCGCTATAAGCACCCCCGCCAACGGGAAGCCGTTGCCCATGCCTTTGCCTATGGTAATCAGATCGGCCTTGATGCCACTATGCTGATGAGCAAAAAAGCGGCCGCTACGGCCATAGCCCGATTGCACCTCGTCCAGCACCAGCAAGGTGCCGTAGCGCTCGCACAGCGCCCTGGCTTGCACCAGAAAATCATCTTCGACAGGATAAACACCGGCAATGCCCTGTATGCCTTCAACAATCACTGCAGCCACTTCTTCCCCGGCCAGGGCCGCCTCCAGAGCAACCAGGTCGTGCAGCGGTAGCCTGATTATCTCATGCACCCGGTTGACCGGTGCCTGCAAGGCGGGGTTATCGGTAACCCCCAGCGCCAGCGAAGTGCGGCCGTGAAAGGCGTTGCGAAAAGCAATGATTTTTGTGCGGCCGGTATGAAAAGAGGCCAGCTTCAGGGCGTTTTCCACCGCCTCGGCACCCGAGTTAACCAGAAAGAGCTGATAATCTTCATAACCCGATAATTTACCAAGTAGATCTGCCAGTTGTTCCTGCAGTGGATTCTGCACCGAATTGGAATAGAAGCCGAGCTTTGCCACCTGAGCATTGATAGCTTGCACATAGCGCGGATGACTATGGCCGATAGAAATAACCGCATGCCCTCCGTACAAATCGAGGTAGCGCGTGCCCTGGTCGTCCCACAGGTAACAACCGGCCGCCTTTACCGGCTTTACCGGCAACAGCGGATATACATCAAAGGGTATCATATTTCATTGATCTTTTGGTAAGAGGCCACCAACCCTTTTATCAGTGCCGAGCTTAAGCCCTGGTGCTCCATTTCATTGAGGCCTTCGATGGTACAACCCCGCGGGGTGGTAACCTTGTCAATTTCCGGCTCGGGATGCGAGCCGTTGTTGTCTTGCAGCAAACTGGCGGCTCCCAGGCATGTCTGCACGGCTATCTGCTGGGCTTCGGGGGCGTCAAAGCCCAGTTGGATACCCCCCTGGGTGGTGGCCCTGATCAGCCGCAGCCAAAAGGCAATACCGCTGGCAGCCAATACGGTAGCCGCCTGCATCAGGTCATCATCAATAACGATGGTTTTGCCCAGCGCGGCAAATATCTCTTCAATGGCAGCCAGTTGCGCCCGCTCGGCCCGGCTGCTCAGGCAGGTCATCGACATCCGCACCGCCAGGGCCGTATTGGGCATGGCCCGCACGATAAGACCGGCAGCCGGAATTTGTGCATGCAATTGCGCCAGCGTAACCCCGGTAAGCGTAGATACGATGGTTTTGCCGCCCAACGCCTGGCCGGCACCGGCAAGTACATCCGCCAGTTGCTGAGGTTGCACGCAGAGCAGCACGATATCTGCTGCGGCTACAGCTTGGCGGTTGTCGGTAGAAAGGGTTGCCTGAGCTTGCAGCTGAGGTGGAACAGCCTGCTCCGGCCACTTCCTGCGGGTGATGATAAGCTTGTTGTGCTGCAGCAAACCGGCAGCCGACAACCCCTGAGCAATGGCCATGCCCAGGTTGCCACCTCCGATAATAGCAATGGTTTTGTCGTTCAGTTTCATAATATTAATTAATAGTAAGATGATTTAAGTTTTAAGCCTGTGGTTTCCGGCAGGTCAAACATCAGATTCATATTTTGCACCGCCTGACCGGCAGCCCCTTTCAGCAGGTTGTCAATGGCTATAGTGATAAATACCAGCTCCTCGTGATTAGCCACTTGCATGACTGCCAGGTTGGTATTTACCGCCATTTTCAGATGAACAGACATATCGGTCAGCTTTACAAACGGATGCGGCCGGTAATATTCGGCATATGCCTGCTGTACCTGCTCAATAGGCTGCCTTACGGCCGTGTAAAGGGTAGCAAATATGCCCCTGGTAAAGTTGCCGCGCACCGGCAGCATCAGGGTGCGGCCGCGGCCGGCCGGCTGCAGGGTGTCAAGGGTTTCGTTTATTTCGGCCAGATGCTGGTGCACAAAAGGCTTATACACACTCAGATTGCTGTAGCGCCAACTGAAATGGGTGGTGGCCGTAGGCGCCTGGCCGGCTCCGGTAGAGCCGGTAACAGCCTGAATATGAACATCATCATGCAACCAGCCATGTGCCGCCAGCGGCAACAAGGCCAGTTGGATGGCCGTGGCAAAGCAACCGGGGTTAGCCACACTCTTAGCCCGGGCAATGGCTTGCTTGTTCACCTCGGGCAGACCATACACAAAGTGCCGGTCTGCCTGCTGCGAATGGTCTGCCAGGCGGAAATCCTGACTGAGGTCGATTATACGCATGTGAGGCGGCACGGTATGCTCCTGCAAGAAAGTCCTGGACTGCCCATGCCCCATACACAAGAACAGCACATCTGCCGCAAAAGACGGTTTATGGCCGAAGTGCATATCCAGATCGAACAAGTCGTTATGCACCTCCTTTACCGGCTGTCCGGCAAAAGAGCGGCTCACCACATTTGTTATTTCAATTTCCGGGTGGTTGACCAGCAAGCGCAGCAGCTCACCGGCTGTGTAGCCGGCACCGCCTATTATTTCAACTTTTATCATGTTGTTGTTTTGTCTGGTGATACAATTGCAGGCCATTGGCCAGAATTTTGGTAAAGCCTTTTACATCCTCGCCACTCCAGGCCTTGTTCATTTCGCCATAAGCACCAAAAGCAGTATTGTGCAGATCGTAAGGACTGCTGATGCCATCGAGTGTAAAGCGATAAGGGTGCAAGGTCAGATAAACCTCACCACTCACCTGCTGCTGGGTTGAAGCAAGGAAATGCTCGATATTGCGCATGACCGGATCGAGGTATTGCGCCTCGTGCAGCATCATGCCATACCAATCGGCCAGTTGTTCTTTCCAATACAGTTGCCATTTACCCAGCACATGCTTTTCGAGCAGGTGGTGCGCCTTGATAATAAGCAGCGCGGCTGGCGCCTCAAAACCTACCCGGCCTTTGATACCGATAATGGTATCGCCCACATGGATATCGCGGCCAATGGCATAAGCCGCCCCTAACTTATTCAGCTCTTTGATTACCTGCACCGGGTTCATCTGGCGGCCATCCAGCGCTAGCGGTTCCCCTTTTTCGAAAGTAAGGGTAACCGACTGCGGCTCATGCCGTTGCAGAGATGACGGCCAGGCCTCTTCCGGTAGAGGAGAGGACGAGGTGAGGGTTTCTACCCCACCTACACTGGTGCCCCACAGGCCGCGGTTGATGGAGTAACGGGCTTGTTTAAAATCAATGTCCACCCCATGCGTGTGCAGGTAGTCCATTTCCTGCTGGCGCGACAACTGCTGATCACGTATCGGGGTGAGAATAGCCACATCGGGTATTACCGTATTAAAAATCAAATCGAAGCGTACCTGGTCGTTGCCGGCACCGGTACTGCCATGTGCCACATTGCCTGCTCCCATTTGTCTGGCATAATGCGCAATAGCCAGGGCCTGCACAGTACGCTCGGCACTCACTGACAGCGGATAGGTGTCGTTTTTCAGCACATTGCCGAAAATCAGGTATTTAATCACCTGCCGGTAATACTCCTCCTCACGGGGTAAAATCTCGAAAGAAGCCATGCCCAGCACTTGCGCCCGTTTGCTGATAGCTGCCAGTTCAGCCCGGTCGAAACCACCCGTATCCACCAGCACACCGTGTACTTCCAGACCCAGTTCTTCGGCCATATATATGGCACAGTAGGTGGTATCCAGACCACCGCTAAACGCCAATACTGCTTTATTGTTTTTCATTTTTGCTTTTCTTTTTTATCGGATTAATCATCTTTTTCAGCTTACCCCAGCCATGCTTCAGCTTACCATTGGTGGTATCCAGGGGGTCGAAGAGCATACCCGTGCACAGGCACATGCCGAAATTATTGCGCTCCAGAATATCGTAGTTGCGGCACCCCTGGCAGCCTTGCCAGAACTGCCGGTCATCGGTGAGTTCGGCAAATGTCACCGGCCGGTAGCCCAGAGCCGTATTAATTTTCATTACCGGCAGACTGGTGGTAATACCAAACAGTTTGGCCTGCGGATATAATTGACGCGACAGCCTGAAAGCTTTTTCCTTAATGCGTCTGGCCAGCCCCTGCTTGCGGTAGCGGTCAGCCACCACCAGGCCGGAGTTAGCCACATATTTTTTGTGCTCCCAGGTTTCGATATAACAAAAGCCGGCCAGATCATCGCCCGCCAGGGCAATGACTGCATGCCCTGACATAATTTTAGCGGCAATATAATCCGCGCTGCGATTGGCAATACCGGTGCCGCGGGCATGTGAGGCCTCACTAATCAGTTTGCTGATAGCCTCGGCATATACCGTGTGCTTTTCGGAAGCGACTAATACATTAATTTTCATTGATTTAAAAAAATGATTGAACAAACAGGCAAAGCCTTTTGCTTCTTAATAATAAACCCGGAAAATAATAGGGAAGGCAGAGCGCGTAGCTCCGCTAAACAAGACTAGACCCCGAGGGGCCTGGCATACCTCTGCCTGTAGGTCATGGCCGGAATGCCTGACACAAGCTTATAAAATGATGCAATATAGGTAGCCTTTACTTGCATGAAGCCACAATGATAGGGTGGAAATTGCTTATGAACCAAATAAACCGGCAAAAAATTGCTTAAAAACAGGTTTTTAACCCAAAAAAAACCGGGACTGTCGGCTTTTCCCTGATCAGCGCAACAGTCCCGGTATTGCATGTTGGTATTTTATTTCCTAAACTATTCCACCAATTGCTTTAACAAATCCTGAATATCGCCTGGGGTGGACATAATCTTGGTAAAGGTGCCCATAGTCAGGTCGGGAAACGACAAGGCAATGCGGAAACGGCCATGCAACATATGCACCTCGTTGCCTTTTACCAGCATCTCGTAAGGCAAAAAAGCGGTGTGTTTAGGGCTGGCAATATCAATCTTCGGCATAAAATTCTCCTCGCCTTTCTCGCCCGACAAGGCCAGCCCATATAAGGTAAGCTTGGTGCCGGGCACTTTATATTTGTAAACCAACTTTACGCCCGGCTTGCCTGCTTTGAGAGCGGCATCAATATGCGCCACTGCCGCCTCATGCGAAGCGAATTCGCCCAGCTCTTTGGTGTCGTCAAAATACGGCATGCCAAACATGTAATGGTAGTCATGCAGGTCATCGGGCTCTATCCCTTCTTCCGAGCCGAAGCCCTTGTTCATACTGCCAACTCCTTTTTCAAAAGCAGCCGCCAATTTATCATAGTTGGCCTTTACCTTGTCAAAATCATCGCGGAAATAAGCATTGCCCCAATAGTAAGGATTGGTATAACTGGCATTGATTACGTTACCCTCCTTGGTAAGCGCCACCCGCAGCACGGCCGCAAAACCGGTGAGGTCACCTACCGCCTGTACGGCCTTGTCCAACTCCGGGTGACTCACGGCAAACACCCAGCGAGCCGGGTCGTTCACCGGGCTGTACTCGCCTACCACCTTAAAGCCGGCAGCCGTCAGCTTGTCTTTGGCCTTGGCTTTGGCTTCGCTCATACTACCATTATAGGTAGCACCCAATATGTAGGGCTTAAGCGCCTGCCCGTAGGCAACCGCACCACCCAACAAAATAGCAAAAAAGAAAATCAGTTTTTTCATGGCTGTATATGCTTGGTTTAGGTTAAAAATAGTTGTCGTTCATTTGCAGGAATTTCCCTCCCTCTTAAAATTAAAATAAAATTCTGATAAACCCTTGCCGGCAAAATTTTTTATTCTATTTTTGACCGACCGTTCAGTCATAAATAACAATGAGCCCGAAGACACCCGAACAAAATGCCCGCATCCGGGCCGAGAGCCGGCAGCGTATCATGGCAGCCGCCATGCATCTGTTTGCCCGTGATGGCTACGAGCGCACCAGCATAGCCGGTATTGCCCGGGAAGCAGGGGTGGCCAAGGGCTTGCTATATAATTATTTCAGCTCAAAGGAAGACCTGCTGCGCACGCTCATTCTGGAGGCTTTTAGCGGAGGTGACGAGCAAATCGCCAATCTGGTTGCGGCCGATCCGCGCAGCACCTTGCGTAATTTACTCAAGTGGTTTTTTGATGAAATGCGCCAGCGTCCTGAACATTGGCGGCTGATTACCGAGATCACCCTACGGGTGGACAAGTATGCCTTTGTGCATGAACTGGCCAAAGCCAAAATGGAGGAGTACGTGCAGGTACTCAGCCGGCTGTTTGCCCAACTCAACTATACCGATCCGCTCAATGAGGCGCGCCTGTTTGTCGGCATACTGGATGGCATCGGGGTGGAAGCGTTGGTATTGAAAGATGATTATCCGCTGGCGGCAATGGAAAAGTTTTTACTTAAAAAATATTGTGATGAAAATAAATAAATTGCTGTTCTTGCTAATCATACCCACCCTGATGTGGCAGCCGGCTGCAGCCCAGGATGCCCGTGAAATCATCAAAAAAGCCGATGACAAAATGCAGGGCAACTCCAACCGCTCGGAGATGAAGATGACCATCATCAGGCCCACCTGGAAGCGTGAGGTGCAGATGAAAGCCTGGTCGCTGGGGCGCGACTACAGCCTTATTCTGATTACCGCCCCGGCCCGCGACAAGGGCACGGCCTTTCTGAAACGCAAAAATGAATTGTGGAACTGGCAGCCGTCTATCGACCGGGTGATTAAATTGCCGCCTTCCATGATGCTGCAGTCGTGGATGGGCTCCGATTTTACCAACGATGACCTGGTCAAGGAGTCGTCCATTGTGAATGACTACGAGCACCATCTGGCCGAGGACACGGTAATCAACGGCCATACCTGCTATAAGATTGTGCTCACTCCGCGCCCCGAGGCGGCTGTAGTGTGGGGCAAGATCATTACCTATATTGAGAAAGACACCTATATCCAGTTGCTGGCCTACTATTATGATGAAGATGATTTTCTGGTCAACACCCTGGTACTTTCCAATATCAAAAACCTTGGTGGCCGTATGCTGCCTTCGCGCCTGGAGATGATACCGGCCGACAAGCCCGGACACAAGACGGTAGTGGAATACCTGAACCTGGAATTTGATGTAGGGCTGGACGAAAGCTTCTTTTCTTTACAAAACCTGAAAAGAGTGCGATGAAGATGTACCTGACCCTGGCCTGGCGTAATATCTGGCACAACAAGAGGCGCTCGCTGATCACCATCGTATCGGTAACCTTTGCCGTGCTGCTGGCCTGTTTTATGCGTTCGATTCAACTGGGTTCTTACGACCGGATGATTGCCAATGCCGCCCGCTTTTACACCGGTCATATCCAGATTCATAAACAAGGCTTTTGGAACGATAAATCGCTGGACAACAGTATGCTCTTCGACCGCAAGCTGCTGGCACAACTAGACACCATGGCCGGGGTAGAAGTGGCCGTACCCCGCTTGGAATCGTTCGCCCTGGCCTCATACGGCACCAAAACCAAAGGTGCCCTGGTAATGGGTGTCGACCCCGTCCGCGAAAACCTGCTGACCCAATACCGCCAGAAACTGGTGGCCGGCCACGACCTGCAAGCTGACGACCGTAGCGTGCTGATTGGCGAAGGGCTGGCGCGCTACCTCAAGCTGGACGTTGGCGATACCCTCACTCTGCTTGGCCAGGGCTATCATGGCGCCAATGCAGCCGGTCTGTATCCGGTAAAGGGTATTCTGAAGTTTCCCGTGCCGGAGCAAAACAACCAAACGGTTTTCCTGCCTCTGGCATCTGCCCAGTGGTTTTATGCAGCCGACAACCGGCTTACCTCCATTGCCCTGGTGGTGGACAAGGCGCGGCATGTTGACCGCATTGTAAACGACCTGCGCCAGCACCTTGATGCCGGCACCTACGAGGTGATGGGCTGGCGCGAGCTGATGCCCGATCTGGTACAAGGCATCGAAATCGACAACCTGAGTGGCCGCATCATGCTGTGGCTACTCTATGCCGTGATCGGTTTTGGTATGTTTGGCACTTTCCTGATGATGACAGCCGAACGCATGTATGAGTTTGGCGTGATGATGGCCATCGGTATGAGCCGGCTGGTGATGCAGGCAGTGATATTTTTGGAAATGGCCATGATGGCCGCTCTGGGGGTACTCTCCGGTATCGGCATCAGCCTGCCAATACTAATTTATTTTTACCACCACCCGATTTATCTGTCAGGCGATTCGGCCAAAGCCATAGAGGCTTTCGGGCTCGAACCGGCCTATTTCTTTTCGTTGGAGCCGGCCTTGTTTTACAACCAGGCGTGGGCTATCTTTTTCATGGCCTTTATATTGGGTTTTTACCCGCTCTATGTGATAGCCCGCCTGAAACCGGTAGAAGCCATGCACGATGCTTTATAATGGAAAAGAAGATGAGCAAGACAAAATATTTAACCTGTAACCCACTCCGCTATGTTGCTTAGACTGGCCTGGAAAAATATCTGGCGCAGCCGCAGCCGCAGCCTGGTAGTAATGGGCTCCGTAACCGTGGGAGTATGGG
>WFNR01000136.1 GCA_015488485.1 Cyclobacteriaceae bacterium | reverse complement strand
CCTAAAGGGGAGGCCCCGCCCCACTTCCAGCTTATCTCCATTTAGGCATTTATGCATTCACGTATTCCCGCTTCACCCCTTAGCATTTTCTTTGGAGCTAGATAGCTTAATAACAAAGGGATGAAAGATTTCTTTGTAATAATATCACCACGAGGTGTCAAAATTTTGTCGATTTTACTGACAATACATTATTTTTATAGTAGAATTATTAAAATGAAAGGCATAGAGTACATAAAGAATAACAAAAATCAGAAAGTTGCCGTGCAAATTGATTTGCAACGCTATGGCAAATTATGGGAAGATTTTTATGATGTGTTAATTGCTGAGTCACGTAAGAACGAAGAGAAGATTCCTTTGGACAAAGTAATAAGTGACTTGCAAAAGAAAGACAAGTTGGATGAGTCGCTATGAAATTGTAGTGAGTAAATCTGCGGCAAAAGAATTATCCCGGCTTGCCAAATCTGTTAATAATCGAATAATCAGAGCTATTCTGAAACTTCAACAAGAACCCAGGCCTCAGGGTGCCAGAAAATTACGCGGTAGCGCAGCTACCTGGCGGATTCGTATAGGGGATTATCGGGTTGTATATGTTATTGATGATGCTTTGCGCCAAATCGACATCCGCAAGATTGGTCATCGGAAAGATGTTTACGAGTAGTAAAAGTTTACCTCCTTTGCAGTTAAGATTGTAGATATGTGATTGATGATTTTACATTTTGTCCGACATCCGTCATCCGTCCTCCGACCTCCGACCTCTGTCACCCCCGCGCCCCCTTGTTCCCCTAAAGGGGAGGCCCGCCCGCTGCGAGCCTGCCTTCGGCACGCAGGCTACGAGCTATGAGTTTCGAACTTCCAGCTTCCAGCTTCCAGCTAAATCCCGCATATACGCATTCCCGCTTTTGCGCCCTTTGCGGATCCTTGGCGCTCTTAGCGGTTAAGATTTCATACTGCAGATCAGTGATTAATGATTATAGATTTAGTTCGATATTCGTCATCTTACCTCAGTCTTCTGTCCTCCGACCTCCGACCTCTGTCACCCCTGCGCCCCCTCATTCCCCTAAAGGGGAAGCCCAGTGCGCTACGAGCTACGAGCTGCCAGCTTCGAACTTCGAGCTTCGAGTTTCGAGCTTCCAGCTTGCCCGCAGCAGGCGGGCTAAATCCCCACTTCACCAACTAAAACATTAACCGGTAATGCCCCCCGCCAATGGCCGGATTTAAGAATACCAGCCCCAGCCTGTAGAGGTCTATGCTAAGCTGTACCTGCGGGTGCCGGCAGATGGTTTGCCAGGCCTGGCTCATCTCGGCCGACCAGTGGATGTCGTCAAAAACCAGTATGGAGTGCGCATGACTATGGGTCAGCAACGCCTCAAAGTAAGCCAACGTAGGCGCGTAACGGTGGTTGGCATCTACAAAGACCAAATCTACCGGCTGCCCGGCTTTCGACAGGTAGTCTGGTAGTGTATTATCGATATTTCCTTCTACAAGGTGGATGTTGGTGTAGTGCAGCCCAGCAAAGTGTTGGCGGGCCAGGGCGGCTGTTTGCGGGCAACCCTCAAAGGTGGCAACATAGCTCTTCGGTATGCTGGCCAGGTACATAGCATTAAGCCCCAGGGAGGTGCCGAGCTCTATCACATGCCGGCAGTTATAATAGCGTGCCAGGCGGTAAAGCAGGTGACTGATCTTCTGATTGCTGATGCCCTTGCGGGCAATAGCGGCCAGCGGGCGCTCTTTTTTATTGCTAACCTTAGATATAGCGCCCAACGCAGTAACCTCAATTGTTGCCGGGCTGGCAACAAGCCTTTGGCGCAGTTGTTCTATGTCCTCAAAAGGCTTGTAGTCCGGTTGCCGGTTGATTACTTGCGTGTAAAGGTCATAGACAAACGGGCTATGCAGCGAATGTTGATTGACAGCCGTGAGCCAGTGCCAGAGGTATTGGCGGATAGCATGCACAGCTAATTAAGCTTAAAAGGGGCAATCATCTGAAAGCGCGGGATGGTAATCTGTAGCAGTTTGCCGTCAACCAGGCGCTCTACCTCATAGCTGCCGTACATGCAGCCCATGCCCGATTTGAGGTTGGATCCCGATACATATTGGTGCCTCTGTCCCGGTTCTATTACCGGTTGTTGGCCGATAACCCCATCACCTTCTACCAGGCGTAGCGGATAGCCGGCATCAATTATGTGCCAGCGTCTGCGCAGCAATTGTATGGTACGCGGACTGTTGTTTTCGATGGTCACCCGGTAGGTAAATACATAGTGGTATTGCCCAGGGCTTGAATAGTCGGGCTGATATTCTACCTCTACTGATACACGTACGCCTTCGGTAACTTCGGTAACCATATTTTATAAAATTGTAGCGTTTGCGCCTGCCAGATGGCAATTCATTGTCAAAATTAGTTATTAATACAATAAACGGACAAACATGGGATTTGTTTTTCCTGCCGGCCCTTCATCAACCTGTGGAAATCTCTATATTTGGCCTGCAACTAGCAAGAACAATGGCTGATGTAAAGATAGAACCGGGGTGGAAGCAGGTGCTGGCTACTGAATTCGATAAACCATACTTTCGCCAGCTTACCGATTTTGTACGCCAGGAATACCGCCAGTACCGCATTTACCCACCGGCCCGCCTTATTTTCAATGCTTTTGATAGTTGTCCGTTTGACCAGGTAAAGGTGGTTATTATCGGCCAGGACCCTTACCACGGTGCCGGCCAGGCGCACGGGCTGTGTTTTTCGGTGCAGGATGGCATATCCTTGCCGCCTTCGTTGGTAAATATCTTCAAAGAGCTGCAGGCCGATCTGGGCAAGCCCATGCCGGCCAGCGGCAACCTGGAGCGCTGGGCTCGGCAGGGCGTATTGCTGCTCAACGCCACCCTTACCGTGCGGGCAGCCAGCCCCGGCTCGCACCAGGGCAAAGGCTGGGAAGAATTTACCGATGCCGTAATCAGGGTGCTTAATGAGCAAAAGGAACACCTGGTGTTTATCCTGTGGGGTGCCTATGCCCAGCGCAAAGGGCAGATTATCGACCGGCAGCGTCATCATGTAATCGAATCGGCCCACCCTTCGCCATTTGCTGCCCACCGTGGATTTTTCGGCAGCCGCCCCTTTAGCCGGGCCAATGAATACCTGCTGTCGGTAGGTCAAAAACCTATCAATTGGTAAGGGGTTACTTTTGGGTTACAGGCACTATTAAACAGCGGAATTGAGGTATTTATATAGTGAAAATTTGCTTATTTGGCCTTAAAAACCGTATAATTGTAAACAGTTTAACTCAAAATCTAATTTATTAAGCCATGAAAAATGTATTCAAATTAAGTACGCTACTGCTGGTATTTTTTATTTTTGGCCAGGTTGCTTGTAATAAAGGCACCGACCCGGCTCCTGAGCCTGAAAAGCCGGACCCGACAGGTAAATGGGCGCTGAAATCAGCTACTTTAGTTGAGCCCGACACGTTGTATATCCAGAATTTTCCGATGGATACGATGTTAATTACATTGCCAATACCTGCCGGTGATACGGAGCTTACTACCATGTTGGTAGGTGGAGCACTGGCGGGTGCTGCTTGCCAGGATCCTACCAATTATTCCCAGTTTAATCTGGAGCTTACTGCTGATGGTAAACTTTTATTTAATTGTCCCCCTGAAAGCATAACGGAAGAAAGTGGTACATGGTCGGTAATTAAGGATGCCGATGGCAACTACACCATTATCAATCTGAGTGTAAATGTAGGCGACAGTGGTATTCCTGTTCAGATTACCGTAGAGAACTTCAAAATGGCTGCTGATGGTAAATCTTTTACCGGTACAGCTAAAGGTTATCCGATGGTAAAGGATTTTATTACGCCTATTGGTCCTGATAATATTCAATTCCTGACCAGTGATCTGGAATTTGTAGCCGTACAATAATTTATTTAAAATTATCTTTTAAAGGCCACCCCTGGATAAGGGTGGCCTTTTTTACTGTGGTACGGGCAGTTCGTTGCCGGGATAGTTGTTAGGATTGACTGGTGGGATGTACGCCTCGAAATGGTCGTTAAGAGTCGCGATTATCTGGTTGGCCACAAAGGCAGCCCCGCGCGGGTTAGG
>WFNR01000135.1 GCA_015488485.1 Cyclobacteriaceae bacterium | reverse complement strand
AATTCATTCATACCGCCCTCTTGTTGGGCTATTTGTCCTAAAATTTCCTTAACTTGCTCTCGTGTAAAGCGTAGATTTTCCATATTAATTCAACTTTAAGTTTTACAAAAATTAAAGCTAATGAAAATCGCGCTTTACACACTTTTTGGGATAGTATCTGATAAATGGCCTTGTTTTTATGCTGAAATAATTGTTATTTGCATAATAATTTGACGAACGGTTTATATGCTACGTAGCTATACAAATCTTCACAAAATCTTAACCTCAATAAAACTATTTTCTGGGCTTATTATAGAATTTTCACGGCTAAATTTGCTGCGGATATATTTTAATTTAAGTTAAACCAAACCAAACAAACATGAAAAGAAGTTTACTAATTCTGTGCATGATGGTTGTTTCAGCCGTTGGGTTTGGCCAGGGAGTTACTACTGCCTCTATCACTGGCCGAATCACCGATAGTTCCGGACAACCTTTGCCTGGTGCAACAGTAATTGCTGTGCACGAACCTACTGGTTCGCAGTATGGTAATGTGACCGATGCCGATGGTTTTTTCAGGATTCCTCACATGAACGTGGGTGGCCCGTACACTGTTACCGTTTCATTCGTGGGGTACCAGGACTACAAAGAAGAAGGCATCTATCTTTCCCTAGGTCAAACGTTTAAATTTAACAGATCATTGGCCGAGGCAGCTACCGAGTTACAGGAGATAGTTATAACCACCGGTGGCATTTTTGACGGCAACCGAACGGGGGCTGAAACCAACCTCAAAACTGAGGAAATAGAACTTACTCCTACAGTTGGCCGTGCTATTGGTGATTTTGCGCGCTTTGAGCCTATGGCCAGAATTGAGGAAGGAAATGACGGGTTTGAGATTTCCGTTGCCGGGATGAACAACAGATTTAATGCCATTTATATAGACGGAGCCGTAAACAATGACGTATTCGGGCTTGCCGGCAGTGGTACCAACGGAGGCCAAACGGGTGTATCGCCATATCCCATTGATGCTATTGCCCAATTTAATATTGCCGTAGCTCCCTTTGATGTTCGTCAGAGTGGATTTGCCGGTGCTTCAATAAATGCCGTAACCCGTAGTGGTACCAATGATGTAATTGGTAGCGCTTATTATTATTTTCGAAATCAAAACCTGGCTGGAAAAACTCCGGCAGAAGATTTTGACGGAGTAACCAGAGAAAAACTTGCTGATTACTCCGCTACTACATATGGCGTACGTGTTGGCGGGCCTATTGTAAAAGATAAGGCTTTCTTCTTCATCAATGCCGAACTGCAAAGAGACGAAACTCCGCAGCCTTTTGACTTTAACAATTACACTGGTGATGCTACACAGGCCGATATTAACAATCTGATCTCTGCCTTGAACGGCTATGGTTACGATCCGGGTGAGTATCTAAACAATACTGCTTTCCTTAACAGCAACAAGGTGATTGCCAAATTAGATTTCAACTTGAGTAACCAACACAAACTTACGGTTCGTCACTCCTATGTAAAAGCAGAAAATCTGGAAGCAAGACGTTCCGGCATTACATCCATTCAATTTATAAATGGTTCTGAGTATTTCAACTCAACAACCAACTCATCCGCTCTTGAATTAAAGTCCAACTTTAATAAGATGTCAAATCATCTTACCGTTGGCCTCACATTAGTGCGGGATGACCGTGACCCGCAGGGCAAACCTTTCCCCTCCGTATTAATTAATGACGGAGAAGGTCGGATAGTTTTTGGCGCTGAACCTTTTTCAACTGCCAATCTGCTTAATCAGGACATTTTTACCATTACTGATAATCTGGAGATTTATATGGGTAAGCACAATCTTTTGATTGGCGCCAATGCAGAATTTTACAAGACCAAAAACCTTTTTATACCGTTTAACTACGGCAGTTATGAATATGATGCTATCAATGATTTTATCAATGATACAGGTTATGCTCTATTGTTAAGGGGTTATTCTCTGCTCAGCCCTGAGGTTGGCGATTCCTCACCTTCCGGTATTGAATTCAAATCGCAATTGTTGGGGCTGTATTTCCAGGACAACTGGAATGTTACTGATAATTTCAAGCTTACCCTTGGGTTGCGCATGGATATGCAGTTGTTCCAGGATACTCCCGAAAACCCTTATTTCAACAACACTACCATCCCTCTCTTAGAAGCTGCTGGCTATGATCTGAAAGGAGCCAGAACCGGCCAGTTCATTAAGCCGCAGGTTCTGTTTGCTCCCCGGGTTGGGTTCAACTGGGATGTAAACGGAGAGCAAAATACCCAACTAAGAGGTGGGGTTGGTTTGTTCACCAGTAGAATACCGTTGGTTTGGCCGGGAGGCGCCTATAACAACAACGGGTTGAACCAAGGTTTCCTTGTTGCCGGTCCCTGGAATACGGACCCTCGTCCTTTTGAGCCGGATGTTACACAACAACCTCCTACTGTTGACTATGATAATCCGGCCCCTTCAGGAAACATTGATCTTTTCGCTCAGGACTTCAAAATACCACAGGTGTTGAAAGCCAATTTGGCGGTGGATCAGAAGTTGCCTGGCGGCATTGTTGGTACTGTTGATTTATTGTACACCAAGTTTATCAACCACATTTATTATCAAAATGTCAACCTGCAGCCTTCGTGGGGCAATCTGGACCAACCAACCGACCAACGTCCATTGTTTAATCGAAGAGACCTTGTAGATGGAAACTACACCAGGATTATGCTGGCTACCAACACAAACAAGGGTTATGCCTATAATGTGAGTGTTCTGTTGAGGAAAGACTTCAATAATGGCCTAAACACCTCACTGTCGTATTCATACAATGATGCCTACACTATTTATGACGGTACATCATCGCAAAACTCTTCACAGTGGCGTTACAACCAAACTGTGAGCGATCGTAATAATGTGACTGAGGTAAGACGATCTTCATTTGCTGCCGGTCACCGCATTTTAGGTACTCTTTCCTATAGGAAAGAGTATGCCAAGCATTTGGCTACGCAAATCGGTCTGGTATATGAAGGCCGTTCGGGAAATGCATACAGTTTCCTTATAGGCAATGGCGATCGCATGGTAAATGCTGATAGCCGTACGCCCGAATTGGCTTACGTACCGGTAGATCAAAATGATATAACTATGGCCTCCCAGGAAGATTGGGACAGGCTGAACGAGTTTATATCGCAAGACAAGTATTTGAGCTCAGTACGTGGGCAATACGTTGATCGTAACCGTAATCGTACCCCTTGGGAAAATATTCTTGACCTGAAAATCCTACAGGACTTTTATATCACCAATTCCAAGGGTAAGCGTAATACATTGCAACTATCATTAGATATCTTCAATGTAGGTAATTTAATCAACAAAAAATGGGGTAAAATATACCGCAGGGAAGATACCAGATTCAATTATGCTCTTTATAGGTTTGAAGGTTGGGTTCAGGACTCAAATGGGGATGATACCCGGGAGCCTATTTATTCTTTCCAGGGTTATCCCAACAACAAGCCTTATTATAACAACCTTGATGACTCTGGCCTAAGAAGTTCAAGGTGGCAGATGCAAATTGGTATTAGGTATATCTTCCAATAAAAATTTAAACCTTTGTCGGGAAGCCATCTCAGTAGAGATGGCTTTCTTTTTTTGTATAGTCACAAAAAATGCCTTAACCAACAACTTTAGCCGGAAGGGCTGTAGCAACCAGGATATAGTTGTAATGAAACCCCAATAGTAAAATATTACGAGCAGGTAAAACCTTACAGGATTTATTGCTTCTCAAAAAAGGGAACACGATGAAGTAAATTATTTTTATTTTTATAGCCCATGGCGTCTATCATTGAGCAAGTAAAGTGGCATATTGAAAACAGGTATCTGTTCCTGTTTATTTCGATGGGGCTTTTTATTCTGCTGCCGCCTTTTATTATTCAGGTGCCTTATTTACGCACAGTCATCTATCTGCTCATCTCTCTGGTTATCATCAACTGCACTATTGTGCTGTTCGACCGCTCCCGAAACAGCCGCATGGGCCTGGGTATCCTGTTGGTAAGCCTGTTGTTTATTTGGTTATCGCTAACGCTGGGGCAAGCCGGCAAACTACCCGAGCTGGCCCGGGCAATTATTTTTGCCCTTTTTTTCGGCTTTACCTTTGTCAAGATCATCCGGGATATCATTAGCATGCGCGAAGTGAACTTTCAAATGATAGTAGGAGCCATGGCAGCTTATTTTTTGCTTGGCCTTACGGGCGCTATACTGTTCCAGATTACCGATATCCTATATCCCGGTTCTTTTTCCAATCCTGCCATAACCGGAACGTTTTATAGCTGGGTATATTTCAGTTTCGTTACCCTCTCTACCCTTGGCTATGGCGACATCACCCCGCTTACTGCCCAGGGGCAGGCGGTGGCCATTTTTGTATCGGTAAGCGGGCAGCTCTTTCTGGCCGTACTCATGGCCATGTTGGTAGGCAAATTCCTGCAGACCAATGCCTAACAAGACGTTTTACAACCTGCCCGAAAGCAAGCGCAGCCGGTTTCTGCAGGCCGCCTATGCCGAGTTTGCCCGCCACGGTTATGAGGGGGCCTCGATTACCCGGCTGGTCAAGCACCTGGGTATTGCCAAAGGCAGTGTATATCAATATTTTGCCGATAAAAGGGAGTTGTACCACTATCTGGGCCAGGAAGCCTTCCGCCAGGTAGGTGGCCTGCTCAGGCAGGCCTGCCCGTGGCCGGGGGGCGATTTTTACGATTGGTATGCAAGCCTGCTGATGGCCGAAGTAAAATACTACCTGCATATGCCGCACCGCGCTTTTGTGTTGCAGCAAATGTCCGGCTCTTTAACCGCTCCTGCCGAACCGGCTGCCTCTTTCCGGGCACAGCGCCTGGCGTTGCTTAAACCACACCTGCCGCCAACCAGGCAACAACCGATGCACCTGGAGCTGTTATTGCAAGGGCCCCGGGTAGTATTCAATTATTTGCTAAAAAATCACCGTTTGCAGCTATCTTTCACAGCAGGCGAAAGCCTGACCCTTGAGCATGACAAGATAGTTGCGGCCTGCCTGGCCTATAGCAAGGAGATAAAGGGTGCGTAAAAGTCTTTTTTGAAAATGCAGGCTTAACTACCGGTTTTCACGAGAGCCTGGCAGGCCATTACGTATAGAACTATCATGAAGAAACAGCCATGATAGCTACAAAGATGCCATATAATTAAGTAGCTTGTTTAAGCGCTCGCCTCTGTAGTACCGGGTAGCCTGGCCGGCCAACATAGCGGCTTCGGTATAGTTGCCCTGGTTCAGGTGCCTGATGCTTTGATTATAATACAACAAGCCTATAAGCTCTGACAGGCTCAATTCTTTGAATATCGACATTTGCCAATCAACCTGATTGGGCAGCAACTTGTTGTTGTCTGTTCGGTATTGATCAATGCGTTCGGCAATCGCTTCCCGACCAACCACAAAGCCACCATGTGCATCGGTAGTTTCGAGGAGAATCTCACGCTCACTACCAGGGTTAACCAGGATAAAAGTATGGTAATTGGTTTCTACCAGGGTGTAATCAATATTCAACTCATCAAACAGCAGGGCATATACGGCCACGGCCGTGAGGCAGTCATAGCGTCCTTCGGTCAGGGTTTCCTGTAATGAGGGATATTCGTCATAGGTTTTCAGGAGCTTGCGGTGAGTGGTATAAAACACATAGGCCACAAAGTCTTCTTGTGATTTGTATTTAGTCTGACGCCTGGCCACTGTAGCCAATAACCGATTAAAAGCAATCAGTTGATCGGGAGTGTCTATGAGGCCGTATTCCTGCAAAACCACAGCAGTAGCCTTGCCAGGGTTGTCAATGCCAGCCCTTGACATACCGGAAAAAAACAGCATAACACTGATAATCAACAACTTAATTAAACCAACACCCACTTTCATGTTAACCTTATGTCAATTTCTTAACATAAAGTTAACATTTTCTTAACATAAGACCAAATGCTGTTGAAAACCAGCAAGTAATGCCATAAAAAAAGAGGCTTCCGCCTCCTTCCTGTCTGGGTGTTTTATGTGGTTAAAAAGTGTAGCTGTATTTAAGCGATAGCTGCCTGCCGGGATTGAAGGTATAAAAGAGCTTGTCGTCAGCGCCATAGGAACGATATACCTGTTCGCGTTTATCATTGAGCAGGTTGTTGATGCCGAAAGTCAGCCGGCTCTTACGCTCTGCCCCAAAATTTTTAAACACATTAAAATTCAGGCTGTGAAAAGGTACGGTATAAACATCGGGCACAGCAGCCGTACCTACCACGGTAAGGGTGGGACCCTGCACATTATAAGCCAGGTTGATATTCATGTCCCACTCATCTATCAGGTAGTTTAGATAGGCATTTACCAGATAAGGTGCCTGGCCGGCCATGGGCCGGGTGTCTTTAATGGTCTCGCCATCGCGCTTAAACCGTTCCCGCAGTTCCTTTTCTGTTTCAGTGTTGTTGTTATCTACCAAAATGGTGTTCATATCTACAAAAGAGCGGATAACAGACAGGTTGGCGCCAAGGGTTAAATCTTTTAGTGCGGGACTTACAAAGTCAAGATTTTTTCTGGCCTCAAGCTCAATGCCATATACCCAGCCGCTGCCGGCATTGCGGGGCTTCCAGGTGGCCGGGTCAACCGGAAAAGACACCAGTTCGATATGATTGGCAAAGGTTTTGTAATAGGCCGATACGGCAAAGATTTCGCCCGGAGCCAGGTAATACTCCCAGCGGAAATCAAAGTTGTTGATATCGGTTTGCTTGAGGTCGATATTGCCCACGAAGGTACGATTGGTAATCGGGTCAAAAATCTGAGCGATGGATTTTTCTTTAAAAGAAGGTCTGGCCAGGGTTTTATTGTAAGACAGGCGCAGGTTCATATCTTCATTTAAGGCATATACCAGGTTTGCCGAAGGCAGTAAGTTCAGGTTATTGAGAGTTTCGTAGGTATCGTAAATAATGTCTCCCCCGTTGTTCTGACCTGTATAATACATCATAGCCTGCTCGGCCCGTAAGCCGATAATGGCTTTCCAGGCAGGAGCAAGGGTAAGCTCGCCCATGGCATAGCCGCTGTAAATCAACTGCTGGGCCAGATAGGTGTTGGCGGGTTCGTAATTACCTACTACATAAGTACCCGTTCTGGTATCGGCAGTCCATATGTTCTCAGGCTGAAAGAACCAGTCCGGGTCGGTTGATATGCTGCCGGCATTACGTTGCCTGAATATATAGTTCAATACTTCGAAATAGCGTTTTTTGTAAGTAGTCAGCCCTCCGAATTTGATTTTTGATTTGGCAGCAACCGGCACAATAACATCGGCCTTAAAAGTACCGTTAAACTCATTCAAATCTCGATAAAATCGGTTTATGCCGGCTCCATCCCCCACATTCAAACTGGTGTCGCCATCGGTAATGGAAATAGAAGTAACACGAAAGTCAGGATCATAAACCCTCGACCAGTTAGCTGCTCCGCGCCACTCTACCTGCACCTCTTTGAGCTTATGCTTGCCTACCACTATGGCATTGGTTACCGAGCGCTGTGTATAGGTGAGCACGTCTTCCAGCAGGGTGGCGCCCGTTTGGTTGAAATTACGGCTGGTGCGTTTGTTGGCCACCGACTCGCCACTCTGGCTACGCAGCAGACCTATTGAAATGGAATAATTATCGGCCTTCACCGCCCCGGAGAGCAGACCGCTCCAGTTTACCGTTTGCTTACCTATGTCACCAATGCGGTGCTCTTCAAAAAACGGCTCGTTTACAGATAAATCGGGGTCTTTCAGGTAATCGTTGCTTTGGGCATCGGTATAGAATTCGAAGTTGTTGTTATAGTTAAGCACCAGGTTGTACCCGAAAGTCACTTTGTCGCGGTTGAACTGATTGCCTTTGGTAAAGGTAAAGGACCCACCCGGTAATGCCTGGCGTCTGCGCGCGGCCATCACCGGATTAAAGGAGCGTGTCAGTTGTTCCAGGGCAGGGTCCACCTGCGATTCGGGAGGGATAGCCGTATTTTTGGCAAAAGGCAGGGCGCGGGTGCCGTCATCAAAGCCCAGCCAGTCCAGCCGGCCGCCTTTGTACAATATAAAGTTGTCATTAAACTGTACGCCCGGTATTACCGACAGGCCCACCGAAAAAGAGGTGGTGGGCTCTTCAGGGAAATCGCGGGTGGCGATGTCCACTACCCCGCCACTGAAGTCGCCATACATATTAGGCGTAAAAGTTTTATACACCATTACATTGTCGAGCACGGCTGTGGGGAAGATATCGATCTGCACCGAATTGCGATCCGGATCAAGACCGGGGATATCCATGCCATTGAGGGTGGTTTTGGTATAGCGGTCGCCCAAGCCTCTTACATACACATATTTGCCGCCTTCTACCGACACACCGGTAACCCGCTTAATAGCACCGGAAAGGTCGGAATCGCCTGTTTTCTTAAAGGCCTGGTTGGAGATACCATCGGTAATATTCATCGACTTTTTCTGAGCCACCAACAACCCCGATTCGGCATTCCGGGCCACTTCTGCCGTTACCACCACACCCTCCAATTGTTCTACTGCCGATTTCATGGTAATATCAAGGTTTGTTACCTCACCGGCCTTTATCAGGATGTCGGTAACTTTAACGGTAGTATATGAGATAGAAGAAAAAACGATGGTATAGGTACCTGGCGCCAGCGGCAAAGAGTAGTCGCCATTGAAATCGGCCACGGTGCCGTTGGTGGTTCCTTCCACATATATATTGGCACCGATCAATCCTTCTCCGGTTTCTTCTTCAATTACCCGGCCTCGTAGAAAGCCATTTTGGGCCAGGGCCATACTTGAGAAATAGGTCAGAAAATACAGTACTAAAAGATTTTTCATGGGTTGATTCATCACAGAGGGTTATTCTGCTGCAAAGGTAGTTTTCAGCCGTGGGGCAAATCCGCTGCCTGCCTTTATCAATGTATTATTTAAATATTACCAGCATGTTAACCCGCATTATTCTTGATAGAATTATAAGGAATGGACATATGGACTTATCAATATCAGATTAGCCGGATTATCAATAGGGTTAAGCCGGCAACATGTTTCTTCAAACAAAAACCGGCCCATTGACGGGCCGGCTCTGTCGTTCAACACCAAGAAGCTGCTTGTTGTGTTATCGGGCAACGGCTGATTAGTTGATTATGCCTTTGTTGGCAGCGATTGTCCAGTTGGCAAAGACACTCATATCGGCCCCGGTGGCTGAATTGTCGGGCCGCACGGCCGCTTCGGCATCAGCCTGGGCATTACTATGCAGGCCACAGGTGGTAGTGCCATCGGCAGCGGTTGACTTGGTATAAACTTCCAGGCCGTTAAAACTGGAGTTAATAATTTTTAAAGGCACAGCAGAGGTGGCATCGGTAAGGTGCAGCCAGGCATCTTCTTTTACATCAGCACAATCGTTCTGGTAAGAGGCTCGTACTTTTATGAGGTCGTCTCCGGCAGCATAGCCGGCAAACACGATATTGTCGAGGGTGCCTTGTGCTTTTGATTTAAGATCGGCAGGGGTGCCGCCATCGGCTCCGCCTACGCTCGTTACGCTGCCATCCTTAAGGGTAAACAAGCCTGTAGTGTAGGTGGTACCTTCGGGACCGTCAATCTCCAGTCCTTCATCGCTAACCGAGCCGCCATGAAACACTGCGAAATTGGTCACACTGCCGGCAAAGTTTTGATCTATATCCAGGCCATCATCACCGGTGTAGCTGGTTATCACGTTGGTAACCTTTACCGTGCCGCCAAAAAATTCCACTCCATCATCCAGGGTAGCAAAAATCTCGATATGGTCGATGATAGTGCCATCGCCTACGCCTCCCAGGGTAAGGCCGTTGATCTCGTTGCCGGCACCGATTTCAGCTCCCCCATGGCGGATGGACACATACCTGAGCACACCGGAGTTGTCGTTGGGGTTGTCGCCACCGTAGCGACCATACTCTTCCTCAGCCGGAATGCCCTCTATCTGTGTCTCGATATCGCCATTCTCAGCCGAAACAGGTGCATACCCTAATATTATCACCCCGCCCCATTTGTCGCGGTCTTCTTCGGTAAGATTGGTGCCGGCCAGCTCGCCCGGCTTAATGTTGTCTTCTACCGAAGTAAAGATAATAGGCTTATCGGCCGTACCTTCGGCCATGATTTTGCCACCCCTGGCTACAATAAGGGCCGTAGCCAGTGAGCCGGAGCCGGCCCGGCCTTTGATGATGGTGCCCGGCTCAATGGTGAGGGTAACACCACTTGGTACAATAACTTTGCTGGCCAGTTCGTAAACCTTGTCGGCCGTCCAGGTAGTGTTGGCAGTAAGGGTGCCCGTCACCACTTCATTGGTGCTGGGGGTATTCGGGGTGATAGGCTCGGTAGTGCCTTGTATGCAAGACACCTGCATGGCGCTCAGATACAACCCTATAAGCACTGGAAAAAATCTCTTCATAATCTTCATGTTATTTGGTTAAATAATAATTACAACACAAAAGTGTAAAGCGGATTTTAACACCATTGGAGTTTGATATTATTGAATTATTAATTTTCACTAGTGTCCGGTAAAAAAAATGAACCGGGCTAGTCAATTTGATGACTAACCCGGTATGTCTACTTTTGAGTTAGTACCAAAAAAGTAAGACATGGGTAAAAGTAAAAATTTTAGCGGACAGCCGATCTTTAATCAGCTAATAAAATTT
>WFNR01000134.1 GCA_015488485.1 Cyclobacteriaceae bacterium | reverse complement strand
TGCCTGAGTGGATACTGTTCGATCACTTTAAAGACAGCATTATCATTTAGCCGGGTAAGATAAAATACCCCTGCCTGTGTCCATTTATCATACTGTTCATACTTTTGGAACCCCTTATCAAAGACAGCTATTGTGCCTTTTTCCAGGGTTAGCTCATCTAAGAATATCCTTTCGTTGGTAGCTGCTGATTTGATACAAACAAAATTAGGCACCCTTTCGGAGAGGGTGATTTTGGTAAAGGCTTTAACGCCTCCTTTTCTTTGTCCGTTATCGGGCAGGCGGCCGCAACCCTTAAAGACTTCTTTAAATAGAGTAATGGTAGTGGAATCAAAAATCTCCACATTGGAAACCGAAACCTCATTATTGACCCAACCGGACACATAGCTGTCCGACAAATACGCCTTGTAGTGCAAATAGAGTTCAAAGTACAACAAACCGAAGATGTTTGCCCCACGTTTGGCATTGGCATCTGAAACTGTACTGCGCCTGGGCACCCTAAAAAGGCCCAGATGAAGCAATTTGCCACTCATGAGCGTTAAATTCTTTACAACCTCACGAATCGATGAGCCGCCTGTAAGAATAGCATAAAACATAAATACAAAGTGGTCCCAGGTTTTTAATTTCTTGTACCACTTGTCTGATTCGGTGGCCGCAACGCATTTTTTGAAAACTTCATGGGGAATAAAGCCCAATAGCTGTCCGAGAACTGGATAAGAACAAGAAAATGGATTACCTTTAGCCACGATTACATGATGTTTTGTCGTAAAAAGATCAAATGTAATCAGACTATGGTTGAGGGCATAGGCCCTCAACCTTTTCTATAAACCGCTAAATTTGGATTATTCTATGACTTGCTAATTGATCAATATTATTTTCCCGGACACCACTGATATTTTATACTGAATTGTCAGCAAACCGCCTCCTGCCTCGACTACTTATCAAATGTTGGGTATAATGCTAAGTGGGTTAATCTTCACCCTTTAATTTACCTGATCTACCAAATCCAAATCCACCAATAAATGAAACGATTCCAATAATTATTTTTATTAGTAGTTCCTCATTTGCCTGGAGGAAGACAATAAGAAACCCTATAAAAACAAGTCCTATTAATATTAAGGCAAGGTTATATCTTTTATCGCTTTTTCTATCTTCACGATCTCGAATATCTTGTTTGTCAGATATGTCAATTATGGACGTGATGTGATCTGGTGTTATTTTTTCTGCAATAGGATTACTCCTTCGCATAACGCCAGATATCATTGTCTGTTGAATTATACTGGCAACTTTCCCTCTATCTTCTTCAGGAATAGCTTCAAGAATTTCATCAGGAATTATACCATCAGAATTATCTGTAGATGAATTTATATCACTCTCTTTCTCTGAAGCTTCTAACTCTTTGTGTTTCTTATTTTTGACCATTAAAGTTTCAAGATTTTGTGAAATGAATTATCTATCTCTTTCTCAATTTTCTTGTCAAGATAAAATTCAAAAAATTTAGATAGAAATTCAATAAAAAATTTCCTATCAGGATCAGAAAGTTTTCTTAAAGTTTTGGAAAGTTTTATTATGTCTTCTCGAAACTCATAATCAAGCTCTTTTGAAGACAAATTATCATAATAATCCATATAATAGTTCTGAATAAGGCTATCCCCCCAAAAATCCAAATTGTTGATTTTTCTTAAAGACTTACTTCCTTTTCTAACTATACTTTCCATAACTATAACAAATTTTAACAGTTATAACGAAAAAAACAATAATATGTTAAAAAATGCATTATACCCAACTTATATTATCATTACTTTTGCCAATGAAAAGGGGTGCCTAAATGATCTGCTAGTGGTAGATCCTCAGGCTGAGAACATACCCATAGAACCTGATGCCGGTAATGCGGCCGTAGGGAGAGTATGTTAAACAAGTAACAAAGGAGCCCCTGCCTTTGATTGTTTAACCAAAAAAATCTTTTACACATGAAAAATTTCGCCACCCTGGCCCTGGTGCTGTGGAGCAGCGCCTTATGGGCACAGCACACCCTGTCGGGGGGTGTAACCGACCGGGCTACCGGTGAGCCGCTGGCCGGTGCCCATGTAGTACTCAGCGGTCCCCGCACCCTGGGTGCCGTCACTGACAACGAAGGTCGTTTTACCTTCCACAACCTCACTGCCGCCACCTGGCAGCTACGGGTAAGCTATGTCGGCTACCAGGTGTATCAGGATACCCTTACCGTACCGGGCGCCAATCACCTGCGCATAGCCCTGGCAGCCGACCCTTACCTGCAGGATGAAGTAGTAGTACAAGGCACCCGTGCCCATGAGGAGGCGCCTTTTACCTTTACCGAAGTAAAAAAGGAAGAGCTGGAAGATGTAAATCTGGGTAAAGATATGCCCTACCTGCTACAGAGCCTGCCCTCGGTAGTTACCTATTCCGATGCCGGAGCGGGCGTAGGCTATACCGGTATGCGCATCCGCGGCAGCGACCCCACCCGCATCAACGTCACCATCAACGGCATTCCGTATAACGATGCCGAGTCGCAAGGTGTTTTCTGGGTTGACCTGCCTGATATTGCCTCCTCGGTGCAATCCATTCAGGTGCAGCGCGGGGTAGGCAGCTCCACCAACGGAGCGGGCGCCTTCGGAGCCACAGTCAATATGCAGACTACCGGCCTCAACAAAGAGGCTTATGGCTACCTCGACAACGCCTTCGGTTCGTTTAACACCCGCAAGCACACCCTGGCAGCCGGTACCGGCCTGCTCAACAACGCTTTTACCATTGATGCGCGCCTCTCCAAAATTTACTCCGATGGCTATATCGACCGGGCCTTTGCCGACCTCAACTCATGGTTTGTATCGGCCGGCTACACCGATGCCAACACTATGCTGCGCTTCAATATCTTTTCGGGCAAGGAGGTCACTTATCAGGCCTGGTACGGTACGCCCGAAGCCCGCGTGCGCAACGATGAAGCCGGTATGCTGGCCTATATCGCCCGCAATGGCCTCACCCCGGCCGAAGCCGACAACCTGCTTACCTCAGGTCGCACCTACAACTACTATACTTATGACAACCAGGTGGATAACTACCGGCAAGATCATTATCAATTGCTGTTCAGCCGCCAATTGAGCAGCCTGGTTACCCTGAATACCGCCCTTTTTTATACACATGGCGAGGGCTATTATGAGCAGTACAAGGCCGACCAAAACCTCTCTGACTACGGCTTTAGCGGGCCTGTTATCGGGGGTGTGCAGGTAGATACCACCGACCTCATACGCAGGCGCTGGCTCAACAACGATTTTTATGGTTTCACTTTCTCCGCCCTGTATAATCCGGACAACTGGCAATTTACCCTGGGTGGCGCCTGGCATACCTATGATGGCGACCACTACGGAGAAATTATCTGGGCCGAAATAACCGGCAATGCCCGCATCAGAGACCGCTATTACGACAACAACGGCTTTAAGGTGGACTACAATGTATATCTGAAAACCACCTACCACTTCAATGACAAGCTGGCTGTGTATGCCGATCTGCAGTACCGTAATATCTACTACGCCCTCAAAGGCCTTGATAGCGACCGCCAATGGCTGCAAAACAAATACAGCTGGCCGTTCTTCAATCCCAAGGCCGGCATCAATTACCGGCTCAACAGCGCTACCAGCTTGTATGCTTCTTACAGCATAGCCAACAAAGAGCCCTCGCGCAGTGACCTGATCGACCACACCGGCCTGCAGGAGCCGGTGCCCGAAACCCTGCATGATATCGAAATAGGCTATCGCAAAAAAACCGGCAATATGCGCTTTAATGCCAATTTTTACTATATGCTTTACAAAAACCAACTGGTGCTTACCGGGGAGCTCAACGATGTGGGTGCGCCCCTGCGCGCCAATGTGCCCGACTCGTATCGCACCGGTATAGAGCTGGATGGCGCCTGGCAGCTTACCCCTGTGTGGGGGCTGGCTTTCAACGCTACCTTCAGTCAAAATATCATCAACAATTTCACCGAGGTCATCTACGACTACGGCCCCAACTGGGATGAATACAACGCCATTGAGATTGAGCATGGCAAGACCAATATTGCTTTCTCTCCCTCCCTGGTGGCCGGGGCTAGTTTGCGCCTTACACCGGTAAAAGGGTTGGAGATAAACTGGGAACACCGCTATGTGGGCGATCAGTATCTGGACAATACCAGTAACGAAAACCGCAAGCTGCCTGCCTATTACTTGAGCGACCTACGGGCCGGTTATACCTTCAAAGCATTGAAAATGAAAGAAATAAAAATAAAACTGGCCGTGTACAACCTTTTTAACAACCTGTACGAAGCCAACGGCTATACCTTCGGTTACCGGGGCGGGGGCAGCGAAGTACGAGAAAACTTCTATTACCCGCAAGCCGGTATTAACTTTATGGCCGGCATCAGCCTGGCGTTCTGACCACTGGTGTAAACCCATTGGTAAGGGTTAAGCGGAAATAACTACTTTAGCCGGAAAAACGACCTGCTATGAGACTTTTTCCGGCTTTTTTAATATTTGTTAGCGTCTCACTGTCCGGCTATGCGCAAACGGATGAAGAGATGCTGCGCAAAATCTATGACGAAGCGCTGACCAGCAGCCCGGTGTATGAAAACCTGCACTACCTGACCAAGCGGATAGGCCACCGCCTGGCCGGCAGCACCCAGGCAGCCGCAGCCGTGGAGTACACCCGCCAGCTTATGGAGGCTTATGGTTTCGACACGGTTTTCCTGCAGCCGGTGATGGTGCCGCACTGGGTGCGGGGCGACAAAGAGCAGTGCCGTATGCTCTCCGCTTTACGCGGCCAGGACAACCTGCCGGTAATCGCCCTGGGTAATTCGGTAGGCACCGGCCCCGATGGCCTTACAGCCGAGGTGGTAGAGGTACATGATTTTGATGAGCTGAAAAAGCTGGGCCGCAAGCAGGTGGCCGGCAAGATTGTGTTCTTCAACCGCCCTTTCGATTATACCCTGATCAACACTTTCAGGGCCTATGGCGATGCCGTAAACCAACGTGGTAGCGGTGCCATAGAAGCGGCCAAACTGGGTGCCGTGGCGGTACTAGTACGCTCCATGGCCAGCCAGGTGGACGATGTACCACATACCGGCTCTCTGCATTATGCAGACGGGGTAACCAAAATACCGGGCGTAGCCATCAGCACCCGCGCTGCCGACCTGCTGAGCGCCACCCTGAAGCAAGACCCGGAGCTGAAAATCTATATCCGTACCACCTGCGAATACAAAGGGATGGTCCCCTCCTATAATGTAATCGGCCAGCTTAATGGCAGCGAAAAACCCGATGAGTACATCGTCATAGGCGGCCACCTCGACTCCTGGGATGTAGGCGAGGGCGCCCATGATGACGGGGCCGGCTGTATGCAGTCGATAGAGGTACTGCGCCTGTTCAAGGCCCTGGGTATCAGGCCGCACCACACGCTGCGGGCGGTGATGTTTATGAATGAAGAAAACGGCCTGCGTGGCGGCCGGCAGTATGCTGCGGAGGCGGAGCGCAACAACGAAAAGCATATTCTGGCTATGGAATCGGATCGCGGGGGCTTTACACCCCGCGGCTTTACCCTGGGCGATGATAAGCTGCTGCAAAAAGTAAAAGAATGGGCAGCACTCTTTGCTCCTTATGAAATCTATGAATTCCAGCCCGGTGGTGGCGGGGCCGATATCGGGCCGTTGCGTAAGCAAGGCACCAAAATGGTCGGTTTCCTGCCCGACTCACATCGTTACTTCACCCTGCACCATACGGCCAACGATGTGTTTGAAGCGGTGGATAAACGTGAGCTGGAGATGGGCGCGGCCACCATGACAGCGCTTATCTATCTGCTCGATAAATATGGTGTTGAATAAGGCCTAATAACCCAGCTCGATGAGCACCTGGCGGGCATCCGCTGCCGGCCTGCCATAGACCTGCAGACTCAAATCTGCCCGGTTGGTAAACATCCCCTCAATACGGTCTTTGTAGCGCTGCATCTGTGCTGGCGTATCAAAGGTATAGGCGTGGATATACAACCCGCTGTTATGCACAAGGTCGGCCATCCAGGGGGCCGTTAGCTCACCGTAATTATTGGGCGGCCCGGCAATGCTGGGGCCGATAAATTCGATGTTATTGGCTACCGCAAAGACTACCGACTCGTGCCAGGTGGTCTCCAGGCTATCCCGCATGTCGGGGCGCCATAGCAGCAAGCACTTGGGTGCAGCCGGCAGCAGGCTGTCGAGTCTCACCAGGCTCTTGCGGCTGAACGACTGCAATACCAAACGCCCGGCAGTATTGGCCACACCTGTATTACCAGGCCGCACTTCCACAAAGCGGGGATTGTCGCCCACATACCAGCCCATACCCTTTAGTTGCCTGGTCAGTAGCTCCTCAAAGCCGCTGGTTTTGGTTTCGATGTACAAACCGGGACGATGGCCAATGTCGGCCGTATCTTTCACGTATCCGTAATGGCCCGTCCATTCCTCTCCGTTCATTCTTGGCACCGGCCGGTCTTCTGCCCGTCTGATGCGGTAGCCTAAGGCTATCATGGACACATCTTCCAGGGTTAGTATTTTTTCATCGGCAAAGAGCGGCCGTGCCTGTTCAGGATGAGCCTGGTTGAACCAACTGCCGGCATCCAACCGCCTGAGCTCCACCAGCGTAAAGGCACTGACCGGGTCTGTCGCACGTTCAGGAAACACCTCGGCAATGTTGGTCGTGCGCCTCAGGTCATTGTCGTGCACAGCTACCAGTACACTATCGCGGGTCATCTGCAGGTCGAGTTCCAGGTAGTCAGCCCCCATGTTACGGGCCCAACGATAGGCCGCCTCGGTCTCTTCCGGAGCCCAGTAGGTAGTGCCGCGGTGGGCGATGACTGCACCAGTCGGCACCTGGTAGCGGATGTGCCTGGCCTGCGGGCTTAGTACCGGTAATTGTTCTTGCTTAGGCATATTTTTTTTCTCGCAGGCAGTAAAAATGACAACTGCCAGCCAGATAAGGGCATTATATTTCATCTTTCTCCAGTTTATCCAGCAAGTTGGCGGTGGCCCTGTCCAGGATATCATACACCTCCTGAAAGCCATCCTCCCCGCCAAAATAAGGATCCGGCACATCGCTGCCCTCATGGCCGGGGTCAAAATCGCGCATCAGGCGGATGGCAGCACTCTTTTCTGGCGCCTGTGCCTCCAGATGCGCCCGGTTGCTGGCATCCATGGGAATGATCAGGTCAAACTCATTAAAATCATCTTTCTTTATCTGCCGTGCCCGATGGGTGTACTCCAGGCCGTTCTGCCGGGCATTGGCTACACTGCGGGCATCGGGTGGCTCACCAATATGCCAGCCTGAAGTACCACACGAATCAGCGCTGTATTTATCTTCCAGGCCACGCTGGTGCACATGCTTCATAAACAAGGCCTCCGCCAGGGGCGAGCGACAGATATTTCCCAGACAAACAAAAAGCACTTTTTTCACGCTACAATTGTTGAAGTTGTGCCGACAAAGCTATCTTTAAGTTTTGATAAGCGATAAAAATAACCGAGAAAATGTCATTTATAAAAGTAACCCCCGAGTACCGCCCGCAGATAGCGCTGATTGAGCTGAATCGGCCCAAGGAGCTAAATGCCCTTAACCTGGAGTTGATGGGGCAGTTGCGCGATGCCTTGCAAGAACTGGATAAAAATGATACCATAAGAGTCATTATCCTTACCGGCAATGAAAAAGCCTTTGCAGCCGGTGCCGACATCAAGCAAATGGCCGGCAAATCGGCTATCGATATGCTCAATATCGACCAGTTTAGCACCTGGGATCAGATTCGTAAAACTCGTAAACCGCTGATAGCAGCCGTGTCGGGCTTTGCCCTGGGCGGTGGTTGCGAACTGGCCATGACCTGCGATATGATTGTAGCCTCGGAAACGGCCAAATTCGGCCAACCGGAAATTAAGATAGGTGTAATGCCCGGTGCCGGTGGCACGCAGCGCCTGACACGCGCCATCGGCAAAGCGCGTGCTATGGAGATGGTGCTTACCGGTGAGTTTATTTCGGCCTATGAAGCCAAAGCCTACGGCCTGGTAAACAAGGTAGTGCCGGTAGAGGTGTACCTGGAAGAAGCCGTGCGTCTGGCACAAAAAATAGCGGCCATGTCACCCATCGCGGCCCGGCTGGCCAAGGAGGCGGTAAACCGCGCTTTTGAGACCCACCTGGACGAAGGGTTACACTTCGAGCGCAAGAATTTCTACCTGACTTTTGCCAGTGAAGACCAAAAAGAAGGCATGCAGGCCTTTATAGAAAAGCGCCAACCGAAATACAAAGGCAAATAAAAAGCGGACACCGAGGCCCGCTTTTGTTGGCAAGAATGTAATTCCTTCTATCTGAAACTAAAGCCGATACCAGCCGTAAGGGTATTGTACTCGCGAATGGTGTAGTCGGCATGCAGGGTGAGGATAGCCAACTTAAGCCGTACACCCAGCGTGGTTCTGAAGCCACCCTGGCCTTTGGCCTCCAGATTAATCGGATCGGTCAGTACGGCTATCTCCGGAATGGTAGGATAGATATCGTATGTACCCAGCATGCGAAAACGGGTAGTATAGTTGTCCATACCCAGGCCGATATAACCGGTAACAACAGCCACATGGGCCGAGGCCAACAATTGATAGGTAAGCGTGCTTACATCAAAAGCAGCCTGCTGGTTGGCCCCGTCAATGCTACCGGCCGGAATGGCGTAAGTTGCCGAAAACTTGGTGTAGCCAATAAAGGCCGAGATATCCAAAAACGGCAGATTTTTAAATACCGGTATCCACTGTGAGATACTGTGCATGCCCCCCACGCCAAAATACTTAAAGCTAAACTCATCGCGGTTTACCGAGGGCATCCACCTCACTTTAATCTCAGTGCCCTTTACTATGCCGATACCTGCCTGGATGATAGGTGAAGGCACAGCCAATTGACCGAATGTAAAAGCCTTTATATCCTGCCCTATACCATCAGGGGCCGGGTAATCACCCACTACCACCTCCCCGGGAGGCGGTAAATTCGGATCAACAATATAGTTTTCCAGGCGCTCGGTGGTTTTGCCGCCCATCAGGGTAGGCAGGGTAGCCGAAGTGGCTCCGCCCACCAGGCGCGTAAACTGATAATCGGAATTGTTGAACACAAACGACTGATCGGCCACCGGCACTATGGCAGCATTCAGCGACAAGGTCAGGTCGAAGCCAAGGGTCCCGTGTGGCTTGGCCGTATTGTACCAGCCATTGTTGAAGCCGTAGCCCACCCCTTTCAAAAATGGTGTCATATAGGCATTAAACAGCCTATTGGCATCATCCACACCCCCCTTCAGGAAGTTCTCAAACTGTGCCTGCAATGGCAGCGCTAACAAAAGCCCGCCCAGGACTATGATTAACATGCGTAACTTTCTCATATTCATGATTGATTGATGATTGGTGTTATAAAAATACAAAATACTGTCTTTTGGTAACCAAAATTATCCCGACAAATTTATTGTTTGCATACAAAGTACCTTATATTTGCCACAATAAAAATTATTAAATAATAATATTTATTATTATGACACTCCGCGACAAACTGGCGGCCGTTAACCTGAAAGCGACTCATCAGCGCCTCACCATACTGGCGGCCATCGAAGAGTGTCATACTCATCCGAGTCCGGAAAAAATCCATAAAATTATCAAGCCGGGTAATCCGACTATATCACTGGCTACGGTTTACAACACGCTTGAAACCTTTGCCCGAGTGGGGCTTATCAATAAGGTGGCCTCGCTAAGTGGCAACCTGCGCTACGACCCTAATCTGCAGGCGCATGGACATATTTATTGCTATAATACCGATGAGATAATCGATTATTATGACGAAGAGCTCAACAAGGTAATTATAGATTTTTTTAAAAAGAAGAAAGTCAACAACCTGAAAATAAAGAATATCACCCTGAATATCAATGGTGATAAGCTTGACAAAACAAAAGATGTAATTATTAAATAACCCTTAAACCTTTAAAAACTATGTCATTAGTAGGAAAAAAAGCACCGATTTTTAATGCACCGGCCGTAATCAACGGCAGCGAGATTGTTGAGTCTTTTTCGCTGGAACAATATCTGGGCAAAAAAGAAGTTATGTTCTTCTTCTACCCCAAGGATTTCACCTATGTATGCCCTACCGAAATCCTGGCCTTTCAGGAGAAGCTGGGCGAATTTGAAAAACGTGGGGTAGCAGTAGTGGGGGCCTCTACCGACACCCCGGAGGTGCACCTGGCCTGGCTTAATACTCCGAAAAACAAAGGCGGTATTGAAGGCGTTAATTACCCGCTGGTAGCCGATGTAGCCAAAACCATTGCCTATAACTTCGGGGTACTCTCTGGCGACTGGAACTACAATGAAGAAAACGAGCTGATTTTTGAAGGTGACGGGGTAGCTTTCCGAGGTACATTCTATATCGACAAGGAGGGTATCGTAAGGCACGAGACCATCAACGACCTGCCGTTGGGCCGTAACATTGACGAGATGATACGCATTGTAGATGCCTGGCACCATGTACAGGAGTATGGTGAAGTATGCCCGGCTAACTGGGAAGAAGGCAAGGATGCCATGAAGCCCGATCCGGAAGGCGTAGCCTCATACCTGGCTACTCACTAAAATTGATTAATAACCGCTATACAACAAGAGCCCCTTTAACGGGGCTTTTGTTTTTCTACACGCAGATTGCTTAACATTGCATGGTGGGACTACTGCTTTACAAAACCGGTTTGTTCTTTTATGCCCTGGCGGCCCGCCTGGCAGCTTTGTTTAATAGCAAGGTGCGTAAATGGCTGCATGGGCAAGGCCAGGTATGGCAGCAACTGGCCAACATGAGCGAGCAAACAACCGGCCAGCCCATATTGTGGTTCCACTGCGCTTCGGTAGGTGAGTACGAGCAAGGGCGCCCGCTGATGGCCGCCATCAAGCAGCAATACCCCCGCTATCGCATCCTGGTCAGTTTCTTCTCCCCTTCAGGCTATGAGGCCCTGCAGCCCGATGAGATAGTGGATTACAAAGCATATTTACCACTGGATTCTGCCGATCATGCCCGCAGGTTTATCAGGGCTGTGCAGCCGCAAGCAGCTTTTTTTATTAAATATGAATTCTGGTATTATTATCTGCATGAGCTAAAGCGTCAAAAAATTCCGGTATTTTCCGTATCGGCTATTTTCCGGCCTAACCAACTGTTTTTCAAGTGGTATGGTAGCTTTTACAGAGAAATGCTGACCTGCTTTACTCATTTTTTTGTGCAAGACAACCCCTCCCTGCACCTGCTCGGACAACTGGGCTTACCCGCTACCCTAAGTGGTGATACCCGCATAGACCGCGTACTTACTATTCGTGACAGCCCGGCCGATTTGCCGTTGATCGAAGTATTTGCCCGGGAGCAGCAGGTGATGGTAATCGGCAGCCTGCGCCAGGAAGACAAAGAAGTAGTGTTTTCTTTTATTCGGCAGCAAACAGCGTTGCGCTTTATTGTGGCGCCCCATGAGATCACGACAAGCATGCTGACCGAGCTGACCAGCGCCCTGCCCGGCTCCGTGCGTTATTCCGAACTGCAGGATGCCCCACACGACAAGCAGGTGCTAATCATTGATAATATAGGTATGCTGGCCCGCCTGTACCGCTTCGGGCAACTTGCCTATGTGGGGGGCGGTTTTAGCGATGGGCTGCATAACATTCTGGAGGCAGCCGTGTACGGCATACCGGTATTTTTTGGCAACAAAGCCTATTACAAGTTCAAGGAAGCACATGATTTAATTGAACTGGGGGCGGCCTTTGCGGTAAAAGACAGCCGCGAGCTGGCCGAAAAAGTACACGAGCTGCAGCAAGAGCCGCAATACAAGCAGCAAATCAAAGAACGATTAAACGAGTATATGGAAAAAAACCGTGGCGCCACCGATAGAATAATGACGGTATTACAACCCTATTTACAAGCATGAGCAGCCAAACAGGCACCGTTTTCAAATCTACCGGTTCGTGGTACCGGGTGCGGCTGGCTGACGGGCAATTTATGGACTGCCGGGTGCGGGGCAAGCTGCGCCTGCAAGGCCTTAAAACCACCAATCCGGTAGCAGTGGGCGATGTGGTGGAGGTAATGGCCGACCCGGCCAATACGGGCACCGGCATCATTACGGCCATCAGGCCCAGGCGCAACTATGTGATGCGCAGGTCGGTACACAAAACCGACCACGGGCATCTGCTGGCCGCCAACATCGATCAGGCCATGCTGATGGTAACCCTGAGCATGCCACGCACCTCCTACGGCTTTATTGATCGTTTTCTGGTATCTACCGAGGCTTTCCGCATACCGGCCTTTCTTATTATCAACAAAACCGACCTGTACGGCCCCGAAGAGCAAGCCGCCATGCAGGAGATGATCGACATTTATGAAAAAATAGGGGTGCACTGTATCCCGGCAGCTATCATCAAAAACCGGGGTGTCGAGCAGATAAAAAAACTGCTGGCCGGCAAAACCACCCTGGTGGCCGGCCACTCGGGCACCGGCAAATCCACCCTGATGAACAAGCTGCACCCGTCTATCAAGCAGAAGATACAGGAGGTCTCCACTTTCGCCAACAAAGGTGTGCACACCACTACCTTTGCCGAGATGTTCGAGATAGCTCCCGCCACTTTTGTAATCGACACGCCCGGCATCAAGGAACTGGGCCTGATTGATATAGGCGAGGACGAGCTGGCTGATTATTTTCCGGAGATGCGTGCCTTAAAAGGGGCCTGTAAGTTTAACAACTGTCGCCACTTGCAGGAGCCGCAGTGCGCGGTGCGGGCGGCTGTAGAAGCCGGGGAGATTGCCGCCAGCCGCTACCATAGCTACCTGAGTATGCTGGCTGATGATGACAACCGCAGATAAAGCAGACTATTTGGCAAACATTTTGGCAGGGGCTTTAAAAGCCTTGAACTCAAGGGCATTGCCCGATGGAGCTAGGAAATACAGGGTGATCCGTTTTTAGATGGGTGAACTGCCAATAAAAAACTGGCTTTGCTTATTGCCACTGCTATTGTTCTTTCTTTTTGTCTTGACACAAAAAGAAACAAAAAAATCAAGGCTGTGCAGCCAAGGCGCCCGGCCGAGCTTTACGACCGAGAGCGAAATCCAAACTCGCCCTGCAGCAAGTGCAGGACTCAAACAAGTGGATTTCATGTACATTTTTCTAAACATCCGCCCGGCCTCTGATTGCGCCTTGCCTGCAAGGCCATTAGGGTAAGCGCAGAACGAGGTGGTATGCTGGCTGATGATGACAACCGCAGATAAAACAGACTATTTGGCAAACATTTTGGCAGGGTCTTTAAAAGCTTTGAACTCAAGGGCATTGCCAGAAGGATCAAGGAAAAACATGGTGCCCTGCTCACCTTTTTTATCTTTAAAGCGAATATAGGGCTCTACCACAAAGGTTACCCCGGCTTTTTTAAGCTCATCGGCCATTTGCTCCCACTCTTCCCAGGCCAGCACCAGGCCGTAATGCGGTATGGGCACCGAGTGGCCGTCCACAATGCTGGCAAAACTATGCCCCTTATGCAGGGGATTGCGGTGCAGCACCACCTGATGGCCGAAGAAATTAAGGTCGGCCCAGGCCTCGGTACTGCGGCCCTCTTCACATTTCAGCACTTTGGTATAGAATTCCCTGGCTTTATCGAGGTCGTTTACAGGAATAGCCAAATGAAAAGGAGATAATGCGGCCATGACTACAGGTTGATTGGTTTATGGCAAAAGTACAACGGAAAATTGTGAAACGGGTCTATCTGTGCCAGCCATTACGGCAATATAACTTACCTGTAATCATTCAAAACAAGCATTTATCTATTTATTTTGCAGGCCGGTTACAATAGCTATTCCAACTGGTATTATACAACCAAACAAACTACCAAAATGTTTTTTCGAGTTGCTTTAAAAATTTCTCTAAGTTGTTTTTTTGTAGGATATGCGTGGTCGTTGCAGGCACAATGGCAAGGCGCCACCTATGTAGATCTGGGCAGCCACAATGCCTCGTCCGGTATGCTGGCCCGGATGGCTCTTATGGCCGGCTATGAAAAAGACAAGTACCGGGCCGCCAGCGGCATACAGCTCGATTTGCAAGGGCCGCTCGACAAAACCTTTACCGGATTTTTCGTGCAGGGTGGATATCAGGTTAATATCAAACAGCAGCCGGTTTGGCTGGATGGTTTTTTTCGCCTCAATCCTTTTTCCGACCTGGTGCATGAAACCAACTGGGGAGCAGTGGCCAGCACCCGGGGTGTGCATATGCGCTACCGGCTGGGCATGCATTTCCGCACCTACAAGCTAAGCCGTAAAGGGGCCGACAACCAACCCAACCCTGCCAAAGTGCATGAAAATGCCAATTTGATGTACCTGCTCGGTTATTACCTGAAGCCTCAGGGCCATAGCTGGAACGTAGGCCTCAACGTAACCAATATCGATTACTACCTGCTCAACCAAAGCACCAATCCCTTATTTTACCTGCAGGGAGAATACCAACCTACCGAACGGCTGAATCTTTTTGCCGAAGCCTGGTACAAGAGTGCCGGTGCCTTTAATATCAGCGTTAATTATTTTGGCTTTTTGTTTAGAACCGGTTTGATATGGAAGCTACCATAAGAAAGTTATTTGTATTCTGGCTGCTTTTTCTCGCCAGTGGCTGCGACAAATTCGAGATGCGCGGTTTTTTTCGTGCTTATGAATCGGTTGATGAGCGCTTCGAGCAGTCGCAGGTATGGAATGCCGCCCATGGTGACCGCACTTTGTTGGTGAACAGCGACAACTACCTGCTTTATTTTATGGGCGACAGCCACGTAGGCGGCACGGCCAACCTGCAAAAGTTTTTTAACGATGCCATAGCCGATGGCGCTATAGCGGCTGTGATGGCTGGCGACCTGACCACCGGCCATGCCGAAGACTTCGATACATTTTATCAGCAATTGCCACCGGCCGATTCCTTGCAGCTTTTTCCAATAGCCGGCAATCATGACTTGTATTTCCATGGCTGGCTCAAATACTATGAGCTATTCGGGTCAAGCACCTATACCTTTACCGTGCAGACACCCTCCGGTAGCGACCTGTACATTTGCCTGGACAGCGGAGGGGGTACGCTGGGTGCCCGCCAACTCGAATGGCTCAAAGAAACGCTGGCAGCACAACGCGGCAACTACCGCAGATGCATCCTGGTCACCCATGTCAACCTGTTTCGCATAAGAAAAACCACCAGCACCAATCCGCTGGTGGAAGAACTGCAGGTGCTCAATGATTTGTGTGCCCGTTATGAGGTTGATATGTTCATTACCGGCCACGACCATAAACGCAATGTAGTGCAACTGGGCAACACTACTCATATTACTATGGATGCCCTGCTGGATGGTTTTAAGCAGGCTGGCTACATGAAGCTCTATTGCCAGGCCGGTGAACTGAGTTATGAGTTTGTTAATTTTTAACCCTTTTCCTATCACGATATAGTGCTAGTACAAAGCATGCCTATCATTAAATATCGATTGCGGTTCAGCAGTAAACAGACACTGGCTGCACTGGCTGTGCTGGCTGTACTGGCTGAGGCTCTCGAAGCCAGGCACTCGAAGCCAGGCACCCGAAGCAGCTGCCTGAGGTTCTCGAAGGCAGGTTCTCGAAGCCAGGCACCCGAAGCCAGGCACCCGAAGCCAGGTACCCGAAGGCAAACTGCCAATATAAAGAAGAGCGAAACCCACGGATTTATTCCTGTTTGCTCCAGGCAAGCCCGACTGCCGCTTACGCAGGCCGCCCGCCTGACCACCATTCGGGTAGGGGGTCTCTTTCACCTTCCAACATTGCCTATTCACAAACCTCTCCCTGCAGGGCGGCACGACCAAGGCGTAACAAAAAAAGCCCTCACGGGTTTTTTTTGTGGAGCCGCACGGGGGATCGAGCGATAACCCGGAAAATTCACCTGAATTTTCCGCCTTTCAGGCCGAAGAATACCAAAACTCATGTATTTGGTAATTTTTTCATACTTTCATGAAAAGACAACCGATATAGCATTACTCAAAAATGAGGTAGGTAAATTTTGGCGTTTTCGGGATTAACCCTATTGCAAATTATTGATAATCAAATATTAACAAGGTTAAAATGCACGCC
>WFNR01000133.1 GCA_015488485.1 Cyclobacteriaceae bacterium | reverse complement strand
TCTATTTCGATATGATGCCGCTCGGCCTCGTCAAGCAGGTTCAGGCAAAGCACGGCCTTGTCGGTGATTTCTAATACCTGTAATACCAGGTTCAGGTTGCGCTCCAGGCGGGTGGCATCGGCTACGATTACCGTAACATCGGGGCGCCCGAACAGAATGAAATTACGGGCTACCTCTTCATCCTGCGAGGTAGATAGCAGCGAGTAGGTGCCGGGCAGGTCGATCAGCTTGTACTTTTTGCCGTGATAGGAGTAGGCGCCTTCGGCCCGCACTACGGTCTTGCCGGGCCAGTTGCCGGTATGCTGGCGCAGGCCGGTCAGGGCGTTGAAAACGGTGCTCTTGCCGGTATTGGGGTTGCCGGCCAGGGCAATTACATAATCCACATCAGTGGTGTCGATACCGAGTTTCTTTAGCCCCTCGGTGTTGTAAAACACACATTCGGCACAGGCACTATTGTCCGTTACTACGCTCATTTCTAAGTTTTTTGATTAATATTTTGTCTGCCAGCTCTTGCCGCAGGGCAATGGAGGTATTGCGTATTTTATAAGCCACCGGATCGCCCAGCGGACTTTTTAGTTCTACCTCTACTTTGGTGCCGGGCAAAATGCCCAGGTCGAGCAATCTTCTACGGCTGGCCCCGCGGCATTCTTGCGAAATACCGACAATTTCCGCCTTCTCACCGTAGTTTAAGGATGACAGGCGGGTGGCATCGGCCAGATAGGGCTCATCGGGAGCCAGCGGCTCCACATGGATATTGGCTGCTACAATTGGCGACAACCGATGTATGCGGCCTTCGCAGGCAAAGCTGATTTCACCAGCTGTAGATGACAGCACTTTCAGGTGCGAACCGACAAACAGGCGGGCGGCCAGGATTTGCCGGTACACGATGGCGGGCTCGTCTTCAATATGGGCTATCTTGCCCGGTTTGCCTATCGGCCAGGCCGGCAGGGGTCGCCATTTTACCGGTAGTATCTCACCCTGGGCGGTGGGTATGGGGTCGCCATGCGGGTCAAACAGCGGGCTGCCCAGTTTGCGGCTGAGCTGCTTGATTTGCTCTTCGCTGAGCTCGTGCTCTTTTATTTCAGCCAGATGATGCCACTCAGCCGGCTGATGACCCGTTTTTTCAGCCAGGTATTTCTCCCACAGGCGATGCGTGCGCACAATTTTAAGGGCATAATCACGGCCTTCCGGGGTCAACTCCAGGGTTTCGTTGGTGTTGTGTAGCCAGCCCTGGCGCGCCATTTTTTCAATTACCGGTAGTAATTTTCTGCGGCTGATGTGTAGTGCCCCCGACAGGTCGCTCAAGGTAGCGGTACGCCCGCTCTCGGCTACATGAAACAACTGCTTGAGTATGTCTTCGGTTAATGCTTTTTGCCTTTGTGGTCGGCTAAAGTATAGTTTGCGGCTGCGGTAAAGGCGGTACCCCAGCCAAAGCAACAAGCTGGCACCAAAGAAATAAAGCAGGTTTATAAAAGGTGTGCTCATGTTTTTTCTACATAAATGTTCTCAGCCGCTTTGCTGGATAAGGTAATAGGCAAGGCCTCATCTACCCGGATAGAAAACGAACCGTCATACTCGAATTTATCGAGTACCTCGATAGCTGCACCCAGTGAGATATGCAATTTATCCAGGAACAACAGGAAGTCGCTGGATGAATCACGAGCACAGATTACCCGGCACTTATCGCCCGGCTGCAGCATAGCCAGTGTAGTAGAGGGTAGGGGTGCCATGCTGCCGTCTGCCCCGGGTATAGGGTCGCCATGCGGATCGTACTTGGGATAGCCCAAAAACTTGTCCAGTTGCTCAATCAGTTGTTCCGATTCCACATGCTCCAATTGCTCGGCCACCTCATGTACTTCATCCCAATTAAACCTTAGCTTTTGCACCAGAAATACCTCCCACAAACGATGCTTGCGAATTACCTGCAGGGCCAGTTTGTTGCCTCCGCTGGTAGGCGTTACACCCTTGTATTTGTGGTAGCTTACCAGGCCTTTCTTGCTTAGCCGTTGAATCATATCGGTTGCCGAAGCCGGCTTGGTTTGCAAGGCCGAGGCCAGGGCATTGGTGCTCACCGGCCGCTTACTTTTACCGGCCAGATGAAAGATCGCTTTCAGATAATTTTCTTCGGAAGCCGTAAGCATGACTGTTGTATTTTTTTTTGCAAATATAATAATAAAATTAGATAAGACTAAAAATAAAATTAGATAATAAAAACTTAGAGCAATAGGCGGTTGACAAGGTCAATCAGCTTGTTTTCTTCTGAAATCCACATAAGTTCTTTATAATCAGATTTTTTACTTTTAAAAATTAAATTTAAACTTCTACTTATATGGCTTAAATCAGGCTGTTTGCCAAAATCAATTGCCAGTCCGCCACCAAATTTTTCAAGCATTTTTTGCCAGTGTGGGTTGTCCGCTATCAACACCGGAACACCCCACGCCAGGCATTCGTAGAGCTTGGTCGGCAGCTTGTTTTCGATGCTTGGGTTGGGCAGGTATGGCAGCAAAACCACGGTTTTATCAGTGATGAGGCTGTCCAGTTCGGCCTTGGGTACGGGGGTAGCCGACAGGTTGGTTTTAATGCCAGGTATAGAGGTTGCCAGCCGCTCGATTTGTTGACGCACTTTGGCATTCGGGCAATGACCGGCAATCAGTAATTCGTAGTCGGTTGCCGGCCAGTGCCTGTAAAATTCAATTGCCGAAAATACCCCGTACTCACGCCCTATGGTACCGCTGAGTAGAAAGGTGATTTTATCTGATGGAGTTGGCGCTGGCGGTGCGCTACGGGGTAGTGCTTTGTTCTCAATTATGGTATGGCGCTTTCCGCTAAACGACAATTCTGCTGCATAGCATTTTTCGGCCAGAATGAAATGGTCTATCATTCGTGCGGTGAAGTACTCTTTAAGGCGGATGGCTGCTGCCATCAGGTGGCGCATACCGGCCGGGTGATTGTGCTGGTACCATAGATTGCGGAAGTAATTCTCCCGGATATCATAGATAATTTTACCACCTATCACTAGTTTATACCAGAGGGCAATGAGCAATAGTTCATGGGTGTTGATGATTAGCAGTTGCGGTCTTACTTGACGAATGATTTTGCGAATTTTGGTGGGATATAGAAAACGCTGCCAATTGCCCTTCGGGTAGGGGCCGGTAAGGTGAACCTGTATGCGCGAGTCTTTTTTTGTTGGATACGGTAGTGGGCCGCAAACATGCACTTCATGACCGGCTTTGGCCAGGGTTTTGGCCATTTTTTCATAACTGCGCGGGTCGCCAGCCGGCTTTAATACCGAGGCAATTAGTATCTTCGCTGCCAAATGTTGTAATATTTATTTTAAGCAATGATACAAATAATTGAAGCAGCCTGGGAAAACCGGGAATTATTAAACGAAAAAGATACCATAGAAGCCATTGAGCAAGTAATTGAGGAGCTGGACAAAGGCAGATTGCGGGTAGCCGAGCCGGTAGCTGATGGCTGGCAGGTAAATGAATGGGTCAAAAAAGCAGTGATTTTGTATTTTCCTACCCGGCAGATGCAGACCATGCAGGCCGGGCCGCTGGAATTTCATGATAAAATTCCACTCAAAACCGGCTACAAGGAACTGGGTATCCGGGTAGTGCCGCATGCCGTGGCGCGCTATGGTGCCTACATCAGCCCCGGAGTGGTGATGATGCCCTCTTACGTAAACATAGGCGCTTACGTAGATGCCGGCACTATGGTAGATACCTGGGCTACGGTAGGCAGTTGTGCCCAGATAGGCAAAAATGTGCATTTAAGTGGTGGAGTGGGCATTGGCGGTGTACTGGAGCCGGTGCAGGCGGCACCGGTAATTATTGAAGACAACGCCTTTGTGGGCTCGCGCTGCATATTGGTAGAAGGCGTGCGCATCGGGGCCGAGGCCGTGCTGGGGGCCAATGTTACCCTTACGGCTTCTACCAAAATCATCGATGTAACAGGCAACGAGCCCGTAACCTACACCGGCTATGTACCACCACGCTCGGTGGTGATACCGGGTACGCTGCCCAAGCAATTCCCGGCCGGTACCTATCAGGTGCCATGCGCCCTGATTATCGGTCAGCGCAAGGAGAGCACCGATAAAAAGACTTCCCTTAATGCCGCTTTGCGGGAGCATAATGTGTCGGTATAAGGCCCTTTGGCATAAACTTTGAAAGGCTATCGTTAAAACCCGGAACATGAACAGACGCATTGGGTA
>WFNR01000132.1 GCA_015488485.1 Cyclobacteriaceae bacterium | reverse complement strand
TTGGGGCACGGGCTGCCCTCAGGTATGTATATGCCCGGCTCTACGGTAAACACCATACCGGGGCGGAAGACATCATAAGGGCCGTTGTCGTGCACATCGAGGCCAATGTGATGCCCCAGCCCATGCGGATAATAATGATGACGCTGGTGCGGGTCTTTGATAATGCCCAGATCGGCCAGCCCCCGGTTGATGATATCGCGTGCCAACCGTGAGGTGGTAGCCCAGGAGGTGCCGGCCTTGCTGGCCTCGATAGCCGCCTGCTGCGCCTTAAGCACCAGTTCATAAATAGCCCTTTGCTCTTCGCTGAATTTACCATTAACCGGAATGGTGCGTGTTACATCAGCCGTATAACCGCGGTATTCGGCCCCCAGATCCATCAGAATCAGCTCGCCATCGGCAATGGCCGGCTTGCTGTTTTCGATATAATGCAGCACACAGCCGTTGTTGCCGGCCCCCACTATGGAGGGGTAGCCCTCGTATTCGGCACCGTATTTCTTAAAAACAAACTCATGAATACCCTGCACCTCAGCCTCCGACATACCCGGGCGCATGGCTTTCATCACCTCTATCTGGCCTATGGCCGAAATGGCCACCGCCTTACGCAGCAGGTCTATCTCCACAGGCTGTTTTATGCCCCGCAACTCGCCCATAAGGCGTTGCAGCGAATGGGTATCCAGATTGGTTTTCTGTGGCTCTACTGCCAGGCTGGCTTTTTGCCGGTCGTAATTAATTTTCTTTTTAAATTGCTCAATCAGGTCATAGAGGTCGCCCTTGTCCTGGGGGTCGTCACGCACATCGTTGTAAAAATCGAAAAACAACACCTTATCGAAGCTGCCGAAGTCCAGGTCGTAGTCAGCAAAGCGCTGGTTGCTAAGCACCTCCTGCAACTGCAGCTTTTCTTTCACTCCTTGCGGGCCTAGCCTGCGGCCGGTCCACATTTCCATAAAAGCATCATGGGGCTGCACAAAAATAATCTCGTTGTAGGCAGTGCCGTCTTTTTTGGTTTGCGGCTCCTTGAAAATAAGCAGCACGGCATTTGGCTCACGATAGCCGGTCAGGTAATAGAAGTTCGGATCCTGATGATAGACATAGTCCACATCGTTGGCGCGGTTGCGCACCGCATTGGCAAAAAACACCGCCACCGAGTTGGCCGGCAGCAGCTTACGCAGTGCTTCTCTGCGACCACGGTGAAAATCGGCATCCGGAAAATCGGCCGGACTATTTTCCTGGGCAAAAGAAAATCCTGCCCATAAGAGCAGGATTAGGGTAAAATAATGTTTAACCAAAGTCATGGTATCAAGGCCAACGCCCGTTATACCAATATATTGCCTTTTTCGCGGGCTTCTTTCAATACTGCCGTAATACCTTTTTTGTTAATGGTACGCAAAGCCCTGGTAGATACTTTCAGGGTTATCCACCGGTTTTCTTCCGGCAAATAAAAACGCTTGGTTTGGAGGTTGGGGTAAAACTTACGCTTCGTTTTTATATGTGAGTGCGACACATTATTACCCACTCGGGGCCTCTTACCGGTTATCTGACAAACTCGCGACATCTTCTTTTCTTTTTCTCTCTTAAAATTAAGGAGTGCAAATATCGTGGTTTTCAACATATTTACAAATGCAACTGCCTTTTTTAGCAAAATTCTGCGCCAATTTCATCAACAGCTAGGCTGCAATCCCTGCCGAAATGCTATTTTTGATAAAAATTTACCACTATGACGCAGACTATATCGAAAAGCCAGGCGCTGATGGCGCTGGAAGATAAACACGGGGCCCACAACTACCATCCACTGCCGGTGGTGCTGGCCAAAGGCGAAGGTGTATATGTGTGGGATGTAGAAGGCCGCCAGTATTACGATTTCCTCTCTGCCTACTCGGCTGTCAACCAGGGTCATTGCCACCCGCATATCATCCGGGCACTGCAGGAGCAGGCCGCTACCCTTACCCTGACCTCACGGGCATTTTATAATGACCAACTCGGTGAATACGAGCGTTATATCACCGATTATTTCGGCTACGACAAGGTGCTGCCCATGAATACCGGTGCCGAAGCGGTGGAGACAGCCATTAAGCTCACCCGCAAGTGGGCCTACGAAGTAAAGGGCATTGCTGACCGCCAGGCCAAAATCATTGTCTGCGCCAATAACTTCCACGGTCGTACCACCACCATCATCTCTTTCTCGAGCGACCCGGAGGCCAAAGACCATTACGGCCCCTACACACCCGGTTTCATCACCATTCCGTACAACGACCTGGCGGCCTTGCAGGCGGCCTTGCAAGACCCGCAGGTAGCCGGCTTCCTGGTAGAGCCCATCCAGGGTGAGGCAGGCGTGTTTGTGCCTGATGACGGCTACCTGCGGGCGGCCTATGAGGCCTGCCGCCAGGCCAACGTGCTGTTTGTGGCCGATGAGGTACAGACCGGTATCGCCCGCACCGGGCGCCTGCTGGCTTGCGACCATGAGCAGGTACGCCCCGATATCCTTATCCTTGGCAAGGCGCTGTCAGGCGGTGTGTATCCGGTATCGGCTGTGCTGGCCGATGACGCCATTATGCAGGTGATCAGGCCCGGGCAGCATGGCTCTACCTTTGGCGGCAACCCGCTGGCAGCCCGCGTAGCGATAGCCGCCCTGGAGGTGGTTAAAAACGAAAACCTGGCAGAGCGGGCCGCCCGCCTGGGTGAGCGCTTCCGCCAGCGTATGCAACAACTGGCTGCTAACCAGCCGCTGATCAAAACGGTACGCGGCATGGGCCTGCTCAATGCCATTGAAATCAACGACAGTCCCGATAGCGATACAGCCTGGAATATCTGCCTGGCGCTCAAAGACAAAGGCCTGCTGGCCAAGCCTACCCACGGCAATATCATTCGCTTTGCCCCGCCCCTGGTGATGACCGAAGAGCAGCTCGATGAGTGCTGTGATATTATAGAGAAGACATTTGCGGCACTTGAAGGATGAAGACAGAGGTCGGATGGATGAAGACTGATGTCTGAAGCCAGAGGACTGAGGCCGAATGACGGAGGTAGGATAAAATCTAAAATCATCAATCACATATCTGCAATCTTAAACCTTAACCGCAGAGTACGCAAAGAAGTCGCAAAAGACGCTAAGTGGTAAAGCGAAAAAGCGGGAATGCGTATATGCGAGGAAGCGGGAATGCGGGAATATTTTTTAGCTCTTAGCCTGCATGTCGTAGGCAGGCTCATAGTTGTTAGCTCGTAGCGGGCGGGCCTCCCCTTTAGGGGAACGAGGGGGAGCGCGGGTGACTGAAGCCAGAGGACGGAGGCCGAATGACGGAGGTAGGATAAAATCATCAATCACATATCTGCAATCTTAAACCTTAACCGCAGAGTACGCAAAGAAGTCGCAAAGGACGCTAAGTGGTAAAGCGAAAAAGTGGGAATGCGTATATGCGAGGAAGCGGGAATGCGGGAATATTTTTTAGCTCTTAGCCTGCATGTCGTAGGCAGGCTCATAATTGTTAGCTCGTAGCGGGCGGGCCTCCCCTTTAGGGGAATGAGGGGGAGCGCGGGTGACTGAAGCCAGAGGACGGAGGTAGGATGACGGAGGTAAGAGGACGGATGGCGGAAAAACTTCAATCATCAAGCTGCCTAATCCCTTGAGGGGGATGAGGGGACGCGGGGAATCAGAGGACAGAAGCGGTGTCAGGGTTGGTTAAGGTTGTCTTGCTGGCTGGTTTTCTGTTCGTCTTTGGCGCCTTCTTTATAAATCAGCTTGTTAACATAAAATACCCTGCGGTTGAGTTTTACTCCGGCATCGCGCAGGTTTTTGATGCGCTGAATGCCGTAGGCGTAAAAATAATGGCCATACCATTTTTCCAACCCACCTATATTGGCCACTCCGTTTTTATTCTCCACATCATCGGCAAACATCATGCGCACATTATCGTACGATTTGCCTTCCAGCACCTCGGAGCCCGAAATAATCTTGGTGCGTACTTCATTGTTGTACAGGTACATCAGCACCACTTTGTCGTCCAGCACATCGGCATGCACAAACTGCTCCAAATCATAGGTGAGCACATCTTCGATTTCGAAGCTATTGTCCCACAGCATATTTCCTTCACGGTCGAAACCGATAACCACCGCATGGGTATAACGATAGCCGACAAAGGTGGAGCCACCATAATATGGCAGATCTCCAAATGATGAAGAACCTACATATGGAGTTCTAAAATTACTGTTTTCATATTTAGGATAAAACGCTTCACCAAGCATTATATATGTATTACCGCTTTTAATTATTTCATGCACCAATAAACGATAATTAAATTTCGCTTTTTTCCCTTTAATTTTTTTTCTTTCAATACGTTTATTTATCCGAGATTGCCGCCTAGCTTTCATATATGAAAAAAAGTTGGCCATTTCGCCATAACTAAAATATCTAATGTCTTGCCCTTCTCCGGGCTTGTGGCGAGCTATGAATATACCCCTTGAATATTCCGATCTTCGGGTTCCATAAGTACCCGTAATCAGAGTACCAACATTTTCAATATCTGCTATTCTTCCGAAAATTAAACCAGTATCCTCTTTCGGTTTAAAGACATAGTCGTCAATATACTCTCCATGACCATTATAAACTTTTAAAACAAGTGTATTACGGTTGTCAAATGTTCTCCCTGTCACCAACACGTTAATTAGTCCATTTACAACCTTAATATGTACCAATTCAGTTCTTTTCCCATATATGGCGGGGAGTACTTTTGATTTTCTGTCTTCAAAAGTGTAATGTACCACCACAGGCTCATCGCCATAATAGCCTCCAACCAATACAGCGCTATCAGCCACTTCAAATATTTCCAGTTGCAGTGCAACAGGGTTTTGAATTGTATGATGTATTGTATCTCCGGTAAAATCTGACATCCTTATAATTAAAAAATCTCTGTACCCTCGATTAGGTACCTGAAATAAAAAATAGTAGTAGTCTTGATTAAACTCGTATCCCCTAAAAATCAAATCATCATCTATATAATATTCTTTTTCCCATTGCTTTTGCAAAGCAGTGTCCAGTTTAACAAAGTGCCAAACCTCTTTCCCTTTCCTATATTTCCCTGTTTGTTTGTATAATAATAATCCATTTTCTTTTCCACTCAGAACATTATATGGCGTATCAAAAGACTCCAACTCAATCTCATAGCGACCGGGTTGGGCAATCTGGCCACTGGCGTGCCCTGCCAGAGCCAATGCACAAATAATCCAAAACAACTGCTTGCTCATACCCGGTATTTAAGATTTGCTACTATTGAGTTTACGTCTTTGCCGGTAAATAGTTAAAATTCAGCAATCAGATAAATATGCCGTTCTACCGGTCAAAGTTACAACTATTGTAGCTTTGTATATTATGAACCTGCCCATGAGCAATAAAGATATCCTGCGTGAGCTTAAGCAATATGTCAAGCTCCTGGAGTTGCACGGAGCCAACGACTTCAAGCTACGCAGTTGGCAAAATGCCATCCAGCGTCTTGAGCGCTATCCGGAGTCGCTCGCTACCATGACCACAGATGAACTGCAAGAAATAGACGGGGTGGGCAAATCGGTAGCGGCTGCTGTCGGTGAAATCACGCAAAGCGGCCATCTTACTGCTCTGGACGAGCTTATAGCCAACACCCCGGACGGCATCCTCGAACTACTGCGTTTTCGCGGTCTGGGCAGTAAAAAGCTGCGTGTGTTCTGGCAGAAATACGGCATTACCGACAAGCACCAACTGCTCGCCTTGCTGCAATCGGGTAAGCTGCTGCAGGAAAAGGGCTTCGGGCCCAAAACCATCAATAATCTGCTGGCGGTAGTCAGCTATGCCATTGCCAGCAGTGGTAAACAGTATTATGCTGCTGCCCGGCAAGTGGGCGAGCAGTTGCTAGGCGAATTGCAAAACCTGATGCCCGGTGTGCCGATGTCTTTTACCGGCAAACTCAGGCGTAAATGGGAGGTGGTAGATAAAATTGAGATACTGGCCGTTGCTCCATTAGGCAAGCTCCAGGAAGCACTGGCATCCGTAAACTGGCTGGTGTATGATAAGAAAGCCTCCGGTCCTTTTAGCTGGCAGGGTCATCTGCTAACTGACCCCGGCTCCAAAGTAGCCATTTATCCCACTGCAGCCGAGCAATATGCCAACCAGTTGCTACTGCGTACAGGAGCTGAGCAGCATCTGCAAATAGCGGTGGGTGAAAGCACTTTCAAGGAGCATATAAAAAGCCGCTCCTGGCCCGATGAAGAAGCCTGCTATGCCGCGGCCGGTATGCCCTGGTGCCCGCCCGAGCTGCGCGAGGGCGACTGGGAAATAGCTGCTCTGCAAGCCGGCCGGCTGCCGCAGCTCTTGTGTACCGAAGAACTGCAAGGCATCATCCATTGCCACACTACCTATAGTGACGGCCAGAATACGGTGAGCGAAATGGCCGAAGCCTGTCGCCAACAGGGCTATCACTACCTGGCCGTCACCGACCACAGCAAGGCGGCCAACTTCTACGCCAACGGCATGTTTGAAGAGACGGTAGCCCGCCAACAAGCAGAGATCGACCGGCTTAATGAACAAATGGCACCTTTCCGTATCTTCAAGGGCATCGAGGCCGATATACTGGCCGATGGCAGCCTTGACTACGACAGCAAAACTTTAGCCACTTTCGACCTGGTAATTGCTTCGGTGCATTCCGGCCTGAATATGGATAAAATAAAAGCCACCGAGCGGCTCATCCGGGCTATTGCCAATCCGTTTACCACCATACTGGGCCACCTGACCGGCCGTCTGCTGCTGGAGCGCCCCGGCTATGAGGTGGATCATCAGGCCATCATCAACGCCTGTGCCGAGTTCGAGGTAATTATTGAAATTAATGCCCACCCCAGGCGCCTCGACCTGGATTGGCGCTGGGTGCACCGGGCCCTCGACAAAGGCGTGCTGCTGAGCATCAACCCCGATGCCCACGAAATAGCCGGCTTCGACCATATGCAGTACGGAGTAGCGGTAGCCCGTAAGGGTGGGCTTACGGCAGCGCAGACCTTCAATGCCTGGCCGCTGGCAAAGGTGGAAGCCTATTTGCAGAACAGAAAGCAGAAGGCCGGTTCTTAACCAAATCGACACCTGAGCAGAGCCGAAGGTGGCGTGACGGCAGCATGTTGTTAAGTCGACATTTGAAGGTTTCCGTATAGAGGCTTTCCGGCTCCAGGCATCTTTTTTGCAAAAAGTCTGATTATAAAAAATCTCCAGAGTTACCTATCCTGTATTCACTCACGATTTAAGTGTTTTATCCCGCAACGACAACCCCAGCCGGAAATGCGCTACCTGCTCAGGCTGCTGCGGGTAGCCGGTGTAGGCTTTGATCTCTACCTGGCGAGTAATACGCTTTCCGGTAGTCACCGACTCCTCGATCATCTGGCGGATTTGACTGCCGGCATCCGCCACAAAATACACATCGGCTTCCGGCCTTTTCAGAAACTCCGCCTGAAAATCCTTAAAGACAATCGACATCTTGCGGCCCAGTTCTTCAGCTATATAAAAAGCCTGAAAGGCCCCGGCCAGATCGGCCCCGATGGCCAGCGCCCCGAAATACATCGAGCCCAGGTGGTTGCGCGTACGCCTGCGCAAGGGCAGCCTGATTACCATTCTCTCGTCTGTGATCTCAAGCAGGCGCGGCCGCACATAGCCGATAAGCGGTATTTTGAACAGGCCGAAGAGCCAGAGCATCCTGCGTGCTTTGCTGATATCCGCCATATCAAAGTATATATTGGCTCAGGTCTTTGTTCTGCACCAGACCGGCCAGTTTTTCCTCTACCATCTCTTCGCTGATGGCTATTTTGGCATTCGGGCCTATTTTTTCGGGTACATCAAACAAAAACTCATTCAATAAATGGCTCATCACCGTGCTGAGCCTGCGCGCCCCGATATTCTCCACCTCTTCATTTATGCGGAAGGCCGTTCTGGCAATGGCACGCAGTGCCTCATCGGTAAAGCTAAGGGCTACCTGCTCGGCCTCAAACAAGGCCTGGTACTGGCGCGTAAGGGCTGTACGCGGCTCCTTGAGGATGTGATAAAAATCGTCTTCGGTGAGGTTCTCCAGCTCCACCCTAATCGGAAAGCGCCCCTGTAGCTCGGGTATCAGGTCGGAGGGCTTCGATACATGAAAGGCCCCGGCTGCGATAAACAGCACATGGTCGGTCTTGACCACCCCGTATTTGGTATTGACGGCCGAGCCTTCGACAATCGGCAATAAATCGCGTTGCACCCCTTCACGGCTTACATCAGGCCCGCCTCCCTGTTTACCGGGGCCGGCTATCTTGTCTATTTCATCAATAAATATAATACCGGCATTCTCGGCCTTGGCTATGGCCTCCTCCTTCACCTCGTCCATATCAATGAGGCGGGCGGTTTCTTCTTCCATCAGTATTTTGCGCGCCTCGGCAATGGTCACCTTGCGCTTTTTGGTTTTCTTAGGCAGCATATTGCCCAGCATTTCCTGCAGGTTGATCATCGAGGCCTCGTCCATCATGCCACCCCCGATCATGCCGATGCCACCGGTAGCCGGCTGCTGCACGGTGATATCTATCTTGCGGTCTTCCAGTTCGCGGTTACGGATTTTTTCGCGGAAGCGCTCCCGGGTACGCTCGTTCAGCTCCTGGTCGGTAACCGGCTCCTGGTCGCTGCCAGCAGGGGTGGCGAAGCCGGCCGGAGAGCCTTTTACAGGCGGTATCAGTGCATCGAGGATGATGTCTTCCACAATCTTTTCGGCCTTTTCCTTTACTGCTTCCTGCTTGTTGCGCTTTACCAACAGTACCGCCTGAGCCACCAGATCACGCACCATGCTCTCTACATCGCGGCCTACATAGCCTACTTCGGTAAACTTGGAAGCCTCTACCTTGACAAAAGGGGCATCGGCTATTTTGGCCAGCCTGCGGGCGATTTCGGTCTTGCCCACCCCGGTGGCGCCAATCATCAGGATATTATTAGGCATAATTTCCGCCTGCATCTCCGGCTTCACATTCATCCTGCGCCAGCGGTTGCGCAAGGCAATGGCCACATTTTTCTTGGCCTCGTCCTGCCCGATAATGTATTTGTCGAGCTCTTTGACGATTTCCTGTGGTGTAAGGTATTTTTTATCCATAATTTTATTGCTTTATTTCCTGGTAATCAATGTCGCCAGATTAGCGCCCAGCGTAAAGGTATTGGTATTGCCGGCTACATTATAGCCGCCAAAGGCATAGGTAAAGACAAAGGCGCTGGTGGTGATTTCGGTGCCTACCGAGAAGCCGCTGAAGCTACCCCCACCTGCCGGTTGCAGCTCGGCCCTGCGCAGCCGGTTGTAGCCAGCCAGCAGCGAAACATTTTTGTGCACCAGCACCTCGGCACCGAGCACCACATGCCGGAAGAAATTGTCCAGCACGGCATTAAGGCCGGTAGTTGTTTCGCCAGGCAGCAACAGGTCCCACTCTTGTAACTTATGGAGAGTAATTGAAAAGCGGACAGGCATATGAGCCGGTTTGAAACTGGTGCCGGCCTGCACATCAAACGGCAGGGTGGTACCCCCGGCAGTGGTAAAATCATTGACCACAAAGCCGAAATTGCGGATGCTCAGCCCCACGGTGAAATCCTTGTCGGGATGAACGAAAAGACCGCCTATATCCAGCATCAAAGCGCTGGCTGAGTAACCGCTAATGGCGGTATGGGCAAATTTAAGACCTGCTCCAAATCGAAAGTTACCGGCCTGGCGGGCATGAGCCAGGCTCATCACCAGGTCGCTGGCACGAAAAGTACCTGCCGGTGCCCCGGTGATATCGTAAGCCGGAATGCTGCCATAGCCCACATACTGCAGCCCCGCCCCGAAAGCGCCCAGTTGTCCTACTTCAAAATTATAGTGGACGCTGCTCAGCCCAGCCCCGGCCGGTAGTAAGGCATAGGTGGCAGCCAGGTGGCCGGAGGTTTCACTAGTCAGCAAAGCCGGATTGTACAAATACATACCATAACCCCGGCTATACAGTGAAGCGTTTACACCCCCCAGCGCTGCCATTTTGGCAAATCCCGGTAAGGACAGGGTGGCGAAGCCGGAGCTCTGCTGGGCATATAGCCACTGCCCGGTCAGCATGGCCAGCAGCCATAGCAGCCAATACTTATTTCTTTTCAGGAATAACAAATTCGATGGGGTTAGCAACTTTTTCATCCAGCAAGGCTTCCTCCAGTACTTCATCTACGGTATCGACATACTTAAAGGTAAGCCCTTTCAGGTATTGTTCATCTATTTCGTTGATGTCTCTTTCGTTTTTCCTGCACAAAATAACTTCTTTAATTCCGGCTCTGCGGGCCGCCAGCACTTTTTCGCGTATACCGCCCACCGGCAGCACCTTACCCCGCAGGGTAATCTCCCCGGTCATGGCTATGCCGGCCTTTACCTTGCGCTGGGTAAACAGCGAGGCCAGTGAAGTAAGGATGGTGATACCGGCCGAGGGGCCGTCTTTGGGCACTGCTCCGGCCGGCACGTGGATGTGCAGATCGTAGTTGTCGAACACCCGGTAGTCGATATCCAGGCGGTCGGCATTGGCACGTAAATAGCTAAGGGCCGCCATGGCCGATTCTTTCATCACATCTCCCAACTGTCCCGAGATGGTGAGCTTGCCTTTGCCGCGGCTCACACTCGATTCGATAAACAGAATATCGCCCCCTACGGGCGTCCAGGCCAGGCCGGTAACCACCCCGGCCTGCTTATTGCCCTGATAGAGTTCTTTATCATAGAGTTCCGGTCCCAGCAGTTCCACCACACGCTGGGGTGTGATAGTCTTGTCATATTCTTCTTCCATGGCCACCGCCCGGGCTATCTTGCGGATGATGGTACCCAGCTTACGCTCCAGCCCCCGCACACCCGACTCGCGGGTATAGCCTTCTATTACCTTTACGATGGCCGGCTTGCGAAAGCGTACCGCCTCTTTGGTAAGGCCGTGTTCGCGCAGCAGCTTGGGTATGAGGTGGCGTTTGGCTATTTCCACCTTCTCTTCCAGGGTATAGCCGTTTATCTCGACAATCTCCATGCGGTCGCGCAAGGCCGGATGGATGGTATCCAGGCTATTGGCGGTAGCGATAAACAGTACGCGCGACAGGTCGTAATCCACTTCCAGGTAGTTATCGTGAAAGGCGTTGTTCTGCTCCGGGTCGAGCACCTCGAGCAAAGCCGAAGAAGGGTCGCCACGGAAGTTGTTGCCCACTTTATCCACCTCGTCCAGCACAAATACCGGATTGGAGCTGCCGGCTTTCTTGATATTCTGGATGATCATGCCCGGCATGGCCCCCACGTAGGTCTTGCGGTGGCCGCGTATCTGGGCCTCATCGTGCACCCCACCCAGCGACAGGCGCACATATTTACGCCTGAGCGCCTT
>WFNR01000131.1 GCA_015488485.1 Cyclobacteriaceae bacterium | reverse complement strand
CTGCTGCCTGGCCGCTGAGCACCAGCATCAGATCGCCCGGGCGAGCGGCAAAGGCATCAGCTATCTGTTGCAAATCGTCAGCCGTATAAAATTTATCTACCGATGATTTAAAGGTGCCGTCTTCGTTGTACTTGATATAGACCAGCCCTTTGGCGCCTACCTGCGGGCGTTTTATAAAATCGGTAAGGGCATCAAGTTGCTTGCGCGACCAGCCGGCAGCGCCCTCTACCTTAATGCCCACCACCAGCTCAGCCTCGTCAAATACCCGGAAGCCCTTGCCCTGTACTACCTCGTTCAGCTCTACAAAGGTCATTCCGAAGCGGGTATCGGGCTTGTCGGAGCCATACAGGCGCATGGCCTCCCGGTAGCTCATTACCGGTATATCATCAATTTCAATGCCTTTTTCCGTGGCGAACAGATGCCTGATCAAGCCCTCAAAGGCTGCTTTGATATCGGCAAATTCCACAAACGACATCTCACAGTCGATCTGAGTGAACTCCGGCTGGCGGTCGGCCCGCAGGTCTTCATCGCGAAAGCACTTGACAAGTTGAAAATATTTATCCATGCCCGCCACCATAAGCAGTTGCTTGAAAGTCTGGGGCGATTGCGGCAGGGCGTAAAACTCACCGCGGTTCATGCGTGAGGGTACCACAAAGTCGCGGGCCCCCTCCGGGGTCGATTTGATCAGCACGGGAGTTTCTACCTCAATAAAACCCTGCTGACTCAGGTATTTGCGCGTATGCTGGAGCATACGGTGGCGCAGTAGCAGGGCCTCCTTTACCGGGTTGCGCCTGATATCCAGATAGCGGTACTTCATACGCAATTCTTCCCCACCATCAGTTTCGTCTTCAATCAAAAAGGGCGGCAAGGCCGCTTCGTTCAGGATGGTAAGACTTTCTACGAAAATCTCTATCTCACCGGTGGGTAGGTTAGGGTTGGGTGAGTAGCGTTTGATCACCCGGCCGCTGGCCTGAATGACAAATTCGCGCCCGATGTGGCGGGCCTGCTGCAGCAAGGCTTCAGGGGTTTTTCCTTCTTCAAAAACCAACTGGGTGATGCCATAGCGGTCGCGCAGGTCGATCCAGATCATGCCGCCTTTATCGCGTATCCGTTGCACCCAGCCGCTCAGGGTTACCTCTTGCTCCTCATGGGTCAGGCGCAGCTCCCCGCAAGTATGTGTTCTGTACATGTTTTGTTTTGTGCTAATCAGGGCACAAAGGTAAGGATATTTGCCGGAAGGAATGACGCCAGGCAGCACAAGTGCCGGCCCGATAAATGGCGACCTATTTTGGGTAAAAAGCCGGATAATCTGATGAGTATGTTATTTTTGAAACCATATTTGCTACCTGCCAGAACTTTGTTTAGCTGAAGATGAAAAAACTCCTGATAATTATCCCTTTGTTTTTTACGTTGGCCGCCTTTCCGCAAAGGCTTAAGAAGTTTAAACCGGCTGAAAACATAGTACTCAAGCTGCCGGCCGACTTCGTGCCCATGACCCCACAGGAGCAGCAACAGCGCTACCTGAGTCCGCGCCTGCCGCTGGCCATGTACACCGATGCACAACATGTGGTGGATTTTGGCATTAACCGTTCTTTCACCCTGTGGGATGAAAAGGATATAGACCTGATGCGCAAATTTTATGAAGCCTCCATCCTGGAGCTGTTCGATAAAGTGCGATTTCTTAACAAAGGTATTGCCACCATCAACGGCCGTGATTATGCTTTTTTTGAGTTTGAGTCGATTATGTATGCCGAAAACAAATCGCAAAGCAATATCAGCAAGTACACTTACATCATGTACACGGTAGCCGGTGGCACCACCTATGTATTCAACTTCACCTGTCCGGTGCGGCTGCGCAATCAGTGGCAGGGCACTGCCCATAAAATCATGCAAACTATTAAGATCAAAGCCTGATGGCCTACAAGTTCGGCAGCGATGAGTATTTTATGGACAAGGCCTACCAGTTGGCCCTGCAGGCAGCCGAGGAAGGCGAGATTCCGGTAGGGGCCGTAGTGGTATGCGAGCAAAAAATTATTGCCCGCGGCTACAACCAAACCGAAAAGCTGAACGATGTAACGGCCCATGCCGAGATGCTGGCGCTGACGGCCGCTTTCAATTATTTTGGAGCCAAATACCTGCCCGACTGCACCTTGTATGTAACGCTGGAGCCCTGTACCATGTGTGCCGGAGCCTTGTTTTGGTCGCAGATAGGGCGGGTAGTGTATGGCGCCCGCGATGAAAAGCGCGGCTACAGCCTGCTGGCCGGCAACGGCAACCGGGTGCTGCACCCCAGGACCTCCGTAACCACCGGTGTGTTGGCCGCACCCTGCAGCCGGCTGGTCAAAGATTTCTTTAAAAAACTAAGAGATTGATTCCTCCCCTACTTTATCAGATTCTTACCGAAGTATCACCGCAGGGATGCTGAGAGAGCCAGCCATTATACTGCTTTTCCATCAACCTTACCATCAGCGTCTCCGTAGGGACGCTGATAAAGTCTCTCCATTTTTTTATCAACCTCTCTATCAGCGTCTCCGCAGGGACGCTGATAAAACCTCCCTTTTTTCTTGTTCGGACAATTAGAGGCAACGAAGAAGGTAGAGGCTTATTCAATAAAGCTACTTAGAAAACCTTGCCCAGGTTTTTGCGGCTCTTACCAGCAGCGTCACCGCAGGAACGCTGATAAGTCTCTCCATTTTTTTATCAACCTCTCTATCAGCGTCTCCGCAGGGACGCTGATAATAGCCTCCTTATTCTTGATTGAACAATAGCGGCAACGAAGAAGATAGAGGTTTATACAATAAATCCCCTCAGAAAGCCTTACCCAGGTTTCTGCGGCTGATCAGCAGCCAGATCACCACCGGCCCGCCCACCAGGGCAGTCACGATGTTGATAGGCAGCACCTGATCGAAGCCGGGCAGTTGGGCTACCAGGTCGCAAAAGAGTAGCACCACCATACCGCCCAGAGCCACGGCCGGCAGCAGCACCTCATGGCGGGCGGTGCTCACCAGCAGCCTTACCAGATGTGGCACCGCCAGCCCGATAAAGGCCACCGGCCCGCAAAAAGCGGTAACCACACCGGCCAGCAGGCTGGTAGCCAGCAAAATAGCCGTACGGGCACCGCGAATGTTTACCCCCAGGCTTTGTGCCTGTTTGTCATCCAGCGCGAAAGCATTGAGTGGTTTGTGCAGGGCAAAAGCCAGCAACAGCCCCCCGCCAATGGTGCCGGCAAACAGCGGCATATCCTGCCAGCGTACATTTGCCAGGCTGCCGAACGTCCAGAACACGTACGCCTGTAAGGCCTCAGCCCGGCTCAGATATTGCAGGATGCCGACCACCGCCCCGGCTATGCTGCCAAACATGAGGCCGATGATCAGCAGGGTAGCCGTATCGGTAATGGTGCGCGCCAGCAGCAGCACAGCCGCCAGCACTATGGCCGCCCCCAGCGCGGCCGCTACCACCCACGACAGCCGGGTAGCTACCACCACCGGCAGCAGGCCGCCTGCCAGCACCAGCAGTGCCACCCCCAGGCTGGCACCCGAGCTGATGCCCAGCACATAGGGGCCGGCCAGCGGATTGCGAAACAGGGTTTGCATAAGCAGGCCGCTTACGGCAAGGGCGGCACCCGCCAACAAGGCGGTGAGCACGCGCGGCAGGCGGAAGACCAAAATGATGCGTTCGAAAGAAGGATCGGAAGCGCCACTGCCGCTAAGAATACGCAAGGTGTCTTTGAGCGGGATGGCCACGCTGCCTATACTCAGGTCGAGCATAAACAACAAGGCCGCTGCCAATAGCAGCAACATAAAAAGCGGTAAATAAGACCTGGCGCCCGGCATAATTGCTAAGGTAGTTTAAAATAAAAGAACAACCGGTGGTCAGGCAGCAAGGCCGGATGACCGATTTTTACCAGGTCTTTGAGGATCAGATCGGGGCGCAGGTAGCCCAGCTCGAGAAACTCACTGCCGCCCCCCGGGCCCATGCGCTTGTTGTAAGAGTAAACCTGGCCGGTAGTAAACGGTTTGAATAGAGCGTAGCGACTATCGGCAGCCTGTAGTTCCTGCAAAGTACGAAAGCTGCCCACCCCGATCCAGTAGTCGGCCGTGCCGGCCCGCTGGTACACCGCCTCAAAAGCAAGTGGCAAAAAGGCCGAAGTGGTATCACCCTGCCACAGGTAGCGGAAGCCGGCATCCTGCAACAGGCGGGCGGCATAGTTGCGGCCACCCGGCAGGTACCAGCTATCGCCATACACAATACCCGACATCACTGTAGGGCGGACGCTGTCCTGCAGCACTAGCGCGCGTGTTTGCAGGTAGGCCTGCTCGATAGCCGTAAACACCGAATCGGCCAGGCGCTCCTTGCCAAACAAAATACCGGCCAGCTTAAGCCATTCGGCCCGCCCCAAGGGGTGCTTTTCCAGGTATTCGGCATTGATAATCACCGGAATGCCGGCCTCACTGAGCAGGGCAAACTGCCCCATATCGCTGCTCATGGTATAGGCCATCACCACATCGGGCTGCAGGGTGATGAGCTTTTCGATATTGAGCGACTGGTCGATGCCCAGTTCGGCTACCAGGCCGCTGTCGATACGCTGGCGCATACGGGCCGAGCTGATGTATTGCAACGAAGGGAAGCCCACCAGGGCCTGGGATTCGTGCAGGTAATCGAGCAACGGTATATGGGTGGTGGAGGTACAGACAATACGTTGCACGGGCACCGCTACATAGGCATCGGCCGCTACGGCCGGCCGCTCGCTGCCACGCGGGTAAAAGACATATTGCAGCGGCTCGGTGGCACCTTTGTAGGGGGTGATAATTTTAATCAGGTAGTAGTCTTCCTGCTTGCTGATGGTAAAGCCGGTGGCATACTTCAATTTAATGGCAGGTGCCACAAGGGCCTTCTCCTGCCGGACAGCCGGAGAGTCGCAGCCTGTCAGCAAGGGCCACAAAGCCAGGGTGATGATAATGCGAACGAACATTCTGCTAAAATAAGAACCAATTTGAGAAATAATATGCCTTGGCACTTCACCTCACAATTGCTGTTATATCCTGTCTTCCGGGTGAGTGTAGATTTTTTTATTCACTTATCCTTGTTTTTAAATCCATTCGCTCGTGTAAAATTCTGGTGATTTCGATTAGATTCGCATTCAGTTTTCTATAAAATATTATGTGCCGGTTTGCTTTTAGACCGAAAAGTTCAGTCTTTATTCCACTATAGTTTTTTCCCAATCCAGGGTTGTTAGCTATGTCCTGGCAACTGTCAAGGAGCATTTTGTAGTACTTGTCAGCCTGTTTTTCCGACCAGTTTTCAAGGGTATATTGCCAAATTTCATTCAAGTCGGCAACGGCTTTGTTGGTCAATACGTATTCAGCCATTCTTTTTGCGCCTTGCCTTTAGTTGCTCAAGGTTTTTTGCAGGATCAAAATCATGGGCTAAACCGCTGTCAATTCCTTCTTGAATGGCGTTTCTCAGCGTAATTGCTTTGCTTTCTTCAATTTCCAAAAGTCGCAGTCCGGCTCTTATTACTTCACTGACATTTTTGTACCTGCCGGCTGCCACCTGGCTTCTTACGAATTGGTCGAAATAACTTCCGAGCGCGATCGATGTATTTTTTACTTTTTTCATATCTTATTCAAATTTACCAATTTTTGGTAACACTCAAATTTATTTAGTCTCGCAAAATTCACCAGTATTTACCGCTCCAGTAGTTATGAATAAAAGGAAAACGGAAAATCCCCTATCTTTAGGCCTGTGGACAGCGTTTTCGATCAGGCTATCAGCGATTATTTTGCCGGCAAGCAACAGGGGCCTTTGCTTATCCATAACAAGTATGGCCCGCCCGATGAGATGGACCTGGCGGCTTATTTCCGCGAGCAGCAGGATTTCAATGCGGCCGAAATTTATGCCCTGTCATTGTGCCGGGGGCATATCCTTGACATCGGGGCGGCTGCCGGGGCCATGAGCCTGGCCTTGCAGGCAGCGGGGCATGATGTGGTGGCACTTGATAGCTCGCTCGCTTGCTGTGGCATTATGGAGAAACAGGGCCTCTTGCAGATCCGGCAGGCCGATTTGTTCGAATGGGAAGGGGAGCAGTTCAACACTTTGCTACTGATGATGAACGGCCTGGGCATCTGTGGCACGCTGGCACGCCTGCCGTTGTTGTTGGACAGGTTGAAAGAGCTGCTGGCGCCCGGTGGGCATGTCTTGTTCGACTCAAGCGATGTCAGCTACCTCTATGATAAACCGCCTAGCGAGCCCTATTATGGCGAAATGTCTTACCGCTATGAGTATAATGGCCGCCAGGGGCGGTGGTTCAACTGGCTGTATCTCGATAGCCAGACCCTGCAAGAGCAACTGGCCGGCAGCGACTGGCAGTTGCAGATCTTGTATGAAGATGACCTGGGGCACTACCTGGGCCGCCTTACGCTACAATAAAAAACGCACACCGTTGCGGGTGTGCGTTGCATTGTCATCTTCGGTTTGTTTACATGTGTTTGATAATTTCCTCCCCGAACTCAGAGCATTTCAGCAAGGTAGCGCCCTCCATCAGGCGCTCGAAGTCGTAGGTTACCCGTTTGGCTGAGATAGCGCCCTCAATGCCTTTGTAGATCAGGTTGGCCGCCTCCTGCCAGCCCAGGTATTCAAACATCATGGCGCCCGACAGGATCACCGATCCCGGGTTTACCTTGTCTTGTCCGGCATACTTAGGGGCGGTGCCATGCGTAGCCTCAAATATAGCCTTGCCGGTGGTGTAGTTGATATTGGCGCCCGGTGCAATGCCGATACCGCCTACGATGGCTGCCAGGGCATCGGAAATATAATCGCCATTGAGGTTGAGCGTGGCAATAACCGAGTACTCGGCCGGACGGGTAAGGATCTGTTGCAGGAAGGCATCGGCAATCACATCCTTGATAATGATTTTATGGCCATCGCGTTCTATCTCCTGCCAGGGGCCACCATCTATCTCCCGGCCGCCATACTGCTCTTTGGCCAGGGCATAGCCCCAGTCGCGGAAAGCGCCCTCGGTGTATTTCATGATATTGCCTTTGTGCACCAGGGTTACCGAGGGTCGTTTTTGCTGGAAAGCGTACTCGATGGCTGCTTTTACCAGTCGTTCGGTGCCTTCTTTCGATACCGGCTTGAGGCCGTAACCGGCCGTGGCAGGGAAGCGCACCTTGGCGTAACGAGCGGGAAATTCATTTTTCAGAAATTCACTCAGCTTGCGGTTCTCCTCGGTGCCGTTGGCAAACTCAATACCGGCATAGATGTCTTCGGTGTTTTCGCGGAAAATAACCATGTCGGTGGTGCTGGGGTCTTTTACCGGTGAGGGGGTACCTTTAAACCAGCGCACCGGCCGTACACAGGCAAACAGGTCGAGCTTCTGACGCAAGGCCACGTTTAACGAGCGCATACCGCCACCCACCGGGGTGGTAAGCGGCCCTTTGATGCCTACCAGATACTCATCAAAGGCCTCAAGGGTAGCCTGGGGCAGCCATTCGCCCGTGAGGTTATAAGCCTTTTCTCCGGCATATACTTCTTTCCAGTTTATATTTCGCTGGCCATTGTAAGCTTTGGCCACGGCTGCATCAAATACTTTTTTGGAGGCCGGCCAGATGTCCACTCCGGTGCCATCGCCCTCAATAAACGGTATTACAGGGTTGTCGGGTACCTGTAGCACCCCGTTATCAATCGTTATTTTTTGTTCGTTCATCTTGTTAAAAAATTATATCAAATTTTACGTTCTGCTCTGCGGTTTACCCGCGGCCGTAAAGATACAACATAACTGCCTTTCGGCATGCAGCCAAATACCATAATTAGGGTACCCGGGTTGTCTGCTAAAGCAAATCTTCCTAACTTGCCATTATTCTATTTCACCTAAAATAATTGCAACATGAAAAAATCAATTTTATTTATCCTGTTGGCTATCTGGTTGGCATCCTGTTCTGAGATTAGGTTTGAAGAGCCGCAACCGCCATCGCTCAAAGCCGAAAAGCAAATACCCGGGAAATTTCAGGGCATATTCAAGTTTGTGATGATGAATGATAAAGTGGTAATGGAAATAGGTAAAGACTATATAGATCTGGATAACGAAAAAGCCTATCTGTCGGATACTATGGTAGTGAAAATACTGGGCGACCGGCTGGTGGTAAACAGGCTGGAGAGGAAAGACTCGTTGTCTGCATGGGCCTCTTTTGTATTGGAGGATAAAGGATGCGGTTTTGTCAAAGCCACTACTTTTATTATCAACAGCGAGACCTATCCGGATATATTTGCGGCCCAATACAATCCGATTAAAATAGGTGAGGAGCAGAGTAAAACCTTCATTGTCAAAACCACTGATCAGCAATTTGATGAGCTGCTGGCCAACGATAGTGTTACGGTGTCGATAATCATGGAGCGCGTGAAATAGCCTACTGTACTTACAGTTGTATTATTTCGATAAAGTTGCCTTTGCAGGCAAAAGCAGCTATAGCCGGCAAATAATTCGCTATGAATAAGTTAGCAGGTTGTGCCCAGCGGGTAGTGAAGGGGAGCTCTATCCGACCTTTTGATTTATACCTGCAATGGCCCGGGGCAAGAGTAAAATGGCAATAGCCAGGGTAGTTTTGGTCTTGAAATTGTAATTTATTTAGATATTCCCAAAATGGGAATAGTTATAAACAATTATCCACACTTATCAACAATAAAACAAGCTATAATTTTATTTTACTGAAAATCAGTAACTTATTTCAACATAAATAGTCTGAAATTTTGTGGATAATTTAATGAATTTCCTGCTGAGGGGAGAAAAAAGGCCTGATATTGTTGAATATATGCATTTTTTGGCTGCCCTAAAAAGCGAAAATCCGTTTTGCTAAAATTAGTTATTATGTTGCCTGCGCAGTTTATTGCGGTAGGTATTAAAAATCCTTGATTTTGAGAGGAAACCGACATAAATGCCGTCATCGAGGACGGGCAGGTTCCAGGCTCCGGTGGCCTCAAACTTTTCCATCACCGATTGCATATTTTCATGAGGGCTCACCGATGCCGGAGGGCTGTGCATGATGGAGTTGATATATACCGTATCGTACTTTTCGCGATCGAACATGATATCCCGAATATCATCCAAGGTGATGATGCCTACCAGTTCACCTTTGGCATTTACCACCGGGAACAAATTGCGCTTCGACTTGCGTACCAGCTCCACCAGGTCGCCCAGGGTGGCTTCGGGTGCTATCTTGAGCAAATCGGTTTCTACTACTTTCTCGATGTTTATTTCGCGCAGCACCTGTTTGTCTTTGTCGCGCGGCAGCAGGTCACCGGTAAGGGCCAGGTGTTTTTCATAGAGCGAATGGCTTTCGAAATAAATAGCCGTACTGTAGGCGATGGCCGACACCAGCATCAGAGGCACAAAAAGCGTATAGCCGCTGGTGATCTCGGCAATCAGGAAGATAGCCGTAAGCGGGGCATGCAACACACCACTCATCAGGCCACTCATGCCGATAAGGGTATAGTTGCTTACGCTTAGGGTATCGGTACCGGTAATCAGGTTTACCGAAGAAGCAAAAACAAAACCCAGCACTCCGCCTATAAACAGTGAAGGGGCAAAGATACCACCGCTGCCGCCACTGCCGATGGTAAGGGCCGAGGCCACCGGCTTAAAAAGAATAACAGCCGTGAAGAAAAGAATGGGAATTAATGGGTTAGCCGCCAGGTTCTCCCCGAAAAAGGCCGGCAGATAATCATGCAGGTTGCCGTGCACCAGGTCTTTAATGGTGTTATAGCCTTCACCGTAGAGCGGATTCATAAACAGGATGAGGATACCCAGCCCCAGGCCTCCCAATATTGCCCTAAGCAAAGGCTTTTTGATTTTGTGCAGGCGGCCTTCCACCCAAAAAGTAGTACGCGTAAAATATACCGACAGCAGCCCGGCTACTATGCCCATGGCTATGATAAAAGGCAGGTCGGCAAAGGAATAGTCATCTTTAAGTTGGAAAGAGAAGAGTATCTCGGCCCCTAGCAGCGATTTGGATACCAGTGCTCCGAATACCGAAGAAATAAGCAGCGGGATGAACATGGAAATAGTGACATCGGTAAGCAGCACTTCGATGGCGAAGATTACCCCGGCTACCGGTGAGTTGAAGATGGCCGATATGGCTCCGGCCGCACCACAACCGATAAGCAGGGTGCGCTTTTTATAATTGAGGTGCACCAACTGCCCCAGGTTGGCGCCTATGGCCGAACCGGTGACCACAATAGGTGCCTCCAGCCCTACCGAGCCGCCAAAGCCTACCGTAAGGGCGCTGGTAATCATGCGTGAGTACATCTTGGTACGCTCGATGATGGCCGATTTGCGCGAAATGGCATACAGGATGTTGGTGATGCCGTGACCGAGCTCGTCTTTGAAAATATAACGGGCTACCAGCATGGTAAGCAGGATGCCTATTACCGGATAACCGATATGCAGCCAGTAGCTGCGCTCAGAAGAAAAATCGGCCAGCCAGTGCTGAATATAATGTACACTGCCCTTGAGGGTAACAGCCGCCAGCCCCGATATTACCCCGACAATGATGCCCAGGTAAATCAGGAAATTACGATCGCGAATGTGCTTCATCCGCCAGATCAGAAATTTACGCAGCCACTTCATTTGTTATTAAAGATGGGCAAAATTAGAAGAAAAGAATGTATGGATAAGCCTATTATGGAATAATTATAGTGTCTGATAATTTGCCATAACTTGTTAGCCCGCTTTATTCATGTTAGATTCATAAGGAACGGATTTATAACCTTGTTGATGCCTGATTATCAAGGATTTTTAAAAGGGGTAATCCCGGAAATGTCAAAATTTACAGAGCTCATTTTTGAGTATTGTTATATCAATTGTTTTCTCATATAAAAGTATGGGAAAATCGCCAAATACATGAATTTTGGCATTCTTCGATCTGAAAGGCGGAAAATTCATTTGAATTTTCAGGGTTAATTATTGTTAATCGCAAATTGCTTTTTACAACGCTCTTGTTATCTTTAACCCCGACAGCAACAAACGCCCACTTACATGTCGCTAAAAATATTTATAGTAGAGGACGATGAGGCCTATGCTGAGTTTGTCAAGAAGAGCCTGCGCAAAAAGTATCAGGTTTATTCTTTTGCCAATGCCGAAGACTGCCTGACTGCCTTGCGTTCAATAACACCGGATGTACTGATATTGGACTACAACCTACCCGGTATGACCGGCATAGAGCTTTATGAGAAGGTAAAAGATAGCCTGCCGGCCAGCACACGGGTCATCATGATGAGCGCTATTGAAGACGGCAATCTGGTGCTGGACTTTATCCGCAAGGGGGTGCGTGATTATGTGGTAAAAGACGACAACGTAATCAATACCCTGATCTCGGTAATAGAGGGCGAGGACGATATTTTCTTTGACGATTAGCCTTTGGGCAAAATAAAAACAAAGACCGGTTTTTCGGCCTCCGGATAAATCACCTTACCACCCAGCAAGCGGGCCATATTGGCTGCCAAATACAGGCCCAGTCCATTTGTGCTCTCCCCGGCCGTAGGCTTACTGCTCAGTACGCTAAACTTCCCGAAAAGGCGCCCAACCTCTTCTTTTCTGATGCCATAGCCACCGTCAATTACCTCAATCCATATTTTATCTTCCTGCTCCGTTAGTCTTACTATCACCTTAGAGCCGGGAGGCGAAAATTTAATAGCATTAGATAGTAATTGCCACATTACCCGCAAAAACAACAGGCGGTCGGTTGACACAACCGGATCGGGCCCTTCATATGTTAAGGTGATCTGCTTACGCCTGGCCTGCGCCATCTGTTCGGCCAGGGCTTTTTTGAGCAGACGGCCGGCTGCCAGGGGTTCTTTGTTCACCTCAAAGCGCTGCTCCTCGAGCGAGCGCAGGTCCATCAGGTTGTGCATACGGGCCAGGCCGTCATTGATAATCAGCTCTATTTTATCCAGGTAATCAAGCTGCTCTCCGGTCAGGTTGTCGTCTGCCATTTTGATAAGCCCCACCAGTGCATAAATCTTGTTGAGCGGAGAGCGCAGGTCGTGCGAAACGATTTTGAGCAGGGCTTTCTTCTCAGCCTGCAATGCCTGTAGCTGTTCTTCAAGTTGGGCGATCTTATCCTGCAACTGCTGTGACACGGAAGGGGTATTGTTACAGATATAAAAATACGAAATAAACTCGTTCTTATGTCAATCTCCGGTTATACTGCTTAATACTGCCATCGCTTCTTCTACCGAGGTTATTTCTGCTATGGTCATTACCGGTTTGCCTTTTATTTCGCGCAATTTACACCTGCGCGGCTGGGACTGTACAAAAGTTAGCACCTTGCCAAACGTCTCTCCGCGGTAATACGCTTCATTCTCCTGTGGCACAAAATAGGCTTTGAGCAGGTTGTTTTTCAATACCAGTTTGGCAAAGCCCAGGCGCTCGGCCAGCCAGCGCAGCTCTACCGAGCGGATTAGCTGGCGGGTGGCCTCCGGTATGGGCCCGAAGCGGTCGCGCAGCTTGTGGGTAAAGCGGGACAGTTGCTCTTCATTGCGGGTATTGTCGAGTTCGGTGTAGAGGCTCAGCCGTTCCGAAATATTGGCTACATAGGTTTCGGGGATGATCAACTCCAGGTCGGTCTCGATTACGCAGTCGCGCACCAGGCTATGGGCCGCTTCCTGCAACTGCTGGCTGAAGAGTTCCTTGAATTCGCTCTCTTTGAGCTCCTGCACGGCCTCATCGAGGATTTTATGGTACATATCGAAACCCAGATCAGAGATAAAACCACTCTGCTCGGCCCCCAGCAGGTTGCCGGCTCCGCGGATATCCAGGTCGCGCATGGCCACCTTGAAGCCATCGCCCAGGTCGGAGAACTCCTCGAGGGTTTGCAGGCGCTTGCGGGCATCGGTGCTCAGGTGGATAACCGGGGGGGTAAGCAGGTAGCAGAAAGCCTTTTTGTTGGAGCGCCCCACCCGGCCGCGCAACTGGTGCAACTCGGAGAGCCCGAACATATGCGCCTGGTTGATGATGATGGTGTTGGCATTGGGGATGTCAAGGCCCGATTCCACTATGTTGGTAGAGACCAGCACATCATAGTAGCCTTCGATAAAGCGCATCATCACCTTTTCGAGCTTACTACCCTCCATCTGGCCGTGGGCCACGCCAATGCGGGCATCGGGCACCAGACGCAGCACGATATTGGCCAGCTCATCGATATCCTTGATGCGGTTGTGTACAAAAAACACCTGACCGCCTCTGCGTAGCTCGAAGGCAATAGCATCGCGCAGTACCTTTTCGTTGAAAACGTGCAGCTCGGTAACCACCGGCTGGCGGTTGGGGGGCGGGGTGTTGATGATACTCAGGTCGCGGGCGCCCATCAGGGAGAAGTGCAGGGTGCGCGGTATGGGGGTGGCGGTCAGAGTGAGGGTATCTACATTTACCTTGAGCTCCTTGAGTTTTTCTTTGACCGATACCCCGAATTTCTGCTCTTCATCAATGATCAGCAGCCCCAGGTCTTTAAACTGCACATCTTTATTTACCATACGATGCGTGCCGATCAGGATATCCACTTTGCCGGCTGCCAGGTCGGCCAGGGTTTGTTTGATGGTGCCGGCACTTTTGAAGCGGTTGATATATTCAACCCGCACCGGGAAATTAGCCAGGCGTTCGGTAAAGGTATGATAATGCTGCATGGCCAGCACGGTGGTGGGTACCAGCACGGCCACCTGCTTGTTGTCGGCCACCGCCTTAAAAGCCGCCCTGATGGCCACTTCGGTTTTACCGAAGCCCACATCACCACATACCAGGCGGTCCATGGGGTAGGGTTTCTCCATATCCTCTTTTACCTCGCGGGTGGCGCGTGCCTGGTCGGGGGTGTCTTCAAAAAAGAACGATGACTCCAGCTCGGCCTGCATAAAACTGTCGGGGCTGAAGGCAAAGCCGGGCGCCTGCTTGCGTTTGGCATAGAGCTTAATCAGGTTGCGGGCAATGTCGGTTACCTTGCGTCTGGCGCGTTTCTTTTTATTTTCCCACTCGGGCGAGCCCAGCTTGCTCATGGCTGGCGGCACACCCTCCTGGCCGGAGTATTTCGATATCTTGTGGATGGAGTGGATATTCACATAGAGAATATCATCATCCTTATAAACCAGACGCACCGCTTCCTGGGCCTGCTGCCCGTCCTTGCCGGGTACCTTCACCAGTCCGGCAAAGCGCCCGATGCCATGATCTACGTGGGTTACATAATCACCCACCTGCAAGGTGTTCAGCTCTTTCAGGGTCAGCGCTTTGGAGCGACTGTGGGTTTCCTTCAGGCGGAAGCGATGGAAACGCTCGAATATCTGATGGTCGGTATAGCAAGCTATCCGCAGGTCATGATCGACATAGCCGGCCCGTAGCCCGGCCCGCATGCCGGCTACCTCCAGGTCGGGGTCTATTTCTTCAAATACCGCCTGCAACCGGTCAAGCTGGCCGGGGTTTTCGGCAACAATGATATTGGTAATACCCTGGCGGGCGTTTTCCTGCAGATTGTTAACCAGCAGGTTGAAATCCTTGTGAAAGGAAGGTTGCGCGGCTGCGCGGAAGGTAAATTCGCGGCCGTCATCGTTGCTGAAACGCTGGCCAAACTCTATGCGGCAATAGGGGGCTGCGGCTTTGGCAAAGGAAGTGGCGTCTTCAAAAAGCTCATGAGGCTGCAGGGCTACAGCCGCATCGGTCAGGTTCGTGAGCTGGTCAAATTGCTCCATAGCCCGGGCAAATGCCTGGTTCAGCGTGTCGAGGGTGAGCTGCCAATCTTTAAACCATAGTTTGGTATTGCGTGGTAGAAAGGCCAGCAATGATTGCCGCTGGCTGTCGCTAAGGTGGGTCTGCACATTAGGTATCAGGTTTATGCGTTTTACCTCGGCCACCGACACCTGCGTATTGGGGTCGAACGTGCGGATACTGTCTATCTCATCGCCAAACAGTTCCAGACGATAGGGCAGGTCGTGGGCATACGAGAAGACATCGATAATGCCGCCCCGCACAGCATATTGGCCGGCCTCGTACACAAAATCCTGACACTCGAAATCGAAGCCGGCCAGCATGGCGACAATGGCTTCCAGGCTGATTTGCTGACCGATCTGCAGGCTGAAAGTGTTTTCTTGCAGGGTCTTTTTGTTAATTACCTTTTCGGTGAGGGCCTCCGGGTAGGTTACTATCAGCTCGCCTGCGGCCGCCTTGTGGTTGATGCGGTTCAGCACCTCAGCCCGCTGTAGTACATTGGCATTTTCGGTGGTATCGAACTCATAGGGGCGCTTGTAAGAAGTAGGGAAAAAGAGTATCTCTTTGGGGTAGAGCAGGCTTTGCAGGTCGTTATGAAAATAGGCGGCCTCTTCTTTGTCGTGCAGCACAAACAGGTGGTTCTGGTGATTTAGCTGGTAGATGGCTGCGGCCAGCACGGCATCCTGGCTACCGGCCATTTCTTTTAGCCTTACGGTGGCCGGATCGTTGGGTTTGATGGCTGCCGCTATGGTCTGGATTAACCCGTCTTGCTGGTATAGTTTGAGAAACGCGGAAACCTTCATACATTCGTGTTGTGGCCGCAAAAATGGCGGCAGGGCACAAAAATAAGGCGCTCACCATGCAAAGCAACCAAACCCCCGATAAATGAACCGACAAAATATTAGCAG
>WFNR01000130.1 GCA_015488485.1 Cyclobacteriaceae bacterium | reverse complement strand
GGCAGCCTGGGCACGGGTGCTACGGCCGAGTGGTACGATGATGCGGCCTTTACCAGCAATGTGGGCAGTGGCAACAACCTGACGATAGCCGCTCCGAATGTAACCACGACCTACTATGTACGTTTTGAGGGTGCGTGTAACAATACGGCCGCGCAGAGTGTAACCATTACGGTGGATAATGCCAGCAGCGCCCCGACCAGCGCCAGTGTGGACAATGCGAACTACTGCGACAATGCCGCTCCGGCCAATATCACGCTAAGCTATAGTGGCGGCAGCCTGGGCACGGGTGCCACGGCTGAATGGTACGATGATGCGGCCTTTACCAACAATATAGGCAGTGGCAATGGCTTAACGATCACAGCCCCAACGACCACGACCACCTACTACGTGCGCTTTGAAGGTACGTGTGGCAATACCACGGCCCAGAGTGTGACGGTAACGGTTGACCTGGCCAGCAGTGACCCTACCAGCGCCACGGCCGATATCACGAACTACTGCGATGATGCATCTGCACCGACAAATATTGTTTTGAGCTATAGTGGCGGCAGCCTGGGCACGGGTGCTACGGCCGAGTGGTACGATGATGCGGCCTTTACCAGCAATGTGGGCAGCGGCAACAATCTGACGATAGCTGCTCCGAATGTAACCACCACCTACTATGTACGCTTTGAGGGCACCTGTAACAATACGGCCGCGCAGAGTGTAACCATTACGGTGGATAATGCCAGCAGCGCCCCGACCAGCGCCAGTGTGGACAATGCGACTTATTGTGCCAATGCAGTGCCTGCCAATATCACCTTGTCGTATAGCGGTGGTAGTTTGGGTACAGGCGCCAGTGCCCAGTGGTATGCCGATGCCGGTTTCACCATTAATGTCGGTAGCGGCAATAATTTAACCGTCAATGCTCCGGACACTACCACGACCTACTATGTACGTTTTGAAGGTACCTGTAATATCACTTCAGCCCAACAGGTGGTAGTGGATGTAGTAGCGCCACCCGATGCTACCATAAGCGGAGCTCCGGCAGTATGTGAGAATACCACAGAAACCTATACGGTGCCGGCAGGCGCTGCTACCTACAACTGGGCGCTTACCGGAGGTGATGGCACCATAACCAGTGGGCAAGGCACCAACAGTGTGACGGTTGACTGGCTGACTGCCGGGGGTGATTTGTCGGTAACCGTAACCGGGGCTGCCCCTACCAGTTGTGTGAGCACCCAGACGCTGACGGTGACAGTATATGGTTCAGTGCCGTCTTTGCCCAACCAATCAACCAATGTATGCCAAAATGGTTCGTATCCTACGCTGATTGCTACTCCGGTAGCCGGGGCGGTAGTGAGGTGGTACCTGGGGTCGTCTGCTACCGGCACCCTGGTGGCTACCGGTGATACTTTTACCCCTACGGCTGCCGAGCTGGATATTACCACGGTAGGCACTACCACTTTTACCTATATACAGGATATCGGTTGTCTGGCCAGCCCCGATGCCACTTATGATGTGTTTGTGCTACCGGAACCCAATGCCGGTCTTGACAGCGCCAGCTCGGCCTGCATGAGCGATGGGCCGGTGGATCTGAGCCAGCGCCTGGGCGGCACGCCTGACAGTGGGGGTGCCTGGAATGATGACGATGGCAGCGGGGCGTTGACCGGCAGCATCGTGGACCCCGCAGTAAGCGGCCCCGGTACATTCAACTTTTCTTATATTGTAACGGGCTCCGGAGCCTGTGCCGGGCGGGCCGATACAGCTGTGGTTACCTTAACAGTAATCGGGGCCAGTCTGCCACCGGTGCCGGATCAGAGTGACTACATGGCCTGTACCTATGGCGATCCGCCCACACTTAATGCTACCGGTAGCGGCATTACCTGGTACAGCGATGCCGCCCTTACCGATGCGGTGGGATCGGGCAATAGCTTTACTCCGGTTGACGGCCAGCATATCGATATGCAAACCATTGGTACAACCACCTTTTATGTAACCCAGGATGAAGGCTGTGGGGAGAGCACAGCAGCCGAGGTAAATGTGATTTTGGATGGGGTAGAAGCTGAGATTGGCGAAGTACAAGATAGCTACCCCGAACAAGATGTGGGAGCTATTGAGGTGATAAACATGACCAGCGATGATCCGCCTTTTGAGGTAAGCCTGGAGGATGATGCCGGTACGGTGATTTACGACTGGCAGGCAGTGGAAGAAGACCGCCTGGGAAATTATACTTACCAGTTTACCCGACTGGCCAGTGGCAATTATGTAGCCAAGGTGCGCGATACCAAGGGTTGTATCAGACCGCTGAATGTGACTATTGGTTTAAAAACCGAGGTATTTATACCTAATGTGTTCACCCCCAATGGTGATGGTTATAATGACTATTTTAAGGTACTTAATAAACAACCAAACACTAAAATTGTCATTACCAATCGCTGGGGAGTAAAAGTGTTTGAGTCGGACGACTATCAAAACGACTGGCAGGCTGAGAATTTACCGGAAGGGGTGTATTTCTATGTAATTGAAATGGGTGGCCAGGTGTACCGCGGCAATGTAGAGGTGTGGCGCTATAAAAGCTCCGATAGCAATTAACAGTCTTTTTAAGAGGGTATATCAAGATTAGATTAAATCTGGCAAAGGAATTCGAGGGTATCCACATTATCGGCATAGTCGTCAACAGCCGGAAACTGTGCCTGTCCGAACGGTATCATCGGCCTGCCGGTATTTGCGCTGCCTACTACGCATTGCAGTTTGTGCTCATGATGCGCCAGGCTGGCTGTTACTTGCTTCATATCCTCATACTCTTCATAATAAACCACAGCCAGGGGTGAAACCAGCCCCGTATCTTCTTTAAATAGGGCAAAACCCGTATCGAGATGCGGTGTGCGGTTGACCAGATAAATAGCTTTGTTATACTCGTAATTATTGAAATACTTGGGGTGGTTAAACACATCTTCATAAGGCTGCAGGGCCTCGAATAATGTAGTAAAATCATAACCTTGCGGCACATACAGCTTGGCCACATTGCGGCAGCCCAGCCCAAAATAGGAGAAAATATCGCGTCCCAGGCCGTGTAGCTCATCGGGCGTTTCGTGGCCGGTAAGCACGGCTGCCGAGGTACGGTTTTGGCGGATGATATGGGGCAGATGGCCGAAGTACTTTTTGAAATAGCGGGCCGAGTTGTCGCTGCCGGTGGCTATTACCGCATCGGTTTTTTGCAACTTGTCCACAAACTGCAATCTGTCGGCAAAAGCAGGCTCTTCTTCCAGTAGCAGGTCGGCCAGGGCACGCGGCAGTACGCTGTCTTGCGAAGAAAGCTTCACCTGTGCCCGGTGGCCGGCCAGCAGCACACTCATCATATCATGAAAGCCTACCAGCGGGATATTGCCGGCCATTACCAGGCCTACGGTTTTGCTTTGCCCGGGCAACTGATAACGCTGCAGCCAGTTGGCCAGCGTATCTTCATCTAGAAACCTGCTGATGCCTGAGAGCGCCATGGCGATGCTATCGGCCGTAAACCAGCGGTTGGCGGCTGCCGCCCGCTCGAACAGTTGTTGTCGCTGATCTTCGGTAAGGCTGGCGATACGCTGCCCCAGGCGGGTAAAGGCCTTAATTCTTTTGTCAATATCCATGCGCTATTCTTGGCTTTTAGGTTGGCAGGCTTGAAATTTGTCTTTATTTTTATGCAAATGTATAACGAGTATTAAGATATAAAGAATTATGGCTATTATCATTACCGATGACTGCATCAATTGCGGAGCTTGCGAACCTGAGTGCCCCAACAACGCCATTTACGAGCCCGGAGCCGAATGGCGCTGGAGCGATGGTACCAACCTGGACGATGACACTGAGCACGAACCCATTTCGGATGAGTTTTACTACATTGTACCCGAAAAATGTACCGAGTGCAAGGGCTTCCATGATGAGCCGCAATGTGCTTCGGTTTGTCCGGTAGATTGCTGCGTGCCTGATGAGAATCATGTAGAGTCGGAAGAGGAGCTGCTGGCCAAGAAAGATAAGATGCACGGCTAGTGCCTCAGCGCATCTTGGCCCTTTTAATCAGAAAAGCATTAAAAATGTGGTTGAAATCTTCAGCCACATCGGCTTCTACGAAGTCAATACCAAGCTGACCGCATTTGTTGCGCAGGTATGCCAGGTTCTGGCGGGCCGAGGCTATGAGGTTTTGACGGATTTCGTCCGGACGTAATTTTACCCGCTCTCCGGTTTCCAGATCTACAAACAAATGCGGCCGGTTATCGAAGGCGAAGTCCACCTCGGTATGGTGATCCATGACATGAAACACGATCACCTCGTGCTTATTGTGGCGTAGGTGCATCAGGGCGGTAAGCAACTCATCATGACCGGAGGGCCCGGCAAACATATCGCTGAATATCACCACCAGCGAGCGCTTGTGTATGGTATTGGCAATTTCGTGCAAAACCGCAGGTATATCGGTGGCGTAGTGCTCTTTTACGGGCTGCAGCCATTTCTCCAGCATCACAAATAGCTTTTGCACATGGCTGCGGGTCGATTTTACCGGTGTTTGCTCAAGTATCCTATCGGCAAAGGCGGTGATGCCCACGGCATCGCGCTGGCGGTGCAGCAGCCAGCTCAGGGCGGCACTGGCATACACGGCAAAGTGCAGCTTGGCTTGCGTAGCGGCCGGATAACGCATGGAGGATGAGGTGTCGAGCAGTATGTGGCAGCGCAGGTTGGTTTCTTCTTCGTAGCGCTTGGTATATAGGCGGTCGGTCTTGGCAAATACCTTCCAGTCGATATGGCGCGTGCTTTCACCGGTATTATACAGCCGGTGCTCGGCAAACTCTACCGAAAAGCCGTGGTAAGGCGAGCGATGCAGGCCGGTAATAAAGCCTTCTACCAGCTTTTTGGCCAGAAAATCAATGCTCAATTGCTGCTCTTTTACCGCCTTAAGGTCCAGTTTCATGTTTGCAATACTACTAAGCATTCCTTACGAATGATACTTTTTTAAGTTTATTATGTAGTTTTTGTTAAGGTTTTAAGAAAATATCCCGGTTAGTTCTTGCAATAATCAAATCAAATGTTCTATTTAGAAGTGAAATTACTTAACCGTAAACTGTACTAATTGTGGAAGAGCATAAGGATCACGACAGGAAAGAGATTTACTCTGAGCGAGTAAGGGCAGGTAAACGCACCTACTTCTTCGATATCAAGGCCACCCGTTCCAACGACTACTACCTGACCATCACCGAAAGCAAGCGCAGATACAACGATGATGGTTATACCTACGAAAAGCATAAGATTTTTCTTTACAAAGAAGATTTCAACAAGTTTTTGAATGCCCTCAGCGCTTCGATCAACCATGTAAAAGAAGAGCTGATGCCGGAGGTGGACTTCGATGACTTTGATCGGGAAGACAATTTCAGCAACGATGGCAACGGCTCGGCCCTGGAGAATGAGCTGAAGTGGGAGTAAACTTACTAGTATTGATTTGCTGGTGCCCTTGAGTGATATTCAAGGGCTTTTTTTATTTTTGCGCGCTGTTCGTCCGGAAAACAGGGCGACCATTTATTTAAATATCGAAATATGGCTCTGAAATGCGGGATTGTCGGCTTGCCCAACGTGGGCAAGTCCACTTTGTTTAATGCACTGACCAACAACAAGGCCGAAGCGGCCAATTTTCCTTTTTGTACCATCGAACCCAATGTAGGGGTGATAACGGTGCCTGACGAGCGCCTGCATATTCTGGCCGAGCTGGTAAAGCCGGAAAAGGTGATACCTACTACTATCGAGTTTGTAGATATTGCCGGTCTGGTAAAAGGGGCCAGCCAGGGCGAAGGGCTGGGCAATAAGTTCCTGGCCAATATCCGTGAAGTAGATGCCATTATCCATGTGATCCGCTGCTTTGACGATGACAATGTGGTGCATGTGGCCGGCAGTGTGGATCCGGTATTTGACAAGGAGGTGATAGATACCGAGCTGCAGATGCGCGATGTGGAATCGGTGGAGAAAAAACTGCAGAAGCTGGCCAAGATTGCCCAGAGTGGAGATGCTGCCGCCCGCGCCCAGGTAAAAGTGCTGGAGGAGGTACTGCAAACACTGAAGGCTGGCAAAAACGTGCGGGTACTTGACCACAGCCCCGAACAGCGCGAGGCCTATGCCGATCTTTTTCTGCTTACGGCCAAGCCGGTAATCTATGTGGCCAATGTGGCCGAAGATGATATTAACAAGGGCAATGAGCACGTAGAAGCCCTACAGGCGGCAATCCGCGATGAAGACGCTAAACTCATTATGGTTTCGGCAGCACTGGAAGCCCAGATAGCCGAGCTGGAAGACCCGGAAGAGCGGGCGCTGTTTCTGGCCGAGTATGGTTTGCAGGAATCGGGCCTGAGTCGCCTAATCCGCGCTTCGTACGAGCTGTTGGATCTGATTACCTACTTTACTGCCGGTAAGCAGGAGGTACGCGCCTGGACGATCAAAAAAGGCTGGAAAGCGTCTCAGGCAGCCGGGGTAATACACACTGATTTTGAAAAGGGCTTTATCAAAGCCGAAGTGATAAAACTGGCAGATTATCAAAAGTACAAGACAGAGCAGGCCATTAAAGAAGCCGGTAAAATGGCCATCGAAGGCAAGGATTATGTAGTGCAGGATGGCGATATCATGCATTTTCGTTTTAATGTTTAAACCATTAGCCGCTCATTGCGTACAATCAATTATAATTAATTGGTTTTTGATTATTGACAATTTAACTTAATTTTATCCAACAATTGGGTTGTTAGGCAACACCCGAGAGCAAAGGAATTAGGAATTTTTACCAACCAGTACAGTTTTGAGGGTTAGGATTATTTTTCTGCTAAAAAACCGGGGAGCATATGTGCCGTTTCATCATCAGTTCCTGATTGCACAAATGCTGAAGGCAGTGGTTATGCTGGGCGGCAATCAGGATTTTCTGAGGTTTAAAGGTTTTAATTTTTCCGGTCTTAAGGGACAGACCAAATCGAGCCGCAAGGGTCTGCACTTCTGCTCCAGCCGCGTTACCCTGGTTATCTCCTCACGCAATAATGATTTTATCGACTACCTGCTTTATCATTTATTTAAAATGCCCAAGGTCAATGTGGGTAATTTGCTCTTACAACCCGAACGGGTGGAACGCGAGAATTTGCCGGACATTGGCAGTTACGAAAAATTCATTTGCCTGTCGCCCATCCTGCTAACTGAGCCCGGTTTGTTCGATGAGTCGGCCACCCGTTTTGTAGCGCCCGATTCGGATGAGTTTTCGGATAAATTGTATGAGCTGGCTATGCAGCATATCGAGGAGTTGGCGGTGTTTACGGCCGAGAGGTTGAAAGAATTCAGTAAGTTTCAGATAGTGCCTGACCATGAGTATCTGGAAAAGCTGGCAGCCCGCAACAAAAAGTTTTCGCGTGTATATCCCACCTTCGATCAGGATGTGAAATTTGAGGTCAGAGGTTATACCTTCCCGTTTTATTTTTATGCTCCACCGGAAGTAAAGGAGATTGTTTTTATGGACGGTCTCGGGGCCTTGCCACACAAGGGGTTTGGGATGATTGATCTGGCCAATGAAGATCCAACTGCCAGGGTATCGCCCTATGCCGTACCGGGGCTCACGACCGATGAGCCTAATGCTGCAGATTATATATAAATGAGTAATAACCGATAAGCAGGTCGGTGCGCAGGGTTTGTGAATAATAGTAAACCAGGATTTCGTAGCGGTTGCGTGTTTCGCGTTTATTGCCTTCTATTTCATTCTGCCTCTCACGGTCGCCATCCAGCAGGTATTGGTAGGCATATTGCCCTTGCTTGAGCACCAGGGTGCCTTCATAGGCCTGGCTGGCGGCATTCCAGTGCATTCGGGTAGCTTCGTTTTTTTGCCAGTCGGTCAGCCGGCCTGCGATATACACATCTTCCTTGTAGGGGCCGCCTTTCAGGGTAAAACTTACCAGCGCATAATCATTTTCGATATCGGGTATCTTTTGCTCGATGTTGTCAATAAAAAAATTGCCCCGCATGTTGTTCAGTTCAATGGTATAGGCCAACTGCTGGCGTGGTTTGTCATTTTCGAGCCAGGCATAAATCTTGTTTTTCTGAAAACTGACCGTGCGGATGTGAAAGCCGGGGTATTTTAGTGAACGCATATCGAAGTAGCGGAATTCATTGCTACCGGGAAAACTCTTGTCATCATCATAATACTTGTATTCCAGTGCCTTGCGGTCTTCATATACAAAGCTAGGCGCCAGATTGAGCAGGGCGTTGTCCCAGCGGTGGTTCTGCAGGATGTGCACTTTTACATATTCTCTGGGGTTAAGGAGGTCCAGTTTATTGTAATAGACTGTGAATTGCAAAGGTTGGTGAGTAAGCGAATAAGGCGCCTGGGCAATAATTTGCTGCTTGTCGGTGAAGCTTACCTGCTGATCGAAGACCAGAAACCTGCGGGTGATAATGATGCGCTTTTCATCTTCGGTATCATACACTACCAGCAAATAGTTGCCCGGTAGGGTAGGCCTGGGCACAGCAAAGGTATAATGTACGTAGGGTGTAAGGGTATTGAACGAATATTCGTAATCCATGATTTCAAACTCATTATACTCCTCCAGAAATTGCGAGTCGGCCAGGCCGGACGGCTGCCAGTTGGCATTGCAATGGATAAGCCGCACCCGGTAGTAGCGGGCATCTTCAAAGAGCTCGTCAAATTCCAGCACAAGTTGGGTAACTCCGTGCAGACTGATAACCGGAAGGTAGGTTTGGGCAGCCGGGTCGGCCACCAGGGGGTATAATTGTACGGTTTTAATCTTTTGGTCGTAAATCTTGTCTATATAGGAAAGGGAGCTGTTGTCCTGACTGAAAACAGGTAAAAAAAGTAGTAAAAGACCGGTTACCAAATAAATTCTCATTGTAACTATGTAATAAACGCTAAGTTGTGTAATTTCACATCATATTCCAACCAAAGATGAACAATAAATGTCTAACTAACATAATCTGACCGGCATGCCAGCCAATTTGTATGAACACGCCTTAATCGAACGGTGCTGTGAGGGAGATCGCAGTGCTTATGCCGAGTTTTATCATCGCTATGCCGGTGATATGCTGGCGATGGCCATGCGATATATGAAAAACCGGCAGGCTGCCGAGGATGTTTTGCAGGAGGTGTTTGTCAAGGCTTTTAAAAAGTTGGGCAGCTTTAACCGCCAGGCCTCTATCAAAACCTGGCTTACGCGCATCGTCATCAACACGGCTCTTTCGGCCTTGCGCAAAGAGCATCAGCGCTACAACTGGAGCTTGTCGGAAGCACGCGACATAGCCGACAGCAAGCTACCCCTGCAGGCCTTTCATTATACCGAATTGATTGGCTTTATACAGCAGCTACCTACCGGTTGCCGTACGGTGTTTAACCTGTATGCCCTGGAGGGTTATGGCCACCGCGAGATTGCCGAAATGCTGGGCATAAGCGAGGGTACCTCCAAAAGTCAGTATTTCAGGGCCAAGAAACTGTTGCAGGAGATGATCAATAATGAATTGCGAAGAACCAAAAAGAAGGTGCTATGAACCATTCTTATGAAAGACAATGGAAAGAAGCGTTGGCTGGCGCTACCGTGTTACCAACCGAGGAGGTATGGCAACAGGTAGCGGCTCGCCTGGACCGTGAGCGTGGCTTGCATGGCTGGGTAACGCTGCTGCTGGTGGCGGCCACTATCTCGGTAGTGTTTGCCTTACCGCTAACCGTTGGCGAGGCTACTTTTAATGCCCAGCCACAGCTACAGCAGCAACTAACAGCCGATAATCAACAGGACCCGGTATTTCAGGCTGAAGAACCGCAGGCTGCTTCGGCTGCTAGTGCCTGGCCGGCCACACAGGTGACCACCCGGCCCGATGATGCTGCAGAAACCTTTGGTGCTTACAGTATCCCCACAGTACCGGTGCAGCGCTATTCTGTGAATAATATGCAAATTGCAACGCAACCGCAGGTAGAGCAGCCTTATATTGCCCCGTGGTATGTGGCTGCTGGCAAGGAGAAAATACGCAAAAGCCAGCTATTGTTTAACCTGGGAGGAGGCAGCAATGGTGGTAAGGGTAACTTTTCGGTAAATGATCAGCTAACGGATGCCGGTTTGGTAGAAGGGGAAATGCTGGTAACCAATTCTGGGATTGATCTGCGTGAAGAAAAGCCGGGAAGCACTTTTTATATAGGTGCCGGCTGGGAAATGCCGTTGGGTAAAAAATGGTCATTGCAGGCCGGTCTGGGCTATCTGAGCCGGCAAAGCAAGGGTATCAGCAATATCATTGTTGAGGATGGTGACTTACAACTACCCGTTACCACCTACGACCGCATACCGGAAGAGGCTGTTTACCTCACTGAAACCTATGATTACCGGGTTACTAATTCCTATTTGGTAATGCCGGTTGTCTTCAAATACCCGTTTGTCGATCGCAAGGTAAAATTCCGTGGTGGGGTAGGGCTGAGTGCTGATATACTCCTTAGCCATGCAGCTACCACCCGGGAGCCGGCCCGCTATAATTATGCGCCTGCCGATTTCGGTTATCGCCCGGTAGCCTTGTCAGGCTTGCTTAACCTGGATGTGAGCTATGCGGTAGCCGAAAACTATGCCATGGCTTTTGAAACCGGCTGGCGGCAAAACCTGACCAATATGATGGGTTATGGTGAGCTTTATCCGTCATCCTTTACCCTCGGCTTGCTGTTTTATTATCGCTTATGACAGTCAGGCAACTTTTAGTAGGTGGATGAAGTCTAAGAGACAAACAGGCCATTATGATGAAAAACAACACCAGACAAGATACACTAAAGATATGGGCGCTGTCGCTGGGTGTGCTGGTGGCCTTGCTCGTGCTGTTCACGTTTTATCATTAGTATAATTACCGGGCACTTCGGTAGAGGTGGCGGAGGGGCTATCTGATAACCGGCCAGTCCCTACTGGTAGTAAATGAATATATTTGCCGTCCGAATCCGGCAAACGGCAATATGAAAAAATATCTCCTGCTCCTGATTTTCCTGACCGCTGGTGTAGGGCGCACCGAAGCCCAGATACTCAATTTTAACAAGTATATGCTGCAAAATGATTCACTCAGGTGGTTGGGGTTGGTGGGCTTGAATTTTATTCTTATCGACCAGGAGGTGCAGGTGTTTAACCTGGGAGCCAATTTTAATGTGGTGCATAAATTCCGCAAACACAGCATCATGGCCATCTCGAAATTCAGTTTTGCCAGTTCCAACAACGAACTGTTGCTTAGCGATGGCTACCTGCATGCACGCATGATTTTTAACCGCAAAAAGAGGGTAGGCGAAGAGGTATTTTATCAAATTCAGTATAATGCTATCAGGGGCCTGCAAGAACGCAACCTGGCCGGTGGCGGTCTGCGCTTGTGGTTGTTCAACAACGACAATTATGCCATGATATTGGGTGTAGGCGCCATGATGGAGTGGGAGGAATGGGCTTATCAGGATAGCTATGCTGTTACCTCTGTATTCAAAAGCACCAACTATCTGTCGCTGTTTGCCGATGTCAGCCCCAACTTCAATTTCAATATAATCAGCTACTATCAGTCCAGGTACGACACTTTTTTCAAACCGCGTATTTCACTTGAAATCAACATGAATCTGAAAATTACCAGCAAGCTGAAATTTACCAGCAACCTGACCATGTTTTATGATAATGTGCCCCTGGTACCTATCGACAATTTTGTGTACCGCTTTAAAAACGGCCTTACCTATCATTTTTAGCATTTTTCTGCTCTTCTTATGAAATCCCGGGCGGTTTGTTTACCACCCGGCAGTTCTTGTGGATTGCCGGCAGATATTGGTTGCACACTACAATCGTTCCTTTTTGTTTAGTTTTGTTTTATGAAGCTGACCGAGATTTACGAATATCCGGTAAAAGGGTGTCGGGGGCATAGCCTATGTTGTGCGCCTGTTGGCAGGCGTGGTCTGGGGCGCGACAGGCGGCTGATGCTGGTAGATGAAGCGCAGCAGTTTCTGAGCCAACGCACCTTGCCGGCTCTGGCCACCCTTTCTGTAGTCTGGCAGGATGAAGGCCTGCATTTTTTAGCGGCAGATGGCCGGATGAGTCCGTTGTGGCAGCCGGAGGAAGCTACCGGACGTCTCAGCGCTACTATCTGGGGCCAGCAGGTCAGCCTGCACTGCGGGACCAACGGCCTCGACCGGTGGCTCAGCGAGGTGCTGAACAAGAAGGTAAGGCTGGCCTATCAGGCCGGAGAGGATGTACGGCCGGTAGTGGGCCGTGGTGGCCGGCCCGGTGATGAGGTGAGCCTGGCCGATGGCTATCCGCTCTTGCTGACCAGCCGGGCATCACTGGCCGATCTGAACGGGCGCCTGACGCAGCCCGTAGGCATGGAGCGCTTTCGCCCCAATCTGGTGATTGACGGAGAACAGCCTTTTGCCGAAGACAACTGGCAGTGCCTGCGTATCGGGGAGGTGGTATGCCGCGTAGCCAAACCCTGCGCCCGCTGTAAGGTCATCACCATCGACCAGCAAACCGGGGTGGCCGGTAAGGAGCCTCTGCGTACCCTAAGTACCTACCGTAAGCATGATAACAAGGTGTATTTCGGAGTGAACCTGATACCGGAAAACAGCGGTATCGTGCACCGGCAGGATGAAGTGGAAGTATTGGCTTAGTACCGGCCACTTGTTAGTGCTGTCCGCCAAACTGCTCCATGAGCTTTTTTAGCCAGCCGCCATACAATGCCAGGGCCATAAGCAGGGTCATCAGCCAGATTACTGTAAGGTTAAACCCAAAGGTAGCGAAGCGCAGGCCGGCAAAGTGCTTGATCGGCACATAGAGCGGGCTGCGGTAATCGAGCCAATGGGTAGGCGGATGGTCGGTATAAAATACCGGGTCGGACAGGCGGTAGAGGCGGTTGTTTTTGTGCACAATACGCGTGGTGGACAGGCTGTTGGTGACGGTTTGTGCCACTACATCGTTGTAATAACGCTGCTTCATTGGCTGGTAGCTACCCTCGGCAATGAGTTGCTGGGTAAGCCGGTCTTTGCTGCCGATGGCTTTCTCCTGCTTGCGTTGAATGTATTTTTTATACACCTCCAGAAACCGCCCGGTGCGGGCTACTACCGTATCGTCTATGGCATCAGGTGTGAGGCGTTCTATTTCCGGCAGTTCGTTGCGGCCTACGCGCTCGAGCAGCCGTTCGGTCTCAAATTTCACCGTAGCCAGTTTGTTGGCCCCGCTTTCTTTGGTGCTGTCGGTTTTTAGTTCGGCATAGCCTTGTTGTAAGAATCTCTCCAGCGTAGGCAGCAGGTACACCATCTGGTAGCGGTTATCGGCAATTTTTTTGTCGATGGCATAATATTTTTTTTCAAACTCATTGTTAACAAATTGATCTACCAGGGCAGCTTCAAGGGCCCAGCGCGAAGCCATTGTGTCGCCAATCAGCGGTACTACTATGTCGTTGCGGAAAAAGCAGTTGAGCTGATCGAACTTGACTACCACTCCGCTAAGCAGCAGTTGCGGTATAATCAGGAAGGGAATGAGGATATACACCGTGACCACCGAGTTCATGGCAGAGGAGATATTAAGCCCCAGCAGATTGGCAAAAGCTGCGGTGGTAAACAAAATGGCCCACATACTCAGATACATACCTTCAATACCCAGGATGGTATTGCCCACCAGCACAAAGAGCAGTGTCTGGATGGCCGAAATGGTAAATTGTATGATGAGTTTGGAGGTGAAATAGCTATTTTGGCTGAGGTTGAGAAAAGCCTCGCGCTTAAGTATCTTTTTGTCCTTGATTATCTCCTCGGCACTTACCGTAAGGCCCATAAACAAGGCCACGATAATGCTCATAAACATATAGGAGGGGATATTTTGGTTTTGTTGGAATATGTAGCCGCTGGTGGGCGAGTAGCGCACAAAAAAGGCCAGGATAAGAGCCAGCACCGGGGCTTCAAACAGGTTGATGAGCACATACTGGCGGTTGGTGAGCTTGGCCAGGGCATCGCGTAGGGTAAAGAGGCGTGTCTGCTGCCAGGCGGGTGGCAGTTGCAGGGTTGACTGCGGCTTTTCAGTAACCACCTGTATGGGCATGGGCTTCATATTGGTTTCGTAAAACCGGCTCCACTGCTCGGGCGTTACCTTGCGTTCGTTGGTGATATTGCCATATTCATCTACAATACGGGTTTCGATGATGTCAAAAACCTGCTCGGGGTTTACGTTGCCACAATGCACGCACTCGCCCTGGTCGCTTTCCAACAGGCGGGCAGCTTCTTTAAAATAGATGATCGATTCGATCGGGTCACCGTAAAAGATCTGGTAGCCACCGGTATCGAGGATGAGCAGCTTATCGAACATCTTGAAAATATTGGAAGAAGGTTGGTGGATGACCACGAAAATAATTTTGCCGCTGAGGGTCAGGTCTTTAAGCAGGTCCATGATATTCTCCGAGTCGCGGGAGGAAAGCCCCGATGTAGGTTCATCCACAAACAGTACACTGGGCTCACGCAGCAGTTCCAGGGCTATATTTACCCGCTTACGCTGCCCTCCGCTGATCACCTTATCCAGCGGTGAGCCCACCTGCAGGTCTTTGATCTCACGCAGGCCCAGGTTGGTCAGCGTTTTGTTTACCAGTTTGTCTATTTCTTCTTCGCTCAGGTTGTTAAAACACAGCCGGGCGGCATAATACAGGTTTTGATAAACGGTTAGCTGCTCGAAAAGCAGGTCGTCTTGCGGTACGAAGCCGATTACCCCCTCTATCACTTCAGGATGGGCGTGGATATCCACGCTGTTGAGTCGTACCTTACCGGAAGTGGGTTTTTGGCTGCCGTTGAGTACATTCAGAAGGGTGGACTTACCGGCCCCGCTGGCACCCATGATGGCAATCAGCTTGCCGGAGTTTTCGCTGAAATGAATATTACGCAGGCCGACATGACCGGTCTTGAAAACATAATTGATGTGGTCAACTTCAAACGACAGCTTCTGGATTTGCAGGTCTTCCTGAAAGCAGGCTACCACATCGGTAAAATAGATGGTTTCAAAAGGTCCGCGAATGGAACTGCCCGAAGGGAATGGCTTGATATGGTTTTCGGGCAATGGTATGCCGTTTACATACACGTTGTTGCGGCCCATGTTTTTGATAAAATATGAATTGCTGGCCGCTATGTGAATGATACTGATAAAGCCGTCCACAGCCGGCCGCCTGATGTGCTTGAAGTTGACCTGGGTGTCGTACTCATGCGGGTCGATAATCAGGATGTTGGCATTGTTGAGTTCTCCGGGGCTACGTCCTTGTACGAACAGGTTGATAGTGGCCTGTTCGTTCAGCTCTATGTGGAAATTGTCGCGTATCAGCTCGATAAGCTCACTTTCTCTGTCGGAGATCACTCCATCGGCCATGGTTACGGCCGAGAGCTGCAGCAGGGTGGCAATCTTCTGGTGGCGGGTGAGCTCGGAATTAAGCTGGCGGCTAAGCTCATTGATCAGCTCTTCATCGCTTTTGGAGCGCGATTGGTCCATCAACTGTGCCACCTGCTCATCAAAGAACTGCATGTATTCTTCCACCAGTTCATCGTTCAGGTTGTTTTTCAGAATAAGTCTGATTTTTTCTCTTTCTTCCTGCGTTACATTATCTTCTTTAGCAATTATAGCGAACAACTTCAGCAGGGCTTCCAGTAGCGCTTTACTCATAGTGGTTTTGGGTTAGGATGCCCGAAAATAAAAAAGGCTGCTCACAGAAGCAGCCTTTTTGTCAATAAAATGTTAGTTTATTGCACAATATCGGCACGCATGTCGTGCACTATCTCAGTAATGCTCGTCAACGTTTCATCGTTCAATACCAGATTAGCCTGATTGTTTTTAATTTTCTCTTCAATATTCAGTGCTTCGTAGCGACTCTTTAATTCGTGCAAATCCGCTTTTATCTTTTTAGTAAGGTCATCTTCAGGCAGGCTGTCGATAAGCTTGATCAGTTCGCCCACCGAATCTTCCTGCTTGAGGATAAGCCTGATAATCGGCATCAGCACCAGGTTGCGGGCATCTTCCGGCAGCAGGTCTTTGGGATAGGTGCGTACCAGCTCGGTAGCGATGTAGAGCCCTTCGATAAAACTGCCGGTGGTTACCAGGGCAGCCACCCGGTTACGGGCCTCATTTTTCAGGTATTGATCTACATTTTCAATAGCTTCATTGATGATGTTATAAAGCGAATCTTTCTGATCGATATTTTTTTCAAAGCGTTCCATTACCACCTGATCCACAGCATCTACCACACCCAGGTGCTCGGAGAGCTGCTTGGCTACGGCCAGATAGTCGAGGGCCTGCTGGGTTTGGTTGTAAGCACTCAGATAGCCGATATCGGCAGCATAAACACCCAGATTCATGGCAGCCTTATCAAAAGTGGTCATGTACTTGTCGGCATTATCCTTGCTGTTGATCAGCGACTCGTTGAAATCGGCACCGGTGGCTTCCAGCAGATAGGGTAGCTCGGCCGGTGAAGGGATATTGTGAATAACACCCTCAATGTTTTGTTTTAATGCCTCTTTGGCTTCATCAAATTCGGCAGCCTCGTTTTCCTGCTGCTTCTCCTGCTTGCCACAAGCTATGAACATGCCCAACATGAGCATCATTATAGCGGTAAAAAGTCCTTTATTTCTGTACACCATTTTATTAAACGATTTAAATTTTGCCCAATTTTAACCAAAATTCGATTTAATCCCATACCGCTTACGGGGTTTTACACAAAATGTCGCTCACTTATCAATGAGATTTTTCCAGGCTGGTGGCCTGGCGGTTTTCTGCGGACAATTCTTTTCCTGCTTCCACACGATAGGTTTTACCATGGATGGCTACCGACACAGGGGTATCTCCGCTGTTGCTTATACGGGTAAAATTCCTGTCGATGCGGATATGTAGCAGGCAACCCCTGTACAGAATGCTGAAGGTAAAGCTTTGCCAGGAGGCTGGCAGATTTGGGGTAAGCATTAGCAGGTCATCTTTTACGCGTAAGCCGGCAAACCCCTCGACAATGGCCATCCAGGTGCCGCCCATGCTGGTGATGTGCAGGCCGTCACAGGTATCCTCATTATAATCATCCAGATCGAGGCGGGCGGTACGCAGGTACATTTCATAGGCTTTGTCGGTAGCGCCTATGCGGTTGGCCAGCACACAATGCACGCTGGCCGAAAGCGAAGACTCATGTACGGTTAGTGGCTCGTAAAAGGTAAAATTTCTTTCGATGGTAGCCGTATCGAAATGGTCTTCAAACAGATACAGGCCCTGCAATACATCGGCTTGTTTGATATAGCAGGAGCGCAGGATGCGATCCCACGACCAGTGTTGTACGATGGGGCGCTGGTTGTCGGGTATGGTGCTTACCGGTTTTATTTCTTTGTCGAAAAAGCCGTCTTGCTGAATGAAAATTCCCTTTTCCTTATCTACCGGCAGGTAGAGCTGGCTGGCTATTTTCTGCCAGTTGTTCAGTTCTTCGGCCTTAAAGTTTGTTTTGCTGAAAATTTTGCGCAGGGCTTTGGCATCCTGATTGTGCAACAGGGCTATTTGCTCGCGGGTATAATCCAGGCACCAGCGGGCGATATAGTTGGTGTACCAGTTGTTGTTTACATTGTTTTCGTACTCGTTGGGGCCGGTTACGCCCAGTATTACGTAGGCCTGGCGGGCCTCACTCCAGTTTACCCGCTGGGCCCAGAAGCGGGCAATGGCGATGAGCACTTCCAGGGCGAATTCCTCGATTACTGAGGTGTCGCCTGTATAACGTATGTAATTATATATGGCATAGGCAATGGCCCCGTTGCGGTGGATTTCCTCAAAAGTGATTTCCCATTCGTTGTGGCATTCCTCGCCATTGATGGTAACCATCGGGTAAAGGGCTGCCCCATTGGTAAAGCCCAGTTTGCGGGCATTTTCAATGGCCTTGGGCAAGTGGTTGTAGCGATAGCGCAGCAGGTTGCGCGCTACCTCAGGCGGGGCAGTGCGCAAGTAAAAAGGCAGGCAGTAGGCTTCGGTATCCCAGTAGGTTACGCCTCCGTATTTTTCCCCGGTAAAGCCCTTGGGGCCGATGTTCAGGCGGGGGTCGTCTCCGGTATAGGTTTGATAGAGCTGAAAGATATTGAAACGGATGGCCTGCTGGGCTGCCAGGTCGCCCTCAATTACGATATCGCTTTCCTGCCATTTCTCCTGCCAGCGGGCACTGTGCTCGGTTTTCAGGGCCTCATAGCCGGTCTGCTGCCAGGTGAGGGCCTGCTGCCGGGCTGTCTCTTCCAGGCTTTCCTTGGTATGGTAGAGCGATACCTCTATGGCGGCATATTTATAAAGCGTTAGCTTGCCGTCCCGGTCTATGCGGGTGCGGTAGCGCTTACCCGCATAGCCGCTGCTGGCTTCCGGGATGGCAACAATGCCGGCCGCGGTGTCATTGATGAGCAGGTCGCACTGCATGGCAGCACATACACGAAAGCCGGTCTTGCGCGTTTCCATGCATACCATGGCTGCCTCGTCTGACGCCTGCTGATTAACCGGTTGCCAAAAGGTTTCGTCATAATTGGCATCTTCGTTGGTTACATTGCCATCCAGGTAGGGAGTTATTTCGATTTGCGCTGAGCCCGAAACCGGAGTTATGCTGTAGCGCAGCAAACCCGCATCGGGGCGTACGATACTCACAAAGCGCTCAGCAGCCAGGCGGTAGCGCTCCCCGGCCGCATTGGTAAACTCCACCTCGCGGCTCAGCAGACCATTGCGCATGTCGAGCCTGCGCTCAAATTTATGGATGACACAACGGGCCAGATCGAGCTCCTGACCATTGAGTACCACCTTGATACCAATCCAGTTTATGGAATTGATGATCTTGGCAAAATATTCGGGATAGCCGTTTTTCCACCAACCCACCCTCGTTTTGTCCGGGTAATAAACCCCGGCCAGATAGGAGCCCTGCAGGCTGTCGCCCGAGTAGGTTTCTTCAAAATTGGCCCGTTGGCCCATGTGGCCGTTGCCGATACTGAAAATACTTTCGGAAATGCGGTTGTATTCGGACACGAAACCGCGCTCGATGATGTTCCATTCGTCTTTAAGAATGTAATCCTTCATCTTTTATGTTTTTTTCTGTCAAAAATCTCTTTTCAAAGGCTGTCAAAACCCGCTCCACCGTCAGGTCGTGCAAGCCGTCAGCCAGCAAGTCGGCCTGGCTAAGGTTTGCGGCCCGGCCGATGCCTACGGCCAACATGCCGGCCCGGTGAGCAGCCTCGATACCGGCCGCGGCATCTTCAAAAACCACACAATGTTTAGCAGCTACTTGCATTCGTGCGGCTGCCAGTTCAAATACTTCCGGGTCGGGCTTGGCATGGGTGGTATCGTGTCCGGTAATGATGGCTGCAAAATAGTTTTTGATGGCCAGCCGCTCCAGGATGGTCATGGCATTCTTGCTGGCTGAGCCTACGGCCAACCTGATGCCTTTTTCCCGGGCCGACTCCAGAAAGTCCACCACGCCTGGTAACACATCATTTGGTGTAAGCCGTGAGATGTAGCCCACATACCATTCATTCTTACGGGTCGCCAGGGCTTCTTTTTCGGCCTGTGGCAGTTGTCTGTTGCCCAGTTCCAGGATGATTTGTAGCGATTGCATCCGGCTCACACCCTTGAGGCGCTCATTATCTTTTTCGGTAAAATGAATACCCAGCTCCTGCGCCAGGCGCTGCCAGGCCAGGAAGTGATAGCGGGCTGTATCCACCAATACCCCATCCAGATCGAATATAAAGGCGATATGTTTAGTTGTGCCGGTCATCTACAAGCAAGGTTAAAATACCGGCCAATATCATGGATATGCCCCCCAGAATAAGAGCATAGATGGGCTCGCTGTTAAAGAGCTGTTTTACCAAAAAGCCCAGGATACTGGCGGCTACTATTTGCGGTATTACAATAAAGAAGTTGAATATACCCATATAGACTCCCATTTTGTCGGCCGGTAGTGCTCCTGTGAGGATGGCGTAGGGCATCGACAGGATGCTGGCCCAGGCAAAGCCTATACCTATTTCGCTGGCCAGCAGCCACTGTGGGTCTTTGATAAAATAAAAGGAGATAAGCCCGAGGCCGCCCAGCACCAGGGCGATCAGGTGGGTAAGCTTGCGGTTGGTGGCCCGCGCTATTACGGGCAGCAGAAAGGCCACCAGGGCTGCCACACCGTTGTACACCGCCATGAGCACGCCCACCCAGTCGCCAGCCTCATTATAGAGCTTGCTGGTCGGGTCGTGGGTGCCATATATATGGCCGGTTACGGCCGCGGTGGTGTATATCCACATGGCAAACAGGGCAAACCAGGAAAAGAACTGGACTACGGCCAGTTGTTTCATGGTTTTGGGCATACCAAAGAGGTCGTCTATAATATGGGTAAAGGCATTGGCCGAGCGGACAAACAATACCTGCCGGGCCAAAACCAGGATGCCAAACACCAGCAGGCCAATGCTTAGTACGTAGAGTTCTTTTTCCCAGCCATAGGCCTCTATCAGCCAGGTAAAGATACCCCCTGCCAGTAGCCAGAAGGCACTGATGCGAATATAATGGCGGTCGCTAGCCGGGTGCTGAACGGGAGTGGCGCTGCCATTATTTTTAAAATCTTCAAAGGCCTGCAACTCTTCCGGGCTGTATTCCTTGGTGGAGAAGACCGTCCAGAGTACGGCCAGCAGAAAAACAGCCCCGCCAATATAGAAGGAGAATTTGACCGAAGGAGGGATAACGCCTTCGGGAGCAGTATTAGGTATATGCAGCCAATTGGTCATTATCCACGGCAAGGCGGAAGCTACCACCGCTCCGGTGCCGATGAAAAAACTCTGCATGGCAAAACCGGTGGTGCGCTGGCTATCGGGCAGCATATCGCCTACAAAGGCGCGGAACGGCTCCATAGAAATGTTGATTGAGGCATCCATGATCCACAACATGCCGGCTGCAACCCACAGGGCCGGGGAGTTGGGCATGAGAAACAAAGCCAGCGAAGCCAGGATGGCGCCAATCAAAAAATACGGTCTTCTGCGTCCCAGGCGTGTCCAGGTACGGTCACTCATATAGCCGATAATCGGCTGCACCAGCAGGCCGGTTACTGGAGCGGCTATCCACAAAATGGGGATATCCTCTACCGGGGCACCCAGGGTTTCGAAAATACGGCTGACATTGGCATTTTGCAGGGCAAAACCAAACTGGATGCCCAGAAAGCCGAAGCTCATATTCCAGATTTGCCAAAAACTTAATTGTGGTTTTTGTTTCATGGCTTGTTGGTTAAAACCCGGTAGCTCCAGGGTGGTAATTCATATTGACCGGCATCAATCAGTTCAATATCTGTATTGTCAAGCAAGATATGCAGACCCTCCATATCTGTAGCCGGCCAGTCGAGTGTAGCAGGATGCGGGCTCAGGTTAAAAACGGCCAGCAGCCGGTCGCCTTCTTTGGTGCGGCTGAACGCCAGCACGGCACTGTCGGAGCGGATGATATTGAGTTCCCCGCCTGCTGTGCCGTTCCACATAGCGCGGTTGATTTTTTTCTGTTGTAAGAGTGTACGATAAAAAGCCACCTTACTGGTGTCTTGCCAATCGATGGTGTCTTTCTCAAAGAAAGCCAGCCGCTTGTTCAGGCCGGCTTCCTGTCCCGAATAGATCAGCGGCATGCCGGGCAGGGTGGCCATGAGCACCGCCATAGCATCGGCAGCCGGCCCCAGGCGCTCGGCAATGGTGCCGTTCCAGGAATTTTCATCGTGGTTGGTGATAAAATTCATCCGGTAGGCATCAGCCGGAAAGAGGGTGTCGCTCTTATGCAGGTAGGCCACCAGGTGATTTACCTGTTGATTGCCACGGGCTATCTCGTTCATGATATGGTGTAGCTCCCAGCCGTAGTACATGTCGAAAGCATAATCAAGATGCTCGGGCACCTCGGCTTCGGCCAGCATAAATACCGGCTTCACCTTGTCGAGGGCAGTACGGGCTTCTTCCCAAAAACTGGTGGGCACCATCATAGCCACATCGCAGCGAAAGCCATCCACATCGGCTTCGCTAAGCCAATATTGCATCGATTCAATCATATACTGGCGCAGGCCCGGCTGGTTGTAGTCCAGCTTTATTACATCGTGCCAGTCGGGTACGGGCGGCTTAAAGTCGCCCAGGCTGTCTTTCTCATACCACTCCGGATGACTTTGGGTAAGCGGGTTGTCCCAGGCGGTGTGGTTGGCTACCCAATCCAGAATTACATACATACCCAGCTTGTGGGCTTCTTTCACCAGGTGTTGCAGGTCGGCCATTGTGCCCAGATCGGGATTTACCGCCCGGTAGTCTTTTACGGCATAAGGGCTGCCCAGACTACCCTTGCGGTTTTCTTCACCTATCGGAAATATGGGCATCAGCCAGATGATATCGGTGCCCAGCGCTTTGAGGCGTGGTAGATGTGGTGTAAAAGCCGCCAGGGTACCCTCAGGGGTGTATTGCCTGATATTGACTTCGTAAATGGCGGTATTGCGGCTCCAATCAGGTGGGTTGCTGCCTGCCGGGAAACCGATTTTCCGGGTCGGTTGCTCTTGTGGGTGGCAGGCCAGGGTAAGAAGCAAAGCAAAGAATATAAAAAATCTGTAGCTCATATTTAATGATTTTGGATGATCATGAAACTATCGGGCTCGATATCTACCTGCAGCAAGCCATCGGTATTTTCGACCGGAGTATTTAGCTGGTCGTGAAAGCTATCCCGGGCAAAGCCGGCCGGCAGGGGCAACAACAGGCTCGCGGCATGCGGGCTCTTGTTGAACACCACTACGGTTAGCTGACCAAAATAGCTACGGGCATAGGCCAGTACATCATCATCTACCAGCAGCCAGTGAAAATCGCCATAGGTGAGTTCGAGGTTTTGCAGGCGAAGGGCTGCCAGGCGTGCTACGGTGGCTTTTACATCCTGCTCATCGGGTTGCAGTTCGGCAAAACGCATCATCCTGCGGTTGTCGGGGTCGTTGGCGCCCGTCATGCCTATTTCATCGCCATAATAAATAACCGGAATACCGGGAATGGTAAGGTTGAAAGCCATAAACATTTTCAGGCGCTCATAACCTTCGGGCCGGGTAACGGTAATCGGGCGTGTCCAGCCGGCCAGTTTGCTGTCTTCGTCAAAGCGCAGGTCGCCCCCGGCATAAGCCATAAAGCGCGGCTTATCCTGGTTGCCGGAGATATTACCCATTACATGGTGGTAGCCGTAATATTTAAATGACTGTTCCACAGCCGTTTGCAGGCGCTCGAACGATATGTTCTGGCGGGCAAAACAGGACAGGGCGTTGTCGTACACGTTGAAATCGAATTGTGCATCCATTTCACCGGAGTTGACATAGCTGGCTATCAATTCGTGGCTGCCGTATGTTTCGCCTATCTGAAAGACCGGCCGCTGCTGTGGTACCACTGCCTCTTTTTTCAATTTTTTGGTTAGCTCACGCCAGAAGTAATGCGGTACGTGCTTGGTGGCATCATGACGAAAGCCGTCTATACCGTACTCTTTTACCCAGAATACGGCCGAATCGGTAAGCATATCCACCAGCTCGGGGTTGGTGAGGTCGAGGGTAGGCAGAAACACGTCAAACCAGGTGGTCAGGCGGTATTCATCCCAGCGCTCGGTATTAAGGCTGCCGTCCGGCAGATAAAGATCGGTGGCCCAGTCGGGGTGCTGCTGATAGATGGGGTGCTCCTGATGTACGTGGTTGGCCACGAAATCCAGCAGCACATTCATATTGTGTTGATGCGCTACCTCTACCAGTTCTTGCAGATCGGCAGCGTTGCCGAAGCGGAAGTCCACACGGTTCCAGGATACCGGCCAATAACCGTGGTAGGCTGAAAACCGTGTCCTGGGGTTGGGGTATAGGCCCCAGGCGCCCAACGGATTCTGGGTGATGGGCGACAACCAGATGGTGTTGATATGCAGGCTGTCGAAATAGCCGCTATGAATTTTTTGGGTGATGCCTTTGATGTCGCCACCAAAGAAGTCGGCTTTGGGGTTGACCTCCGGAATGCGGAGTGGCCGGTCGTTGGTGGTATCACCATTATAAAAACGATCCACCATCATGAAATACAGGATATTGGCCTGGCGGTCGTAACGGTTGAGCGTTGCAGGGTCGAGCAGTGGCCGGCCGGAGGCCAGTGGGATGAGCAGGTCGTTGCCGGCTCCTTGCTTGTTGTAGGCATAAATACGCAAATGACTACGTGCTTGCCGGCTGGCAGCCCGGGGAATGGCTATAAGGGCTTGTGACCCGTCCAGTTCAACCATCGAAGAGGGCAGCACCTGATTTTGCCAGAACACCAGAAGGCCGATGGTATTTTCGGTATGTAGTTGAAGCCGGTTGTTGCTGAGCCCCAGTGTGTAAACAAACGACTTATCCGTGAGTGGATCGGGTACCACCTTTAAAGAATTGTAGCCACCCACATTGTTGTCGATGCTGTCGGGGTTGGCCGGATCAAGCTGCCATTGGCCGTCCAGCACCAGCTTGTACTGGTAAGGACCGGGGGGCAGCCAGAAGGTGCGTTGCCAGGCACCATCGGTATATTCCAGATGGCCATTGCGCGGATTCCATTGGTTTAAGTCACCGGCAATTTGCACGATGCGGTATTTTCTTTCAGGGTCATCTACCCGAAAGGCAACCGGCTGTTTGTCGGATCTTTTTACCGGCACGGCAAAGGCGGTATCGCCCGAGTAAAAGTATAAAGCGGCATAGGGGGTAGGAGGCTGGCCTTTTATAAATAAAGTGTCGCCTGTGGCCGAGCGGCTAAGGGTAGTACCGGCCAGGGCGGCCGAGTCGATGAGTTGCGGGCTGATAAAATAATCGCTTAGCAGGACGGTGGTTTGCCCGGGTAGCAGGCTAATAATGCTTCCCAAACCCACCAGGTTGCGCCCCGATTCCGGGAGGATGCTCTCCTGTTGTGGTTGGCAGCCGGTAAGGGTCAGCCAGAGCCAAATTGACGTTAATTTATATAATTTTTTTATCAAATCTGCACACATTATTTGATGCCTAAATCTGTAGCACACGCACTTAATTTACCAGTGTGCAAGGGCTAAGTTATACCATAAAGCGTATTTGCAAAACCCCCAACAAACCGGGGGCTCTCTGCACAGGAAGAATAACCGCCCTATATGAAAAATACGGGGCTATTCAATCGTTTGCGGAATTTTTTTTAAAAAATCGGCAATGTGACCCGGGTTGTTTTGGTGCAAACGATTGCATACACTAAGTCAGTGGAAACAGGTTTGATTTGTTACGTAGTCTCTCTTTCTATCAGTTGTGTGCTGATCACTTTTTTTACCGGGGTATTTTGTGCTTTGCCTTCAATCTGGTCAATCAGCAGTTCGGCTGCCTGTTGACCCATCTCATAGCCAGCCTGCGATACGGTGGTCAGGCGTGGCTTTATCAGGTTGGAAAGTTGCCAGTCGCTAAAGCCCACCACCTTTACATCTTCGGGTATGCGCTTGCCTTTTTCCTGTACAGCCAGGATAGCGCCCAAAGCGGCCATGTCGTTACAGCCGAAGACCCCGTCAATTTCATTGTGCTTTTCCAGAAAACGCAGCATGATGTTCTGGCTTTCCTGATAGGAGCCTTCCGGACAGGTAATGATATAGTCCGGATTAAGGTCTATACCATGACTTTCCAGGGCATCGGTATAGCCTTTGAGGCGGCTTTGTGAAATTTGCAGGGTGGGTGGCCCGGCCAGGTGAACTATGTTTTGGCAGCCTTTGTTGATCAGGAGTTCCACCGCCTTGAAAGCGCCCAGGTAGTCGTCCACCACCACCTGGCTGGTGGAAAGGGCATCGGTTACCCGATCAAAAAATACCATGGGCAGCCCCTCGTTGAGCAACTCCTGAAAATGGTCATATCGGGTGGTCTGCCGGGAGAGTGATACCAGCATACCATCTACGCGGCTGTTCCACAGGGCGCGGGTATCGGATACTTCGCGCTCGTAGGTTTCATCCGATTGGCAGAGAATTACATTATAACCACGGGCATAGGCCACATTTTCGATACCGGCAATGACCGTGGAAAAGAAAAAATGCACCAACTCAGGCACAATCACCCCTATGGTATTGGTCTTGCTTTTGCGCAGACCCTGGGCGATGAGGTTGGGCTTATAGTGCATACGTTCGGCCAGTTCCTGCACCTGCTTCTTGGTCTCGGGGCTGATATCCGGGTGGTCTTTGAGGGCCCTTGATACCGTAGAAGGGGATATGCCCAGTTCCCTGGCCAGGTCTTTGATGGTCACATGCGCTTTCATTACACCAAAACTATGAAAATTATCTTTACTGAACAATTATTGGAATAATACAATTTAGTTTAGTGTTAAGGTGAGTTTAGGCGATTTGTATGGCAGTCCCTGGATTTGCTGATATAGGTCAGGTTTGTCAGTAAAAAGATTTCTGCAATCGTTTGCGGTTACGATTTCGTGAAAAAAACTGACATTAATCCTTTGAATAGCCATTTTATGGCTTTATTTTTAAGATGACAATAGTAAAAATCAGCCGGAAGTTGGCGGTAATTGGTCTCAACGGAGTACCTGAACATTGAATACTTGGTTAATAAATTAAATTGCGCTTTCAATTTGTGTTGCTGACTGCCGGTTTGATTTTACTATTGTTTGTTTGATTTTAATATTAGAAAAGTTAAATTTATAAATATATAATTTACTTATTAAATCGTTTATTAATCAAAGTTCAATAATTATGAAGAGATCGAGTTTGTTTTTCGGTATGGTGGTGCTGGCTTTCCTGGCCTTTACCACTTCATGTAAAAAGAATGAGCCAAACATTGGCGATGGGGGTGGTATTCCGGTAGGTGATGGCTTCTATATGGCTATGTCAGGGGCTGATCCGGATGCTTCCGCTGTTTTGAAAGCCGAGACAGTGGCTGCCGATAATTTCGGTTCGCAGGCCCGTGACGGCTTTTTTGCCGGCTATATGTATTTAAAGGCCGGTAACTACAACGTAGTGAATGTAGTAGAAGGCAAAATCATTGAAACATACGGTGG
>WFNR01000129.1 GCA_015488485.1 Cyclobacteriaceae bacterium | reverse complement strand
TACCCCCACCCGTGTCACCAAGGCCGGAAGTGGCATTACCAAAGCTGTTTCCCCCGTCATTTGTTTTGAAAAAATAGTTATTATACACCGAGGTTATTATCTCATTAGGGCGGGCATAATTCCAGGCACAGCCAAAGCCATCGCCCGAGGTAGCTCGCTGATATTGGGCACTGGCCGAGGCATCATCACCGGGTTGGGTGAGCCAGGTGCCGTTGTCTTGCATGCCCCCTACATAGCGGTTTTCGCCAGGCGCTTTATCCACAGCATAAAACTGCGAAGTATTATAACCGATACCGGCAATCGTCCAACTGCCGTTGGTTTCACCCGGGTTGGTGCCTATATCTGATTTGTATAGCCCGCCATCATTGGTTACGATAAGCTGAAAGGTTGAATCGGTAGTGCTGTAAACCACGGGTACAATATGATGATGATCGGGGTGTACCCCTTGTTGAGTAGTGGAACCGGTAGTTTGTGAGAAACCGTTGGGCCCGCCATAATCACCATAGGCATCGGCCACGGAGGTTGTCAGGCGTAAGCGTTTTTGCAAGGTGCCGAAGTTAATGATAAACTTAGAGGCCGGCAGGTTGGCTGCATCCCAAGTGGCGCCATTAGTCAGGTAAGGCCAGAAGAAGTACAGGTACTCATATTCCTGCCCGCCATTCTGGGCAATATTGGTATCCGGTGCAGCAGCATTGTAGTCAAGATTGCTTATAAAAATATACTCACGGGAGTTATTGGCGGCATCGGCATTGTCGGTGTTCAAAGGCAACAAATTAAAAACTCCGTCTTTTTGCTGGTCGCGGAACGAGACCATAAGTTGGCGGTTGTTGGTGATGTCCCATACCTGAAAAGGCACCTCTACATAATCCTGGTAAGCATAGTCCTGAGCCGGCACGCCCGAGCCCATGCCATCGGGCACGGTAAAACGGTGCGCCATTTGTTTCAGGTAGCCGCCATTGCCGTCCGGCCCAAAGCGGATTTCTACCGATACAAGCGGAGAGTCCAGGGCGGTATTGGCATCCAGCCGGCCACCATAGTAGTTGGCCCCAAAATTAACCAGCGACATAAACGCACTGGTGCCTTGCTCTTCAATCCCTAAAAACTGATTTTCTTGTGTTACGGAACCCGGTTGAATAACGAACTTCCATAAATTAACCCCACCTACATAAACCACATCTTTATCAAATGGGTGCGCGGCAATGGTATTGTCGTACCAGCCCTGGCCCCCCAGGAAGTCCACATCGGTACCATTATTGTCTTCGGTAACTACGCTCCAGGTAGCTCCGCCATCATCCGATACAAACAGGTCGGAGCCGGTACCGGACATGCTCCCCTGAACTGATGCAAACAAGCGGTTGGGATCAGCCGGGGAAACGGTCATCTCGATACGTCCGTTGGCCTGCAAGCCATTGCTGCTTTGAGCCCAGGTCTCACCGGTATCGGTCGATTTATACACCCCATCACCATACACAGTGGCATACAATACATTGAAATTGCCGGGAGTGGCCACGATTTGTTGTACGAAATCACTGCCGTCAAATTTTTTACTCCAGGTAGCCCCGCCATCGGTAGATTTGAATATCCCGGAGGTAAAAGCCTTGGCATTCAGCGGGTCGTTGTTAGTAGCAGCCAACACAATATCGGGATTGTTGGGGTCCACCACCAGGCGGTTTACCATCTGAAAATCGGGGCTATTGGCAGTGGCCGGCAACACACTCCAGGTTTCACCGCGGTCGGTCGTTTTGAAGATGCCTCCACCTTTGATAAAACCGGCCGAGGCACCCCAGCCTTCACCGGTACCGGCATACATAATATCGTGGTTGGACTCAGCCATTACCAGCCAGGAGATAGCCAGGTTGGGCAGGTCGGGGGTTTTGTTGGTCCAGGTTGCCCCGCCATCGGTGGTTTTCCAAATGCCCCCACCTACGCCACCGGCATACCAGGTCAGGTGGTCGGGATCATCGGGGTCTATCACCAGGGCACGGGTACGGCCCGGCACATTACCGGGGCCGCGCTCTACAAAATCATAAACGGCTGTAGTGCGCACGGCTGCCATTTGCTGGCGTGCCTTGCTGAGCTCGGCAAGCTGGTAGCCCGGGCGGTAGCGCGGGGCGCTTTCATTGCTGCGGGTACGCAGTTCATTATAAAGCTTATAAAACTCTTCCGGCTCGTCTGCTTTGTGAGGATGCCGGGGCGTAATCTGCTGCGGGCCGGTGGTGGAAACAAAATTTTTGGTAAGCCACAGGCCGGCAATCAATACCAGCCCGGTCAAGAGGACGATATTACTTTTTCTCAGATTCATCAATGGGTATTTTGGTTTGGGTTGTCAAGTCAATTTTATAACGGTATTGTTGTTTATCGCCATCCACAATACCGGGGTAATCTTCCAGCAGCAGATGTGTGTTATCGAGCCATTCTACCTTGCCGTTTTTGCCGGTACCGGCATAGACGAGCTCACCGTTGCTCAGACGCCAGACGCCAAAACGCACAATGCGCAGCCCGGATGAGGTGTCTTCACGCCAGGCCAATATCATCGTATGGTCATAATTCTCAGCTTGCTGATAATCATCTCCCAGTTTGGTAGCAATTTTTTTAGCCAGTTGATCAGCCGACAGCCGGCCGTCAGCAGCTTTTTGTGCCGAGCGGCAGCCGGTAATCAGCAATATAATGCCGGCTAACAGGTATTTAGAAAAAGTCATAAATCAAAAATAACAAATTGATGGTATTCGACTTATATTTTTTTGTATTTCAATGAATATTTGTTGTGGTTGTAAAATCAACTACTGCGTAGCAGCTTCTTTTACTCTGCCGATGACCAGGTTGAGGCCGGCACGTACATCCAGCAGGCGTGCATTGTCGGGGGTAATAAAAGAGGTGATATTTTCCGAGAGCAGGTATAGCTGTACCGGTCCCAGATTGAGCGTGGTGCCTACCCCGAAATTGGCAAAAGAACGGTTGCGGTATGACCAGTTGGCCCCGACAGACCAGATTTTGCCCAGGTGTAAGGTATAGGAAATACCGAAAGCGGGGTTGAAAATACCCTCGAAGACATCGCCATAAAAGGTAGCCCCGAAGGTGTGCATCTGACCCAGCCGGTAGGTGCCGGCCACATAAAACTTAGGCAGCAGAGCAGTGCGGTAACGCTGGTTGTCCACCGTATCGGGATCAAAGGCATTGAGCAATGAGTCCAGTTCGTTGTTCAGGTTGTTGGCCTGTTGTCCTTCTATCAGATTAAGCAGATCCAGCCCCTTGTAAGTATAATCTACTTCCGGGAAGAGGAGCTGCCGGGTGTTGTGGTACCAGTTGATAGCCCCCAGATCGAGGACGGCTGCCGAAAGCTCAAGGTGAGGGCTGACCCGGTATAGTGCCCCTATATCAAAGGCCAGTCCACGGTTTTGAAAGGCCGTAGCTTCCTTAAAAATATCACCCTCTTCGGTAATCAAGTCCAGATTGGCACTGTTAAGGGTAAAAGGTTGCGAAGTAAGGGTAATGGAATCAGTAGTGGTAGTAAGCGCCAGGTTAACATTCTTGGCTTCAACATTAAGCACGCCCGACAAAAACTTAACTTTTATACCGACATCCAGCTTGTCGGTAATCTGCCGGCTGTAACCGGCACTTAATTCATGAAAAGCCTGCGCCCGCAGATTTAATTTGTCCAGAGCTACGGTCTCACCTAGATAATCACCATTGCCGTTGCCTACCAGGCTTACCAGGGTGCGCGGAAAAATAAAACCGGCATCCACTCTTTCAATAAGAGCCAGCGACAGGTAGTTTTTCTTGACCTTTAGCCCCAGATACAAAAGCTGGGTGTTGCCGTTTACTTCCAAACGATTATATTCATTCAGATTAGCGGCCAGTTTAGCAGGATTAAAATGCAGCGAGTCGTTCGTATCACGGTCGAAAGCATTGTTCATGGTAAGCCCTCCGGAGTTGAGGTGCAGATACGTGGATGAAAGCACCGGCAGGCCAACCACCACTTTATATTCGGGTATTATCCCGGGATTTAACTGATTGGTTTGTGGCAGAGAGCTGCCGAACTGGAACATACTGAACTGGCTCTGCGCCCACCCGGTCAGGCCCGGCAGCAATAAGGTGATGATGAGTAATACCCTGGCCGCCATCAGAGGTTTATTTTGGTAAGAAGAAATACCGACACCTGTACGCTGTCGTCAATGCGTATATTCACCACCCGGCTACCGTCAGTACCGGTATTCAGCGTAGAGAGCAACACCAGTTTTTTGGCTGATTGCAGGCGCTCTGTTTGGGCTGCTGTAAGGGTCACCTCAGCAGTGCTTTCGGTGGGGCTTATTACAAAACCATTATCATCAAGGGTGCCCGATACCAGCAAACTCTGTCCGCTAAACAAGGTGTCGAGTGGCTGACCGGCCGCATCCAGAAAGACCAATTCATTGTTCACCGTCAGGGGTAAACCATTGACGGCTTGTACGATTAAAGTAGTTTCATTGAGCGGCTCCAGTGAGCTGCCGTCAAAATCGAACTCCTGCGTGCTGCTGAAATTCATAACCCGGCCGCTCAGGGGCAGTACTATTTCGTAGTTACCGGTTACCCGGCTGGTATCCAGTACAAATTGCTCCGTTTGCGGGTCTGCAGAAAGCACATTGCCGGTAAACTGATAGCGCAACTCTACCGGCAGAAAGGCTATTAACTGATCGATATTGGAGTTGTCTTTATTAATGCTAATGGTGGTATTTACGGCTTGCCCTACCTGGTTGATATCCGGATAGTTGACAGTTACCGGGTTGTTGATGATAGTGCCGCTGAGCGGCATGGTCTGGCCCTGGGCGTTAGCTGCCGTAATGCCGGCCAATGAGGCCGATACAGGCAGCCCGAAGCTGTTGCCGAAGGTGAGGTTGATCTGTGGGTTGGCCAGGTAGAAGGTATCGGCCATTATGCTGTCGAGCAAAGAGAAGAAAACCGTATCAGGCTCGGTGTTGAAGTTGCGCTGGGCAAATTTGCCGAATACCTTGCCAAAGCGCGGGTTGTTCATTTGCAGATTGACAACCAGGCTGTCGCCAAGAGTGATAGGCTGGCCTTCGTAATTAATGGTGAGTACCAGGTCGAAGTCGAAGCTGTTGGTAGTGACGCCTCCCTTGGTAAAGTCTATATTGGCTCCGGCCAGATCAACACTGCGGCTGATGTTTTGTTGCGGATTGGCCGGGTCGTAAGTCCAGGAAAAAGAAGGCGCAAAAGTGCTGCCGTTTAAGGTAATGGGGTTGAATACCAATTGTACCGAGCCGCTGGCCGGAAAAGTACCGGTTATGGCAATGTCAAGCACCCCGCTTTTTAATTCCATTGAGTCGAGCAAATCTGCTTCCTGGGTGTCAACCGTAAAGCTATAATTGGCCTGCTTGGTGAGGGTCAGATTTACCGGTAAGCCACCAATTTCTGTGTTGGTCAACCCCATGGCAGCGCGAAACTGCTGGTCGGGCACGGCTATCATTTCTTCGGCAAAAGGCGATGCCACGGGCGGCCCGCTGTATGACAAAACCACCACCCCATCACCTTGCTGACTGATGGTAAGAGAGTCGGCCACCACGTCCAGGTATTCGGCCAGGCTAAAGGTGCCGTTGGCTACGGGCACCCCCAGCGAGGGGTTCCATTCAGGGTTGCCCATCCGGTTCAGATCGTTGAAAAAATCTCCAAAACAGGAATAGAGAAAAAGCGGCAGGATAGTGAGCAATAAAAAGAATACTTTGCGCATAAAAATATCTGGCTATGGGTTTCTGAATACAAGGCCCGGTTGCTTTGTAACCTCTAAGTTATGCTATTCAAACAATTTTATCTTGGCATAAGTCAAAAAATACCGAGCCATATTCTGTCGGGTTCGGGTATTGCCGGGAATACATTTGCTTTAATGTATAGACCCGGAAATTCATCTGTATTTTGCGGGTTAAGCGGCTGCTCCATTTTAGTTTGGCAGAAGTTTGTAATTTTACCCAAAACAAGCCATGCTATGCAAATAGACTTAACAGGCAAAAGCATTCTGGTTACCGGGGCCTCGCGTGGCATCGGCAAAGCCATTGCCCGGCAGTTGCTGGCCTCCGGGGCGCAGGTGATGGCACATTATCATCGCACTCCGGTTTCTTTTGACGACCTGAGCAAAACCGAGCAAAGCCGCCTGTTTACCGGACAGGCCGACCTGGCCGATGCGCAGCAAACCATCCGTCTTTTCGATCTGGCAAACAAACAACTGGGACAACTCGATGTGCTCATTAATAATGCCGGCATTGCCCTGGCCAGTCCGCTTACCGAGGCGGATGAGGACTTTTTGCAAAAATGGCAGGCCACAATGGCCGTAAACCTGCAGGCTGTGGCCCTGTTGTGCCGGCTGGCCGTATGGCAATGGCTCAAAGACAGCCGGCCCGGTATCATCATCAATATCGCTTCGCGAGCAGCTTTCCGGGGCGATACGGCCGATTACCTGGCTTATGCCGCCTCCAAGGGAGGCGTGGTGTCCCTTACGCGTTCGCTTGCCCGCGCTTACGGCAAGCAAAACATCGCAGCCTTCACTATTGCTCCGGGTTTTGTAAGCACTGATATGGCGGCCGACTTTATCAAAGACTATGGCGAGGACTATGTAAAAAACGATATCGCCTTGCCGGAACTTACCCGGCCGCAGGATCTGGCTCCGCTCATCACCTTGCTGGCCTCCGGCCTGGCCAATCATGCTACCGGGGGCACATTCGATATCAATGCCGGTAGTTATGTGCACTGACAAGCAGCCGGCTACCCCGTCACGCTGCGCCTGGTGTGCCAATAGCTTCGCAGCCTATGTCCGGTATCATGATGAGGAATGGGGTGTACCGGTGCATAACGATCGCCAGCATTTTGAGTTTCTCATTCTGGAAGGCGCCCAGGCGGGCCTTAGCTGGGCTACCATCCTCAAGCGCAGGGCGGCTTACCGGCAGGCTTTTGCGGCTTTCGACCCACAGCAGGTAGCTGCTTTTGATGAGCAGTGCATTGCCGCCCTGATGCAAAATGCAGGCATCGTCCGCAACCGGCTTAAGATTGAGGCGGCTGTCACCAACGCCCGCCATTTTCTGGAGGTGCAGCAGGCCTTCGGCTCATTCGACAACTACATCTGGCGCTTTGTTGACGGCCAGCCGATCGTAAACGCCTGGCACTCGGCAGCCGAAGTGCCGGCCACCAGCCCGCAGTCGGACGCCCTGAGCAAAGACCTGCGCCAACGGGGCTTCAAGTTTGCCGGCAGCACCATTATGTATGCCCATATGCAGGCCTGCGGGCTGGTCAACGACCATGAGGTGGGGTGCTTCCGTTACCGGGAGTTGACCCAATAAGTGTAGTTAAAAGTATGGAGCGCCCGGAGGGCCTTAGTCATTCTTTATACGGCTATGAAGTGCACTCTGTTTTGCATTTATTTCCCCCAGGACATAAAAATGATTGATGTAACTGGTTGAACTGCCTGAACTGGCTGAGCTGCCTGAGGTTCTCGAAGGCAGGCTCTCGAAGGCAGGCTCTCGAAGCCAGCTTTCATTCAAAAAGAAGAGCAGAAATCCCCGGATTTATTCCTGACTGCCGCTTAGGCAGGCTACCCGCCTGAACGGAACGGACAGGGGGTCTGTAGCAGGAAGCGCAGGCATATAAAGAGACCCCGGCTTGCCTGGAGCAAACAGGAATAAGTCCGGGGATCAATGAAATTGGCTTCGAGCTTCGAGCTTTCAGCTTTTATACACATTCCCGCATTCCTGCTCTGCACCCTTGGAGGTTAAAACTTGTTGCATCACAGCAACTACCAATAAGCTTTTTTTTGTAATTTTCCCCCATGAAGTTATCGCTTAATAACCTGCTGGTAATCGACATTGAAACGGTGCGAAGCCACCCGGTCTATGATGATATGCCCGAACGCCTGCGCCAGCAGTGGGATAAGAAAGCCGCCTACCTAAGAAACGAAGATGAGCTCACCCCGGCAGAGCTCTATGAAGAACGGGCCGGCATCTATGCCGAGTTTGGCAAGGTGATTACCATTGCAGCCGGCTTTTTTTCTCCCTCGGGCCAGGAGACCACCCTGCGTGTCAAGGCTTTCTACGACCACGATGAAGCGGCATTGCTTCAGGCTTTTAATCAATTGCTGGCCAAGTTTGACGAACGAGCCCTTACCCTGTGTGCCCACAATGGCAAGGAGTTCGATTTTCCCTACCTGTGCAGGCGTATGCTGGTAAACGGCATCGCCCTGCCACCGGTGCTCGATACCGGGGGCAAGAAACCCTGGGAGGTGAACCACCTCGACACCATGGAGCTGTGGAAATTTGGCGACCGCAAGAACTTTACCTCACTCGAACTGCTGGCCACCCTTTTTGATATCCCCACCAGCAAGGAAGGCATTGACGGCAGCATGGTGAGTCAGGTATATTATGAAGAGGACGACCTGGAGCGCATCGCCCGCTATTGTAGCCGCGATGTGGTGGTGACCGCCCAACTGCTGCTACGCCTGCACCAGATGCCGCTGATAAAGGATGAAAACATTATTGTCATTGAAAATTAACCGGTTGTTTACCTGATTACCCCTGTTATGGCATAGCTTTGCACCTTGCATGAGCAGAAAAAAACACAAAAAGACCAAAACGCGCAGAGGGCGCTACGATGCCAAAAAACTGCAACACGATATACTGGCATTCTTAAACCAGAACCTCCACCAGGCCTACTCTCCCAAGCAGATCATCAAGCGGCTCGGCATTCGCGACCAGCCCTCCAAGGCGGCCGTCATTCCTTTGCTGGAGAGCCTGCACGAGGCCGGACAGGTAGAGAAGGTACGACACAGCTATAAGAGCGCCCGCAAGCCCGAGGTGCTCACCGGCAGGGTGGACCACGTCAACCCGCGGTTTGCCTACGTGATTACCGATGGTGAAGAGGGCGATATTTGGGTAAGCACCAACAACCTGCGCCTGGCTATGGATGGCGATATTGTGGAGGTGGAAGTGACCCCCGCCCGCCACGGCAAGCGCCCCGAAGGACGGGTAGTCAGGATTGTAAAACGCGCCAAAGACGAGCTGGTGGGACGCATTGTTTTCTCGCCCCGCTTTGCCTTTGTGGTGGCCGACAACCGCAAGATCTATCACGATTTTTACGTGCCGCTGAACAAAACCGGCAAAGCGGCCCATAATGACAAGGTCATTATCAAAGTAACGCGCTGGCCTACCTACGACAAAAGCCCCGAGGCCGAGGTAATAAAAGTGCTGGGCAAGGCCGGAGAGCATGAGGCCGAGATTCATTCCATCATTGCCGAATTTAATCTGCCGTTCGATTTTCCCGAGTCGGTAGAGCAGGAGGCACAAAACCTGCCGGCTGCCTTGCCACCGGTCGAAATCAAAAAGCGCAGAGACTTCCGCCCGGTTACCACCTTTACCATAGACCCGGTAGATGCCAAAGACTTTGACGATGCCCTGTCGGTACGCTGGCTGCCCAACGGTCATGTGGAGGTGGGTATACATATAGCTGATGTTACCTACTATGTGCGCCCCAAAAGCCAGTTGGAAAAAGAGGCGAACGAGCGGGCTACTTCGGTATATCTGGTAGACCGTACCATCCCCATGTTGCCCGAGCGGCTATCGAACAACCTTTGCTCGCTGCGCCCCAACGAGGATAAATTCACTTTTTCGGCTGTCTTTGAGCTTAACGAACAAGCCAAGGTGATAAACAAATGGTTTGGCCGTACGGTTATTCACTCCGACAAGCGCTTTTCCTACGAAGAAGCCCAGGAAGTTATGGATAAAAAAGAGGGCGCTTTTCTGAAAGAGTTGCTTACCCTGAATAAGCTGGCCAAAAAACTGCGCCAGCAGCGCTTTGCCAACGGGGCCGTAAACTTCGAAACCACCGAGGTGAAATTTGAGCTGGCTGCGGACGGCACCCCATTGCGCATTGTACCTAAAATACGCCAGGATGCCCACAAGCTTATCGAAGAGTTTATGCTGCTGGCCAATCGCCATGTGGCCGAGTTCGTGTATAACTGGCATGGTGGCCACGACAAAAACACTTTTGTCTATCGCACCCACGACTACCCCGACCCGGAAAAAGTGGCTACTTTCTCGCTGTTTGCCAAACGCTTCGGCCATGAACTGCATACCGATGACGGGCGTATTTCCAAATCGATCAACAAGCTGTTTGACGAGATAGCCGGCAAGCCGGAAGAAAACGTGCTGCAACGCCTGGCCATCCGCTCTATGGCCAAGGCCAAGTACACCACCAAGCCCGGTATTCACTTCGGGCTGGCTTTTAAGCACTATACCCATTTTACCTCGCCCATCAGGCGCTACCCCGATATGATGGTGCACCGTCTGCTGCAGCACTACCTCGACAACGGCAAACCGCCCAAAGCCGATATTTACGAAGAAAAATGCCAGCATAGCTCCGAAATGGAAAAGGTGGCCTCCGATGCCGAACGCGCTTCTATCAAATACAAGCAGGTGGAATTTATGGCACGGGCTGCCGACAAGGTGTACGAAGGCGTAGTATCAGGTGTAACCGAGTGGGGAGTGTTTGTTGAAATCATTGAAACCAAATGCGAAGGCATGGTGCGCCTTAGCGAAATGACCGATGATTTTTATGAGTTTGACGAAGAGCAGATGCGCATCATCGGCCGGCACAACAAAAAGATCATTGCCCTGGGCGACACCTGCAAAGTGCGGGTGGTAAACACCGATATCGACCGTAGAACCATAGACCTTACTTTTGTAGAATGACCAGCGGTTTACTTTCTTACGAAAAAATAAGTGACCTGATTAGCCAGCGAATCAAGGAGCTGGCGCTACCCGATGAGCCGGAAAACCTCTACGAGCCTATCCGCTACATGCTGGGGCTGGGCGGCAAGCGCCTGCGGCCCCTGCTGGCAGTTATGAGCCACAATTTGTTTGATGACAACATTGCCAACGCCATACCTCCGGCATTGGCTATTGAGCTGTTTCACAATTTTACCCTGGTGCATGACGACATTATGGACAACGCCCCCTTGCGCAGGGGCCATGAAACGGTGTATAAAAAATGGAACACCAATGTAGCCATCTTGTCGGGTGATGCCTTGCTGGTGAAGGCCTATGAGCTGCTAAGCCAAAGCGACCCCGCGTTGCAACCCAGGCTGCTGCAGGCCTTTAACCAAACCGCCCTGCAGGTGTGCGAAGGCCAGCAACTTGATATGGACTTCGAGAACCGCAGCCTGACCTGCAAGGGAGTGAGCGAAAAAGAATATATGCACATGATCGAGCTGAAAACGGCCGTGCTTTTCGGCCTCAGCCTACAATTTGGTGCCCTTACGGCCGGGCAGGATGAGGCAGTGGCCCGCCAGCTATACGAGGCCGGCATACACCTGGGGCTGGCTTTTCAACTGCAGGACGACCTGCTCGATGTCTATGCCGGTGACGGCTTTGGCAAGCAAACAGGAGGCGATATCATCAACGCCAAAAAAACCTGCCTGCTGGTGAAAACCCTGGAGCAGGCTACCCTGGAAGACAAGCGCAAGCTGGCCGGTATTTTAAAGACTAAAAGCCGCCAACCGCAGCGTAAAATCAAAGCAGTAATGGCTATTTATGAGAAATATGGCGTGGAAGCATATACGGCTAACCGCATAAAAGCCCATCTGGCCGACTTCCGTCAGGCTATTACCGGCTTGCAAACCGGCCGCGAACAAAACCTACTGAGTCTGATAGAGCAATTGGCCGGCCGGCAGCGGTAAGCAGGCAAAGAACGGTTTTTGGCCCTGTTTTGGTTAAAAATATTTAATTTGGCCGTATGCTCCCTGCGGAAAGGGAGGCCGGGAGGCCCGACCTATGGGTCGGTTGCCACCAGCATAACGATAGCCATGTATAAAAAACAACAACTCACCCGGGTACAAAACCTGCTGCAGGAGCAGGGCTATATCAGCGATTCGGCCATTGCCATGTCGGTATTTCTGGCCATGGAGCTGCAAAAGCCGTTGCTGGTGGAGGGGCCGGCCGGAGTAGGCAAGACGGAAATTGCCAAAGTGATGGCGGCTGCCCTGGATACCCCGCTGATACGCATGCAATGCTACGAGGGGCTCGACAGCACCCATGCCCTGTACGAGTGGAACTACCAGCACCAACTGCTCTATCTGAAAATGCAAGAACAGCAAGGTCAGAATCTGCCGGAGCTGGAAAAAACTCTTTTTTCGGAAAAATTTCTGCTGAAACGCCCGGTTCTGGAGGCCATAACCTCCACCGGCCAGCCGGTACTGTTGATTGACGAGATCGACCGGGCCGATGAAGAGTTTGAGAGCTTCCTGCTCGAGGTCTTGTCAGACTGGCAAGTGACCATCCCCGAGATCGGCACCATCCGGGCTACCTCCCAACCGCAGATCATCCTGACCGGCAACCGCACCCGCGAGCTCTCCGAAGCCTTGCGCAGGCGCTGCCTCTACCTGTGGATCGATTATCCGGAGTTTGACAAGGAGCTGGCTATTTTGCAAACCAAGGTGCCTGAAATAGACAACACATTGGGCAAGGAAATATGCCTGTTTATGCAGGAGCTGCGCCAGATGCCGCTGGAGAAAACGCCCGGCATCTCCGAAACAATCGACTGGGCGCGGGCGCTGGCCGCCCTGCACCTCAGCCACCTCGACCGGCAGGTGGTAGAAGACACCCTGGGGGTGGTGCTCAAAGATTGGCAGGATATGCGCCATACACGCGACTCGCTGAGCGAACTGCTGGCTAAAACCGGTGTCACCTCACGCCTCGATTAGCCATGCGCAACCTGGTTACCTATCAGACCTCCCTCTCCGGCAATATTGTGCTGCTTTGTCGGTTTCTGCGGCAAAAAGGCTTTAACGTGAGCACCAGCGAAGAGGCCGATGCCCTGCGCGCCCTGGCGCTGTTGCCTATCGGTAGTGAGGGCTATTTTAAGGCAGGGCTACGGGCTATCCTGGCCAAAAACCGCTTTCAGCAGCAGCATTTTGATGAATATTATGAAGAGTTTTGGCAACAACTGCGCCAGGCCCGTGATGCCAAGGTCAAAGAAGTGCCCACTGAAAAACCAAAAAGGCAAAGTGTACGCGAACAACAGGCCCGCTTCGACTCACTGAAAAGCTGGCTTAACCTGATGCCGGCCGAAGAAGAGAAGGAGGTAGCTACCTATAGTGATTTGCATGTACTGAGCCGCAAGCATTTTGCCGACCTGAGCCAGGAGGAGATGCGCCTGATGACCCGGGTGCTGCGACAGGTAGCCCGCAGACTGGCGCACCGCCCCAGCCGCCTGAAAAAACGCTCGCACCGCCATAAGACCCCCGACATCAAACGTACGGTAAAAGCCGCCATGCGCCAGAAAGGTGAGATACGCCAGTTGCTTTTCAGCGAAAAAAAGCAACGCAAGCTAAAGCTGGTTTTGCTTTGTGATGTCAGCAAATCGATGGAGCTGTACAGCCGGTTTTTTGTTCACCTGATCTATGCTTTTCAAAACAGCTACGACAAAATCGACACCTTTGTGTTCAGCACCGCCCTGCATCAGGTAAGCGATTTGCTCAACAACTATGAGTTTGAAAAGGCCTTCGCCATGATTGCCGACCGGGTGCCCAATTGGTCGGGCGGCACTACCATCGGCACCTGCCTGGATAGCTTCTATCAGCGCTACGGCTACAGCCGCCTTGACAAAAAAACGGTGGTGATGATATTGAGTGACGGCTGGGATACCGGCCAGCCGGAGGTAGTGAAACAGGCTATGAGGGCTATTTACAAAAAAGCCAGGAAAGTCATCTGGCTCAACCCGTTGGCAGGCAACCCGGGCTTCTCGCCCGCGGCCATCGGCCTGCAAGCTGCGCTGCCCTATATCGATCTGCTGGCTCCGGCCCATAACCTGGAGAGCCTGCGGCAGGCGCTGTTGCAAATAGGCACCAGGCGCAAGTCAACGCCACGCTACCGGTAGCTGCGGTAGTCCTCGGGGGTGTCGATATCCGAGAGTATGCGCCCGTGCGCCACCGTCACCTTAACCACCTTGTCGGCATGCTGCTGTACCAAATCGCGGCAGCCCTCCGGCTGCTTATGTGCCAGTATGGCTTCTTTAAAATGTTTTGAAAAAAATACCGGATTGCCTTTTTGGCCTTGAAATACCGGCACCCTGATTTCGGGCTTTGCACCGGCTCCGGCCATAATGGCATTATAGTCTGCCGCAGTAAGAGCCGGCATATCGCCCAGGCAGATCAGGTAGCCCCGGGCCCGGGGGTTGGCAGCCGCCACGCCCGCTTGTATGGAGGAGGTCATGCCTGTTTGATGCCGGCTGTTGAATACCAATTTGACCGGCTGCGCGGCCAGGGTGGTTTTGATTTTATTTTGTTCATGGCCCAGCACCACCACCACTTCTCCTGCCCGGCTGTGGAGTAATTGGTCCACCACCTGCCCGATAATGGTTGTATTGCCGTAGGGCAGCAGCAGTTTGTTTTGCTTGCCCATGCGCACCGAATTGCCCGCAGCCAGTACTATTGCACTTATCATATTGTAAATTTGTCAAACAAAGGTAGGTTTTTATGATTTATCTGGACTACAACGCTACCACCCCCGTGGCCAGGGAGGTACTGGACGCCATGCTGCCGTATTTTACCGATAAGTTTGGCAATGCCGCCAGCCGCACCCACCTGGCCGGCTGGGAGGCGGCCGAAGGGGTAGAGCAGGCTCGTCAGCAGGTGGCGGGGTTGCTTGGCTGTGAGCCGGCTGAAATAGTCTTTACCGGTGGCGCTACCGAGGCCATCAACCTGGCCCTGAAAGGCGCCTTTGACGCAGCGGCAAAGAGCCAGGGCAGGAAGCATATCATTACAGTACAAACCGAACACAAGGCGGTTTTGGACAGTTGCCGCTACTTGCAGGAAGTACGGGGGGCGGAGGTTACCTATCTGGGTGTTGACAAGCAAGGGCATATTGATTTGCAGGAACTGGCTGCCGCCATCCGGCCCGACACCTTGCTGGTGGCGGTAATGTATGTAAATAATGAAACCGGGCTGATTAATCCGGTGAAGGAGGTAGGGGAGATATGTCGCAAGCACGGGGTGCTTTTCTTCTGTGATGCCGTGCAGGCGGTGGGCAAGGTTCCGGTGGTACCGGCCGAGCTGGGGGTGGACATGCTGGCTTTTTCGGCCCATAAGATTTACGGCCCCAAAGGAGTGGGGGCGCTTTATATCAAGAATAATACGCCTTTGTGCGAGCAGATGAGTGGCGGAGGCCATGAAAGAAAGCGCAGATCGGGCACGCTGAATGTACCCGGCATAGTAGGGCTGGGACAAGCGGCCGGGCTGGCGGCCCAACACCTGCCACAAGAGGTGCAGCGCATCAAAAAGCTGCGCGACCGCCTGGAAGAGCGCTTGCGCAATGAACTGGACGAAGTCTATATCAATGGCGATGCACAAAACCGGGTGGCACAGGTAAGCAATCTGTTAATCAAAAATATTGTGGCTGAGGATTTGCTGCTGGCACTCAGCACGCATGTGGCCATCTCTGCGGGCTCGGCCTGTACGGCTGCCGAGGTGCTGCCATCGCATGTGCTCACCGCTATGCATTTGCCGGCCGAAGATGCCTTGGCCTCGGTGCGCATCAGCCTGGGGCGGCCGACTACCGAAGAGGAAATTGACCGGGCGGCCGGGCGGATTATTGCTGCTGTAAAGCAATTGCGGGGTGCGTAAGGAGTCATGAGGACTAAAATCAGAGGACGGAGGTCGGATAGTATCTGATATCATCAATCTGCTACCTGCAGTCCTAACCGCAAAGGGCATCAAGAAGAACGCAAAGGGCGCAAAGGGGTATGCGGGAATGAGTATAAAAGCTGAAAGCTCGAAGTTCAAAGCCTGCCTTATCGCAGGTAGACTTAGCGGGGTATCCCCTTTAGGGGATTGAGGGGGCGCGTGGGGCAACGGAGGCCTGAGAACAGATGACTGAAGACGGCTAAACCTAATATCTTCAATCGTTAATCTGCCATCTTAAATTTTAACCGCAAAGGGCGCCAAGAAGAACGCTAAGGGCGCAAAGCGGGAATGCGGAAAAGCGTAGAAGTGTAAAAACGATATGAGCTCGAAGCCCGCGTGCCGCAGGCTAGCTGGAAGCTTGAAGTTCAAAGCCTGCCATTCCGCAGGTAGACTTAGCGGGGTATCCCCTTTAGGGGATTGAGGGGGCGCGTGGGGCATCGGAGGCCTGAGAACAGATGACTGAAGACGGCTAAACCTAATTCAATCGTTAATCTGCCATCTTAAATTTTAACCGCAAAGAACACCAAGAAGAACGCAGAGGGCGCGAAAGCGGGATGCGTAGATGCGGAAATGTAATTATTAGCTCATAGGTCGTAGCTCATAGCTCGTAGCCTGCCTTATCACAGGTAGACTTAGCGGGGTCTTCCCTTTAGGGGATTGAGGGGGCGCGTGGGGCAACGGAGGCCTGAGAACAGATGACTGAAGACGGCTAAACCTAATTCAATCGTTAATCTGCCATCTTAAATTTTAACCGC
>WFNR01000128.1 GCA_015488485.1 Cyclobacteriaceae bacterium | reverse complement strand
TCGGGCGACCGCACCATGCCCGAGGAGATCAACCGTATCCTCACCGACCAAATCACCGATCATTTTTTTGTTACCGAGCAAAGCGGCCTCGACCACCTGCAGGCCGAGGGGCTGCCCGGCACCCCGCACTTCGTAGGCAACACCATGATCGACACCCTGGTGGCCTACGAGCCGCAGATCGAAGCCGCCAGCGTACTGGCCGACTACCGGCTGACCAGCGGTGCCTATGCCCTGATGACCATGCACCGCCCGGCTACGGTAGACAACCGCCCCGGTCTGGAAAAGCTGCTGGCGGTAATCCGCCAACTTACCGGCCAACTGCCGCTGGTCTTTCCCATCCACCCGCGCACCACCAAAAACCTGCAGCGCTTCGGCCTCTGGGAGGCACTCAACAGCCTGCCTGGCCTCACCCTTACCGAGCCGCTCGATTATTTTGCCTTTCAGAAGCTAATCGCCCATGCTCGCCTGCTCATCACCGACAGCGGGGGCATCCAGGAAGAAACCACCTACCGGGGTGTGCCCTGCCTTACCCTGCGCCCCAATACCGAACGCCCCAGCACCATTGAGCTGGGCACCAATACGCTGGTCAGCTTCGACCCCGAGGAGGTCATGAACTATGTTGGTCAGATATTGGCAGGTACCTACAAGAAAGGCAGTATCCCGCCCTTGTGGGACGGCCACAGTACCGAACGTGTGGTAGAAGTGCTGGCCGGCTTGTAAGCAGCGCAACTGATAGGGCCGGTAATCAGAAGTTGGGTGACAGCAGGAACTGGGCGTAGAACTCATCGATAGCTGCTACTGCCTCCGAAGCCGTATCTACCAGGGTAATCAAATCCAGATCTTCTTCATTGATGTTGTGGCTTTTCAGCAAGGTGTTTTTAATCCAGTCAATTAGCCCGCCCCAGTAATCGCTGCCTACCAGCACGATGGGGAAAGCACCAATTTTTTTTGTCTGGATAAGGGTAAGGGCTTCAAACATTTCATCGAGGGTGCCGAAACCGCCCGGCATCACAATAAAGCCCTGGGCATATTTGACGAACATTACCTTACGTACGAAAAAATAATCGAAATGCAACAGCTTATCAGGATCGATATAGGGGTTGTTGTGTTGCTCAAAGGGCAGGTCTATATTCAGCCCCACCGACTTACCATTTGCTGAACAGGCCCCGCGGTTACCGGCTTCCATAATACCCGGGCCACCACCGGTTATCACCCCGTAGCCATGCCGCACCAGCTTGGCAGCTATTTCCATAGCCATTTTATAATAAGGGTCGTCCTCCTTGGTGCGGGCCGAGCCGAAAATAGATACACAGGGGCCGATCTTGGCCAGTTTCTCAAAACCCTCTACAAACTCCGACATCACCTTAAAGATCATCCAGGAGTTCTCCGTCTTTATCTCATTCCAATCACGATTTTTGAAGGCCTTCTGAATGCGCTTGGCGTCTTCTTCGCTGATGTGATTGTTCTTTTTCTTGTTTTCCATAACACACGTATTTTCTTCAACACCATTAGCCCGGGTGCCCGGTATAGGGTGGCCGACAGGCTGTTTTTTTCAGGAAAGATTGCAAATATAAGGTTTAGCCGCCAAACCGGTATGGTTTCAGCCATCGGCCAGCAGATGCTCTAAGGCTGCCTGCGGGGTGGCATACCGAAAGTCAAAACCGGCTGTTAGAGCAGCCTTTGGCAGCACGCGGGCGCTGTCGAGCAACAATGCAGACATTTCTCCCAGCAAAAGGCGCAGCACAGGTGCAGGTACGGCCGGCAGCCATAGCGGCCGGTGCAAGGTGCGGGCCAGCATTCGGGTAAAATCACGATTGGTGACAGGCGTGGGAGCCACCCCGTTGTATACCCCGGTCAGCCTTTTTTGCAGGATAAAGACAAACAGCCGGCACAGGTCATCAATAGTTATCCAGCTCATCCACTGGCGCCCATTACCCAGCGAAGCACCCAACCCCCATTTTACCGGGGTCATCATGCGGGGCAAGGCGCCCCCTGCTGTAGCCAGCACCACCCCGATGCGCACTTTGGCCAGGTGGTCGGTTGCAGTGGCCAGCTTGTTGGTGGTGGCTTCCCAGGCGGTAGTTACCTCCGCCAGAAAGCCCTGGCCGGGCGGGTTCTCTTCGGTCAGCACTTCCTGCGGCCGATGGCCATAGAAGCCAATAGCAGAAGCGCAGATTACCGACTGCAGGCGCTTGCCGCTGGCTGCCAACCGGTCGGCCAGCAGATGGGTGCTCTGCAGGCGGCTGTGCAAGATACGCTGGCGGGCGCTTTTGCTCCAGCGTTGTGCCACCGTTTCTCCGGCCAGGTGTATCAGGCTGTCGGCCCACAGCAGGGCGGCATCATCCAGTTGGCCGGCTGCCGGCTGCCAATGAAATACCCGCACGCCATCGGTGGTTGCAGCCTGACGACTGAGCCAGCCTACCCGGTAGCCCTGCTGCTGCAGCATGGTTGTCAGTCGCCTGCCAATCAGACCACTACCCCCGGTTATCAGTACATTTGTCATAATTTGCACGAAACACACTAAATTAGCCAAAACATAACACATAGCAGCAATCAACCTCCTGGCACGATTGCTGTTGTTACCGAGAGAAAAACAGCGACTATGAAAAAGCATTTTGTTGGCCTGACACTGATACTGCTAAGCGCTACCCTGGCACAGGCACAGCCCTACCGGCTGAGTGAAGCTGATCAGCGTGTAAATAATCATAAATATGCGGGCGTTACATCATGGGTAGAGGGGTCTTACAGCCAGGTGGAAGAAAACTGGTTGGATTATCTGCGCCAGCATGGTAAAATACGCAGAAAACGCAACTACTACCAAATCAGCGATTTACAATACAATAACCTGCCCGATACGCTGCTGTATGTTACCCGTGTAAGCAACAAGGATAGTCTGGGCCTGATCTGGTTGGCCCCGCTCACCAACGATTTGCCGGCAGATGAGCAGCAAAAATTATTGGGCACTTTAAAGAAACTGCTGAAAGAGGGCACCCGTCATTATTATCTGGCACAGGCACAGGCCAAAATAGATGAGAGCGAAGCGGCCGCCCTGGTGATGAGCAAAAAGCATCAGCGCTTGCTTTATGAAAAAGAAAAGCTGGCTGAAGATCTGCGGGCCGCCCAGGAGTTAAAAGCCGAACTGGAGGCCCGTTTGGAAGAGACCAATCTTAAAATTAAATCGTTGAACCAGCAGATATTGGATACCGATTCGGCTGCTGTGCAAGCCTACCGTGACCTGGAGGAGATCAAGAAAGTGATTGAGCACCATAAGGAGGAGTTGAAAAAAATAAAATAGCCATAGCGGCCCGGGAACTCCCCTTCAGGGGATTGAGGGGGGTGCGTTGAGCCTGAGATAGGCCAATTCTCAGCTCTTCATTAGTTGATTGGCTATCTCCAATCTGAAGAGCCGGGAAGTAAAACTTTCTTTCAAAAAAACACCCTCCACGAATAGCGGAGGGTGCAAGTGGAGCATATCGGATTCGAACCGATGACCTCTACGCTGCCAGCGTAGCGCTCTAGCCAACTGAGCTAATGCCCCAAAGGGACTGCAAAGATAGAGACAAGATCGAATATCCCAAATATATCCTCAGCGGATTACCCTGCGTGCCATGCGAAATCTTTTCTTCCAATACGGATTGTCTAAGCTGCTCTCCATCACCCCCTTGCTGGTGGAAGCATGAATAAAAATAACCTTGCCCTTACGCACTTCGGTAACCAGCCCTACATGGGTGATTTTGCGCTTTTTTTTGGAAGTGGCAAAAAACACCAGATCTCCTTTGCGTATCTCATTTTTCGGTACCTTTTTGCCCAGTTTTTTTTGTTTGTCGGTAGTGCGCGGTATGTCCTGGCCGATAGCCTGAAAAGAATTGAGCAGCAGGCCGGAGCAGTCCATCCCTTTGCGGGTAGTACCACCCCATTTGTAAGGGGTGCCCTCAAATGAGCGGGCTGTTTTGATAACTATCTCTACCTTGTCCCTGCGCGACAGGCGGTTGCCGCAGCTCACTAATACAGGCAGCATCACCATCATCCACATCGGCACTCTGAAAAACCGCCACATTTTCATACCTTACAAATAAAGCAAACAATAGTGGTAATAAAACGATTTGCCACTTAACTTTGGTACAACTATGGCAAGCCAGGATATTTTTAAGTCATTTGCCGCCCTGAAGGCCCAACTGGCAGGCGATTTTTTGTACGATGATGTCAGCCGGCTGCTCTATGCTACTGATGCCTCTTCTTACCGGCAGGTGCCACAGGCGGTGTGCTATCCGCGCGACAACAGCGACCTCAAGCTACTTATCGATTTTGCCTGTAAGCACGGCACCTCCCTTATTCCCCGTACTGCCGGCACCTCACTGGCCGGCCAGGTAGTGGGGGGTGGTATTGTGGTGGATTTTTCCAGGTATCTGAATAAAATACTGGAATATAATGCGGAAGAGGGCTGGGTACGGGTGCAGCCGGGCGTTATCCGCGATGACCTGAATCGCTACCTTAAGCCCTACGGGGTCTTTTTTGCCCCGGAGACCTCCACCGCCAACCGTGCCATGATTGGCGGCATGATCGGCAACAACAGTTGCGGCTCCAACTCGGTAGTTTATGGCAGTACGCGTGAGCACCTGCTGGAGGTCAAGGCCCTGCTGAGCGATACCACCGAAATCACCTTCGGGCCGCTTACCCAGTCGGAGTTTGAGCAAAAATGTCATCTGCAGACTACCGAAGGCGGCCTCTATCGCCATATCAATCAGTTATTGAGTGACCAGCATACTCAGCAAGCTATCCGCCAGCATTACCCCAACCCCGACATTCATCGCAGAAATACCGGCTATGCCCTCGATATGTTGTTGCAATGCACCCCTTTTACAGCAGGTGGGGCATCTTTTAATTTCTGCCGCTTACTGGCCGGCTCGGAAGGCACCCTGGCACTGGTTAGCGAAGCCAAACTCAAAACCACCCCGCTGCCGCCATCCCGCCAGGCGCTGGTATGTGCCCATTTCAACTCCATCTACGACTCACTCAAGGCTACCCAGATTGCCCTGAAGCACCGGCCCTCGGCCGTAGAGCTGATGGACCATTATATTCTGGATGCCACCCGCAACAACATCACCTACATCCACTACATGTTTTTTGTGGAGGGCGAGCCACAGGCCATCCTGGTAATAGAGCTGCGTGACGAACAGGATGAGCCGCTCAAGGAGCGCGCAGCAGCCGTGATTGCCGACCTGCAGGCAGCCGGCCTCGGCTATCACTATCCGGTGGTGTGGAACGAGCAGGCGCGCCTGGTATGGGAGCTGCGCAAGGCCGGCCTGGGGCTGCTCTCCAATATGCCGGGCGATGCCAAACCGGTGCCGGTGGTAGAAGACACGGCCGTACATATTGACGACCTGCCCGAATACATCAGGGAGTTCAACCAAATCTTGCAGAAGTATGGCCTGAGTGCGGTACACTACGCCCATGCCGGCTCCGGTGAACTGCACCTACGCCCGATCATCAACCTGAAAACACCCGAAGGCAACCTGCTCTTCCGCACCATAGCCGAAGAGGTAAGCCGCCTGGTAAAAAAATACAACGGCTCCCTGAGCGGTGAGCACGGTGACGGCCGCCTGCGCGGGGAGTTTATCCCTTATATGCTGGGTGATGAGATTTACAAATTGCTCAAAGAGCTCAAGAACGTTTGGGACCCGCAGCATGTGTTTAACCCTGGCAAGATTGTCGACACCCCGTCCATGAACTCTTTCCTGCGCTATGAGCCGGGTCATTCTACTCCCGAATATACCACCCGCCTTGATTTTGAATCTACCTTGGGTATTGTGCGGGCAGCCGAGCAGTGCAACGGCTCGGGCGACTGCCGCAAGAGTGCCGCTGCCGGAGGCGTTATGTGCCCCTCTTACATGGCTACCGGCAACGAAAAGCATACTACCCGGGCACGAGCCAATATTTTCCGCGAGATAGCCGGTCGTGAGTTTGCCGGTAACCCTTTTGTGAGCGAGGAAATAAAAGAGGTATTCGACCTGTGCCTGCTCTGCAAGGGCTGCAAAGCCGAGTGCCCCTCAAATGTGGACATAGGTAAAATCAAAACGGAGTTTCTGTACCAGTATCAAAAAGAAAAAGGTCTGCCGTGGCGCACCAGGCTCATTGGTCACTATGCCAGCCTGATGCAACTGGCCGCACCTGTGCCCTGGCTGTTCAATGGTCTGCTGCGGTTTAAACCCACCGAATGGGCGCTCAAACAAGTAGCCGGCTTTGCTCAGCAGCGCTCAATGCCGCTGCTCAATAAGCAAACCTTCAGCAAATGGCTTGGCAAACAGCCTGCTCCCCCGGCCGGCAGTAAGGGTACGGTTTGGCTTTTTGTGGATGAATTTACCAATTACAACGATCTGGCAGCCGGTATTGCCACTGTGCAAACCCTTACCCGCTTGGGCTATGAGGTGAAGGCGGCCGGCAATGTGCATAGCGGTCGCGCTTATCTCTCAAAAGGTATGCTCGATGAAGCAGCCAGGCTGGTGGACCGCAATATAGAGCTGCTCAAAGACAAAGTGTCGGAACAGACGCCTTTGATAGGCATAGAGCCCTCGGCTATTTTGTCGTTCCGGGATGAGTACCTTGACTTGGCCAGTGACCGGGAGGCAGCCCGGCAGTTGGCTGATAATGCCCTGCTTTTTGAAGAGTTTATCGATCGTGAGATACAGGCCGGGCATATCGATCGGACTCTTTTCAAGCCTCTTGACAAGGCCATCAAATATCATGGTCATTGCCACCAAAAGGCGCTCTCCGAGCTCAGCGCACTGGAAAACACTTTGCAATTAATTCCGCAGGCCACTGTGGAAAAAATACCCTCCGGCTGCTGTGGTATGGCCGGCTCGTTCGGCTATGAGAAAGAACATTATGAGGTGTCTATGCAGATTGGTGAGCTGGTACTCTTTCCGGCCGTGCGGGCAGCCGGGGCCGACACCCTCATTGTTGCTCCCGGCACCAGTTGCCGTCACCAGATCAAAGACGGCACCGGAGCCACCGCCCTGCATCCGGCCGAAGTGCTGTGGCTGTCGCTCAGCCAGGGCGACTGAATATTTCATCTGTCGGAGGTCTGAACTCTCCGGTATTTTGCTGTAATTTGGCGATATGTGTGGCATCACCGGTATCTATGCTTTCAACCAGGTAGGCAGGCTGAATATGATCAACCTGGCAGCCGCCACCCAGGCGCTGGCGCAGCGTGGCCCCGACCATCAGGGGGTGTTTCACAACGAGCTGGTAGGCCTGGGGCATCGCAGGCTGGCGGTAATCGACCCCCACCCCGAGGCCAACCAGCCCATGCACGATAGCAGCGGGCGCTATGTGCTGGTTTTTAATGGGGAGATTTACAACTACCGGGCATTAAGGGAGCAGTTGCTTAATCAAGGTATCAGTATGCATACCTCCTGCGATACCGAAGTACTGCTTTACCTGCTTATCACCGAAGGGATAGCCTGTTTGCCGAAACTTAATGGCTTTTTTGCCTTTGCATTCTATGACCGCCAGCGCCATACTATGTTGCTGGCCCGCGACCGCTATGGCATCAAGCCGCTGCACTATTACCTGGATCAGGACAAACTGTTGTTTGCCTCCGAGCCCAAGGCCCTATACGCCTACGGGCTGGACAAGCAATTGGATTTTACCACCCTCTATACCTACCTGCAGCTCAATTATGTGCCGGCCCCGATGAGTATGCTCAAAGGGATAAAAAAATTATTACCCGGCCACTATCTGCAGGTCGGTGAAGCGGGGGTGGAAGAAAAGCGCTGGTATGCTTTACCAACAGCCGGCCAGACTTTTGACGGCTCTTTTGCTGAGGCTTGCCGGCAGATGCGTACGCTGCTGGAGCAGGCTGTGGCCGACAGGCTGGTGGCCGATGTGCCGCTGGGCACTTTTTTGAGTGGCGGCATCGACTCATCGGTGGTTACCGCCCTGGCCGCCCGCCATACCACGCAGTTGCAGTCCTTCTCGATAGGCTATGCCGATGAACCTTTTTTTGATGAAACCCATTATGCCCGTCTGGTAGCCGATAAGCTGGGTACTGCGCATACGGTTTTCAAGCTCACCAATGACGACCTTTTTGCCATCCTGTACGAGATGCTCGATTATCTGGATGAACCGTTTGCCGATTCGTCAGCGTTGGCTGTTTATATACTGAGCAAAAAAACGCGCCAGCAGGTAACCGTGGCCTTGTCGGGTGATGGGGCTGATGAGCTGTTTGCCGGCTACAACAAGCATGCCGCCATGCTCAAAATGCTGCAAATGCCTCCGGCTGCCCGGTTAGTAAAGAGCCTGGCACCGTTGTGGCGGGTGCTGCCGCAATCGCGCCACAGCGTGCTGGCCAACAAATGGCGACAACTGCATCGCTTTGCGCAAGCTGTCCGGCTGTCCCCGGCCGAGCGTTACTGGTTTTTGGCGGCCATGGGCGACAGGCAATACAGCGCCCACTTGCTGGGGGATAACATGGAGCAGGTAGATATGACCGCTTTTGAAGAGTTTAGAAAGAATATTACCGGCCATCTGCCGCAGGCCGGAGGTATCACCCCCGCTCTGCTGGCCGACCTGCATCTGGTGCTGCCCAACGATATGCTTACCAAGGTGGATATGATGTCGATGGCCAACAGCCTGGAGGTGCGGGTGCCTTTTCTCGATCACCGGGTAGTGGAGTTTGCCGTCCGCCTGCCTGATGAGATGAAGATCACTTCCTCCATCCGCAAGAGGGTGGTGCAGGAGGCTTTTCGCGATCTCCTGCCACAGGCCTTGTACAGGCGGCCTAAGAAAGGCTTTGAAGTACCGCTGCTCAAATGGCTGCGCAATGAAATGCGCAGCCTGATCACCGATGACCTGCTGGCTGATAAGCTAATCGAAAAGCAAGGTATTTTTGACGTGGCGGCCATCCGCCAGCTCAAAAAGCAGCTATTTTCCGTAAGCCCCGGTGATGCCCATGCCCGTATCTGGGCACTGGTTGTCTTTCAGTGGTGGTGGAAGAAGTATTTTCAATAATATTTAACCGATGACTCCTACCAGGCCCGGTTTTAGGGCATTACCTCAGCGCGGCCGGTCTCCATATCTTTCACATATACATCTATATACGAAATGGTTTTACCGCCAGGGGTGGTAAGCGCCACCGCCTGTATCGGTTCGCCATTATAATAGATAGTGTCAAACTGCCCGTAAAAAGCTGCTTTCCAGCGGATGGTCTCTCCGGTGCGGTTGTGCAATACGGAAGTGGTGGGCGAAAGATGGGCCACATCGATACCTCCGTTGAATACCGGAATATTATTCAACTGGATAGCCAGGCTATCGTCCGGCAGGCGGTACAGTGTTTTGATGCTCTTACTAAAGGCATCGGCCTCCACTCCTGCCAGGCCGCTCACCAGCGCTTCAATCCAGGTAAAAGACACCTCGGGGTAGTCGCGCCCAGGCTTATCGGGACGGCTCAGGTCGAGCAAATGGCGATAGGCGGCCGCATTCCTGTCGTGACGAAAGAGGACAAGTGGCAGATAGGTCTGGGTTTCAATGTTGCTGTCGGTGAGAGTGGCCAGGCGTGCTATTTCTTTTTTTCTGCGAGCGCTATCAAGTACAATATCATTATACAGGATAAAGGGCGTGGGGCGGTTCACAAAGCCCCGGTCGGAGAACAGGGCCTGGTGATAGACCTGGCCGGCCTTATCCCACCATTGTTTGTCAAACAGATCCTGCAGTTTTTTGGCCTGTCTTTTCAGCAGGTCCGCTCGCGAGCTACGGCCTTGCAGGCGTAGCATCCGGGCATAATTCTGCAGCGCAGTATATTCAAAGGCCAGCAAATCAGCACCCAGCAGCAGGCGCAGCGGGTTACCCTCTTCATAGCTGGGCAGGCCGCGGGCTATGTGGAGGTTATCGGTAGAGTCGAGTGGCTGCGGGGCATGCAGCCAGCGGTTGCGCTGCATAATTTCGTCAGGGCCCAATTGCCAGGTATTGGTGTAGTCGGCCACGGTGTGGTCATAAAAGGAGGGGAATGTTTTATCCTCCAGATAATCTTCATCGCCCGTCCACAGGTATTGGCGGTAGCAGGCCGACAGCACATCGTAATTGGCCGGCAGGTTGTACCAGAACTCACGGTCGTTGCGGTAGTCAACCGGCACCGGCTTGTCCTGCCGGTTGATCTCCCAGAAGCTGCACCAGTTGCGGCTGGCGGCCACGTTGGCGGCAAATTTTTTCAGCATATTCTTGTTGTGATCGGCCAGCCCCAGCAGGTGTGTCCCGGTGCTTTGGTGGGCCACATCGCGCATACAAAAGGCCTCACGGCCGGGCAGGGCAGCCTCATACCACAAACCGACCGGATCGCTGCCATCGTGCACATAGTGCAAGGCTTGTTGAACCGCCCAGGAGAAGCGCGCAGCCAGGGTGGTATCGGTGGTAATCAGGCTGAGCCGGGTGCCGGGCACGGTGGCCTGGTAGGTTTTGCCGGTCAGATAATGCTGCTTTTCTGCCGGGGTGCAGGCCGTTAGGGCTATCTGCAGCCCCAGCACCAGTAAAAAATATCTTCCAGTCATCTCTGTTGATTTTTACAGCTTGAAAAACAAAACCGAGGGCAAAATTAAGCGGCTGGTAAAATTTTGCAAACAGGCTGCTATTCCGCTTTTTGACGGGTTATTTTACCTGCCCAGCCACCACCGGGGGCTAACATTTTAACCCGGGACACAATAAAATTTTATTCAAAGCCTGGCAACCGGAAAGTCGATATATGGAATATAGGCTTTAGTCTTTTTTAAGCATAATCCCCAGCTCGTCCAACTGCTGCGGATCAAGCGGAGCCGGGGCCTCAATCATCACATCGCGACCGGCATTGTTTTTAGGAAAGGCAATATAATCGCGAATGGAAGCGCTGCCGCCAAACAAAGCGCAGAGGCGGTCGAAACCGAAAGCAATGCCGCCATGCGGGGGGGCGCCATATTCAAAAGCCTGCATCAGGAAGCCGAACTGTGCCTGCGCCTCTTGCGGACTAAAGCCCAGCAGGTCGAACATTTTCTCCTGCACCTGGCGCTCGTGGATACGGATAGAGCCACCCCCTACCTCTACTCCATTGATGACCATATCATAAGCATTGGCACGTACGGCTGCCGGGTCGCTGTCGAGCAGGTGCATATCTTCGGCTTTGGGCGAGGTAAAAGGGTGGTGCATGGCATGGTAGCGCTGTGTCTCTTCATCCCATTCCAGCAGCGGAAAATCGGTTACCCATAGCACCTTATAATCATCGTCTTTGGCCAGCCCCAGGTCGTTGCCCAGCTTCAGGCGCAACTCGCTCAAAGCAAAACGCGTAGCTGCTGCCTGGCCGCTGAGCACCAGCATCAGATCGCCCGGGCGAGCGGCAAAGGCATCAGCTATCTGTTGCAAATCGTCAGCCGTATAAAATTTATCTACCGATGATTTAAAGGTGCCGTCTTCGTTGTACTTGATATAGACCAGCCCTTT
>WFNR01000127.1 GCA_015488485.1 Cyclobacteriaceae bacterium | reverse complement strand
GGGGCATTGCAGGGCCATTTTACGGTATTTCTTATTTTCCATAAAAAGCTACATTAATTGCCAGAAGGCAACAGTCATTGTTCGGTAGTTAAATGAATGACAATCATCCGCTGACGGCCGGGTGGAAAGGGCACCGGAGGTTGTTGGTCGCGATAGCCGGTGGCTGACAGGCGGTCTGCGGCTATGCCTCTGTCAACCAGGGCCTGCATGACCGCTGCTGCCTCGGCAGGGGTGCGGTCGTTATGATATACGTTTATCAGTTTTTCTACGGCTACCGAATCGGGGGCAGCCATGCGCTCCAGAAACTGATTGGCCAGCAGGGTGTCCTGGGTGGTGGTCGCCAGCGTATCGTTAAGTTGGGCGAGCACCGAGTCTTTAGCGGCATTGGCCATGGTGTCTATGGGTATGGCCGGTTCGTACACGATTACGGTATCGAAGCGGAACTCGGTGAGGTCATCGCTACTGGGCACTGAGTCTTCGAGGTATTGCTGCTGGTAGGCGCCTATTTCTACATGATACTCAGGGTGCTGCTTGAGCAGGCGTGCCAGGCGGTTGAGTTCCTGCACGGATATAGAGTCTATTTCTGCGGTAAAAGGCTTAAAGGCAAACACCTGCAGGGCGAAGGTCATGTCCGGCAGCAGGTCGCGCAGTACGATATTGGGGTACTCGCGCCTGGGCGCCACCAGGTCGCGGGTATCTACCAGCTCACCCTGATAGAGCTTTTGCAGGCGAATGTCGTTGTAGCCCACATCGTAGCGCCCTCCGGCCGGTATTACCATAATGAAGTCGCCCTTGCTGCCGGTACGCAGGCGCGACTCATAGGCTGCCTTTTCAAGGTTGTAGATTTTGGCTTCTGCTGCCAGCGGCTGGCCGGCCTCATCCTTTACTGTGCCCTGGCGAATGATGACACTCTCGGTACGGTATTCGCGCGGCAGGCGCAGCTCGGCAATGATGAGCTTGCCGTTGTCATCATGGGTGGTAATGAAGCCCAGCGAGCGCAGGCTGGCGGTAAAGAAATAATCGTTTTCAGGGGTATTGGCAGGTGCTACATTTACCGGCTCCGACCAGTGGTCGCCCTGCTTGCGGGTCATCCAGATGTCCACTCCGCCTTTGCCACCCGGCCGGTCGGAAGCGAAGAACAAGGTCTTGCCATCGGCCATGATGCGCGGAGAGGTGGTGTTGCCGGTATTGATATGGGGCGGCAGCGGTTCAGGCTCCTTCCAGCCACGCGGGCCACGCTCACTGTGGTATATTTTACAGCCCGACACCTTTTCGTTCGACATATTTTCGCAGCGCATAAAATAGATATGTTGCTCATCGGCCGAAATGCTCGGGTTGCCCTCATTGGCGGCTGAGTTTACCGGTTTGCCGATGTTTTTCGGGCGGCTCCACTGGCCGTCTTGCAGCTCGGCATACCAGATATCGTACTTGCCTACGCCATCGGATCTGCGCGAAGAAAAATAAATGGCGGTGCCATCGTAGTTGAGGGTATAACCGCCCCAATTGTTTACTATGGACGACCCCAGTACGTCCAGCTCGCTGGGCGATTGCCATTTGCCGCCCTGGTATTGACTTATTTCCAATACAAAATCGCCTGTCTGCGAATAATCGGTCATGTAGATGAGCGTTTTGCCATCGCCACTTACGGCCGGATAAACGGTATTGTAACCGGCATGGTTGATGGTCTTGGGCAAGGGCCTTGGCGCCTGCGCCCAAAGCAATTGGCTGCCTAACACAAGTAGCAGACATGCTGCGGTAGTCTTGTATATCTTCATTTGCAAAACTGGTTTAAAGCCCTAAAGATAAAATTTATTTATCAGGTGTGCCGGCCTTTTGTACTCTGCCCAGGCCCGACACTTCGCGCCTGACTACAGCAGGGTTGCCCAGATAGATGATTTTGCCCATACCGCTTACGCTGGCCTGCAGGGTGTCAAGGGCGTATATTTCGGCCTTGCCGGCACCTGACAATTCTACCGTTACCTTTTGTGCCGACAGGTTTTTGGTGTCGATGGCTCCGGCTCCGCTGAGGGTCATTTGCAGGGTGGAGGTTTTGCCACTTAGCTGCGCGCTGCCGGTGCCGGCCATGGTCAGGCTGATGTTGTCTGCTTCCAGGGCCAGGTTTAACGAGCTTACCCCGGCAAGGGTTATATGCAGGTCGTTGGTGTGCAGGGTATCGGCCGAGGTGATGCGTGAGGCGCCTGCCGAAATAAGTGTCCGAATGCCGTCATGGAAAGGCACCCGTACCTGTTGGCCTTCATCGCTTAGTAGCCGGTAGTCAGTGTGGATAACCAGCTTACCGCTGTCCACATAGATTTCGATAAAGTCAACCAGGTTTTCATCTGTTTCCAGCACTACCCGGTGGTCGTTTGCGGGCTGCAAAAGCACCTCGAAGGCTCCCGAGATAGCTATCTCATGGTAGGGCTCTACGGTGTAGGTGTTGCTGGTACGCACTCTGTTGCCGCGCTCACCCACCAACTGGCTGCAGCCGCTTAGTATCAGGAGAGTTAGGGCGAAAAGAATGTGTTTGTACATGGGGGCTGTTTTTGGGCAAAAGTTACAACACTTTGTCTTAAATAGCAGCCGTAAGAGATGGTTTTCTTTGTTTATGACAAGATATTCAGGCTTTACCAATCTTAAAAAAAGTATCCTCCAGCCCAATGTTTTCAAAACTGCAGCATACGCAAGGCGGTGTAGGCGGCTTCTTCGCCCTTGTTGCCGTGCTTGCCTCCGGCCCGGTCGAGGGCTTGCTGCAGGGTGTTGGTGGTAAGCACCCCGAAGATTACCGGCTTGTTGTGGTCGAGGCTGACGCGGGTGATGCCGTGGCTTACGGCCTGGCAGATGTAATCGAAATGGGGGGTTTCGCCTTGTATTACGCACCCCAGGCATATTACGGCAGCGATGTCGTTGCGGGCTGCCAGCCATTGGGCGCCCAGGGTAAGCTCAAAGCTGCCGGGCACGTGTTTTATTACCAGATTCTTGTCGCGGGCGCCATGCTTGCGCAGCACCTCGAGGGCACCGCTTAGCAGGGCATCGGTTACCTGGTGGTTCCATTCGGCCGTAACCAGCCCGATTTTTTGGTTTTTTAACTTGAGCGGCTCCGGAAGACGGCCGGCTCCCAATGCTGATAAATGTGTAGCCATGCTGGCAAAGGTAGCGCTTAGCGGGCAGGAATGAAACAGGAATGGGTGATGTGTCTTTTCCTGAAATAGGCTGAAGAAAACCTTAAAAAAAGACAAGCATTGTAGAGCCATATAAAAGTTGTATCGGCAGAAAATTTTTCCGGCAGAATTTGAAATTAGAATATAATAATTATAAATTGGATAAAATTTATTTAAATAAAAATCGAAAACAAGAACTATGAAAGCGATTATCAAAATAAACTTACTGCTGGTCTTGGTGCTGATAATGGCCGTAGAATTGCCGGCTCAGGAAAACAATGTAGTAACGGTAGAGGAGGTGGGTGTGCGGTTTACCGTACCTGCCGGTTGGCAATATCAGGCCAGCGAAGAGGGCTATGTGTTTGGGCATAATAGCATAGCGGGGCTGATGGTTATGTCGCTCAATGAGTTTAACAGTCTGGAAGAAATACGTGCGGCTGTGAGCCAGGGGTTTGCCGATGAGTATGGCACCAACCTGCAGTTGAACGGCTCCCTGGAGGCTTTTGGCGAGCGAGGGTTAGCCGGCCATTTTAGCGGGGTGATAGAAGGCCAGCCGGTGAAAGTATATGCTGTGAGTCTGCTTCACCAGTACGGTGGGGCGGGAATTGACTGCATGGTTGTATCTACTCCCGAAGCCTTTGGCAGTGAGCAGGAAGAAGCCCTGAAGCAGTTAGCCGGCTCGGTAGTGTTTTTTAAGCCGGAAAACTCCAAAGCTAAATGGTGGCAGGATCTGTTTACCTATGTAGATGGTTGCCGGCTGCACTACCTGACCAGCTCGGGCGGCAGTGATTATGGTGGCGGCTACAGCAGCTCGAGCGATGAGACTATTATAGACCTGTGTCCGGACGGCCGGTTTACCTATTGGTCGGCCCATGACAACACTTTTGACATTCCATCGGGATTTGGCAATGCCCGTGGGCGCGACCGGGGTGCCGGTAAGTGGTCGGTAGGTGATGCTGGCGGGGTGGCGGTGTTGCAGTTGCTGTTTGACGATGGTCGCAGCCTGGAGTACGAGCTGTCGAGAAAGGACAACAAAACATACCTGAATGGCACCCGTTATTTTGTGCTGTATGACAAAGCCGAGTGCAATTGATTTACGGAAAATCGCATAATGCTGATAATCAAAAGACAAAATTAATCATCTTGGTTTTTGGTCAGATAGAAATTTTCGTTAGATTTATAGGCTTGTATTTGTAAGCGAGGAGGCGGAGCTATGGTCAGGGGGAGTATCTTTTTAAAGATAAAATGAATAAGGCAAAGGCATTAAAGAAAGTAAACTTACTGCGTAAGCGACACCGGGGCAAGCAGGTGATTATGATCTCCTTTGATTACGACCTGGAGATGATAGAGCAGGTAAAACAGGTGCCGGAGGCTCGCTGGAGCGCAACCAACAAGGCCTGGTATATACCGGCCACGCCTGCCAGGCTAAGGCAGTTGCAGCAAGCCCTGCGTGGCTATGCCGACATTACGGATCAGGTACGGGAACTGCAGGAGATGTATATGTTGCGACAGCAGGCCAGCCGTGAATTGGTGGCGCGGTTTAGAAATTACCTGCAGGGCAAACGGTTTAGCCGAAACACCATCGAGGTGTATATGTATTTTGCCGAAGACTTTTTGGGCTATGTACACAATAAGGCACTGGCGCTGGTAGGCAATAAAGATGTAGAGCGATATATTGAGGAAGTGTTTGTGCCACGCGGCTATGGGGTAAGTACGCACCGGCAGTTTATCGGGGCCATGCGGCACCTTGCCGATTGTTTTGACGAAACAGCCATTGATGGTGTAACTCTGCCGATGCCGCCTAAGGACAAGAAGCTGCCGCAGGTGCTGAGCGAAGAGGAGGTGCTGAAGCTGATTGTGGCTACCCGCAACCTGAAGCACCGCGCTATTCTTACCCTTTTGTATGCCGCGGGGCTGCGCATCGGGGAGCTGCTGGCCCTTAAGCTGGCAGATATAGATATTCAGCGCAGGCAATTGTTTATTCGCAAGGCCAAAGGCCGCAAAGACCGGTATGTATTTCTGGCCAAGGCTTATATTCCACTGATGAGCAACTATATAGCCACTTACAAACCCCGAAAATGGTTTGTGGAGGGCCCGGGCGGTAAGCCCTACTCGGCTTCAAGCGTAAGGAGTATATTAAGGCAGTCGTGCAAGCGGGCCGGCATTCATAAAGAGGTGACGCCTCATACCCTGCGGCACAGCTTTGCCACTCATTTGCTGGAGCAGGGGGTGGATGTGCGCTACATCCAGGAGTTGCTGGGGCATAGCCGTCCGGAGACCACCATGATCTACACGCACATTACGCGGCAGGACTTGCGCAAGATAGAAAGCCCCCTGGATGTACTGGCGCGCAAGCTGCAGCGGGCGTCTGATAAAGGGGATGATTTACTGCGCTTATCCCGGGGAGATTTCGAAATATAATGATAAATTTGATGGATATAACAAGTTGGGGCGCATGTTTGGGCCAGGGGAACACGCCCGCCATCCGGCCAGGTGGTTATCTGCGAGGTGCTGCGGTAGGACAGGCCACAGTGGTCATTTAGCACGCGCCTCACCCCGATTAGCGAATTACCCTCATGGCCGACCCAAACCGCAG
>WFNR01000126.1 GCA_015488485.1 Cyclobacteriaceae bacterium | reverse complement strand
TCATGCTGCCGCAATATAAGCGAACCATTGATCAGGCTCTCGGCCATCAGCACCTTAATTTTATTCAGGTTCGACATAGAACCGTCTTCTTCAATGATGTCTTTTTTCAGAATAGGATGGCCGTAAAGCAGCCCGTTCGGCTGCAATAGTTTGTATAACGATTGCTCGGGATGGAGGTCCTTGTCGGTCTGCTCAAAAAACGATTGAAACAGCGCCTTACGGTACTCCAGGTAATTGGTGAGCCAGCCTTTTTTTCCGGGGTCTATGGTCATCGTATAAAACGGAATTAGCTAAAGACAATTATACTTCATCTCTGGTATTCATTTCCCTATTGTAACAAAAATCTGGCTGATATTTATTATATTTTTGTGATAATGAACAGCAGCCTAAAAAAACTCATATTTGGCCTTGGGTTTGCCATATTGAGCCTGAGTATTGGCATTTCGGGCTATATGCTGATTGAGGGGTACAGCTTTACCGAAGCGCTGTACATGACGGTCATAACCATTTCTACCGTAGGCTACCGCGAGGCGCGGCCGCTGTCGGAGGCCGGCATGATTTTCACCAGCATTTACATACTGCTCAACCTGGGTCTGGTAGCCTACATCGTTACCTACGTGGCGCGTTTTGTTTTTGAAGGCGAGCTAAAACATCAATACGATATTTACATTAATGAAAAAAAACTGAAAGCCATGAAAAATCATGTGATCGTATGTGGCTATGGCCGCAATGGCTCCAAAGCGGTGGCCGAACTCAAGCGCCACGGCCATCAATGTGTGGTGATAGATATGCGGGGTGAGCTGGCAGAAGAACTTGTGGGGGAAGTGAGTGGTATTGTAATAGGTGATGCCAGCGATGAAAACATTCTGACCAAAGCCGGCCTGGCCAGTGCCCGGGCTATCATTATAGCCTTACCCAACGATGCCGAGAATGTATATATCACCCTGACAGCCCGAGAAGTAAACCCGGAAATCCAAATTATCAGCCGGGCTACCAGCGAGCAAACCCAGAAAAAACTCTACAAGGCTGGCGCCCACACCGTAGTAATGCCTGATTCGCTGGGCGGTAAGCACATGGCACAGCTTATCACCAAGCCTTCGGTTATTCGCTTTCTCAACCTGCTGGAGGGCGTAGAAGGCTCCTTCAAAATCGAGCAATTCAATTATGAAGACCTGAAACCCGAATACCAGGGCAAATCGATTGCAGAAATGAACATCCGCCAGCAAACCGGTGTTTCGGTAGTGGCTAATCAGAATAAAAACGGCTCTTTTCAAATCAACCCAAAGGCCGATACCGTGTTGCTACCAGGAGGCAACTTTATCATTCTGGGTACTCATGATGAAATAGCCCGTTTTCAGGATATTTACCTGCAGCACAAAATTGCCGACTGACCGTTAAAATAAAAATCCGTGTGAAAACCGGCAGGCATTTTAACTTTACTACCGGCAAAAATAAAAGACCATGAAAAGACCTATTCTATACTTTGTACTTGGCAGTCTGCTGGCGGTAGCCTGCACCTCCAAAAAGGAAAAAGCTCTGCAGTATCCCGAAACCAAAACCGTAGATGTGGTGGACACCTATTTCGGAGTGGAAGTGCCCGACCCTTACCGCTGGCTTGAAGACGATCGCTCGCCAGAAACAGCCGAGTGGGTAAAAGCGCAAAATGAGCTAACCTTTGCCTATTTGAAGAAGATACCCTATCGCGACAAGATAAAAAAGCGCCTGGAAGAGCTGCTCAATTATGAGCGCGTATATGCCCCGGCCAGGCATGGGCGCTGGTATTATTACTACCGCAACGATGGCCTGCAAAACCAAAACGTACTGTATCGCAAACCGGTGGAAGGCGGTGAAGAAGAGGTGTTTCTCGACCCTAACAAGTTCAGAGAAGACGGCACCATATCACTGGCCTCTACCAGCTTTACCAAAGACGGCTCCCTGATGGCCTACCTGATATCGGAGGGCGGTTCGGACTGGCGCAAAGCCATTGTACTGGATACCGAAACGAAACAAATGGTGGGTGATACACTAAAAGACATAAAATTCAGCGGTATTGCCTGGCAAGGCAACGAGGGCTTTTATTACAGCAGCTACGACAAGCCCAAAGGCAGCCAGCTTTCAGCCATGACGCAGATACACAAGGTGTACTACCACAAGCTGGGCAGCCCGCAAGCAGACGACCAACTGATATTTGGTGGCGAAAAACAACCACGCAGATATGTGGGTGCCTACCTGACCGAAGATGAACGCTATCTGGTGATTACGGCAGCCAATAGCACCTCCGGAAACGAACTCTATATCAAAGACCTGCAAAAACCGCAGAGTGGCTTTGTAACAGTGGTTGATAATTTTGACAACGACCACTATGTTATTGCCAACGATGGCAGCACATTGTACATTCACACCAATCTGAACGCCCCTAACAACCGCATCGTAAAGGTAGCTGCCGATGACCCGGCCCCGCAGAACTGGCAGGATGTAATACCTGAAAACGATATGGTAATGACCGCCACTACGGCCGGAGGCAAATTCTTTACCTTTTATCTGGAAGATGCCAAAACCAAGGTCATGCAATACGATATGGCAGGCAATCTGGAGCGTACCATTGACCTGCCGGGTATCGGCACGGCCCGCGGCTTTGGCGGAGAAAAAGAAGATACGGTGGTGTATTATACGTTTACTTCCTTTACCTACCCTTCCACAATATTTCAATACAATATTGCCAGTGGCAAGTCCAGCGTTTACACCCGCCCACAGGTGGATTTCAACCCCGATGACTACGAAACCAAACAGGTGTTTTATACCAGCAAAGACGGCACCCGGGTACCGATGTTTATTGTACACAAGAAGGGCCTGGAGCTGAACGGCAAAAACCCAACTTACCTGTATGGCTACGGTGGTTTCAATATCAGCCTGCGGCCTTCGTTCAGCGCCAGCCGTATAGTATGGCTCGAAAACGGAGGGGTGTATGCCCAGCCCAACCTGCGGGGCGGTGGCGAGTACGGAGAGGACTGGCACCTGGCCGGCACCAAGATGAACAAGCAGAATGTCTTCGATGATTTTATTGCGGCCGGTGAATACCTGATCAAGGAGGGCTATACCTCGCACGACTACCTGGCTATTGCCGGGGGCTCCAATGGCGGCCTGCTGGTAGGTGCCGTGCTCACCCAACGCCCCGATCTGGCAGCGGTGGCCTTCCCGGCCGTAGGGGTGCTCGACATGCTGCGTTATCATAAGTTTACTGCCGGAGCCGGCTGGGCTTTCGACTACGGCACGTCCGAAGACTCCAAAGAGATGTTTGAATATCTGCTGGGTTATTCGCCTCTGCACAATATCAAGCCAGGCACAGCCTATCCGGCTACGCTTATCACCACTGCCGACCATGACGACCGGGTGGTGCCGGCACATTCATTCAAGTTTGCCGCCACCCTGCAAAAGGCTCAGGCAGGTGACAAGCCCATTTTAATACGCATTGAAACCAATGCCGGTCACGGAGCCGGCACGCCCATTAGCAAGACCATTGAGCAAACAGCCGACCGCTATGCTTTTGCCTGGTATAACATGGGCTATACACCACCACTGGCCAGGGAGGAATAAAAGCTTTTTTTCTAGTTGGCTTGAGAGGTTGCGGCACGGTTCGCAGCCTCTTTTTTGTGCTATTTTTTGTCATCCTCTTTCGCCTCTCTTTAGGGTTGAAGCGGGAATGCGGTAATGCGAAGATGCGTGGAAGCGGATAAGCGGGCAGGGCCTCCCCTTCAGGGGAACGAGGGGGTGCAGGGGTGACTGAGGTAGGACAAAATCTAATATCTTCAATCATCAATCTGCAATCTTAAATCTTAACCGCTAAGTGCGCCAAGGGCGCGAAAGCGGGAATGTGGGAATGCTGGTATGCGTAGATGCGGGAATGCGAGTTACGAGCTGGGAGCTGGGAGCACGAAGCGCTGGACCTCCCCTTTAGAGTATTGAGGGGGCGCGCGGGGCTGAAAACTCTCAAATCTGCAAATCCTAATACACAGAGTGTGTAATGGGGCTAAAGCCCAATTTGGTTGGTTTCGTGTATCACCCCGCCCTAAAGGGCGGAGTGATTGGCGCGGTTGCCAGGTGGTCGCGCCATTCAATTAGGGCTTGGCGTAAATCCGCTAGCAAACCCCACCGCCCTACACTGAAAGCGGTGTGAAGGATGAAGTTCTGCATTGGGAAATAGTCGCTCCTTAAATTCGATATAAACGTCTGTTTATCAACATGTTAATGTGGAAAACTTATTGCTTTTCCAGTTGTTATTTTGCAAGAATATGGTGATTTTAGGGCATAAACCTTGCAAAACATGAT
>WFNR01000125.1 GCA_015488485.1 Cyclobacteriaceae bacterium | reverse complement strand
AGATTGTAAAAGAAAATAAACTCAAATATCAAAACACCTTATTCCCGCAAATGCAGGGGGCTTACTTTTGACAAATCTGAAAATTGGTATTGATAATCAACTAGTTAATTTTGAAAAAAGTATAAATTTAGGGTTTACCGGACAACAATGATAAATTATTTACTTTTACTACTCGGAGAGGAAACAGGCTATTTAGAGGTTGTTAAGTTATTAGAGCTCGATCAATATCTTAGTTATGCGACATTTAACCTATAAAATACTTCTTCACAAAGAACCGGAGGGACAATATACGGTTACCGTACCGGCTTTACCGGGCTGTGTCACCTTCGGTGAAAACGTAGATCATGCTATTCAAATGGCCAGGGAAGCTATCGAGCTGTACATCGAAGAATTGCAGGCAAGAGGGGAAGATGTGCCGGATGATAGTACGACATTGGAATACTCTTTAAATCTTACTGCGTGAGCCGCACGGCTAAAAGACTATCAAGATTCTGGAAGCAAAAGGGTTCGTTTACAAACGTTCCAGGGGTAGTCATCGCATCTACTATAATGAGGCTGGGGGCAAAACAGTGGTAGTGCCTATGCATGGCAACAAGGAAATGCCCAAAGGCACTTTCCATGCTATTCTTAAACAGGCCGGTATTGATAAGAACGAACTATAAAAATAATCACCAGGTCCCGCCTAAAGATTTGTACCCTCTTTCCCTTTTGACGAACCGGGCGTTCATCTGCAGGAAAGATTTAGGTATTATGAGCAAGATCATAGTTCTTGCGAGCTGAAGAATACCGATATCCATGCGCCCCGGTATTACCATGCACGCTTGATATCTTAAACCTGCAATGAAATACTCGTATTAACAGATACGCGGCAGTTGCTCTCCCGGCAGCATGCCAATGGCCCGCTTACCGCCTATGAGGCTTTCCAGAATTACCTGACCGGGGTGTTCGTCCACCACTGTGCCAATAATTTGCGCATTGGCGCCCAACGGATCTTCACGCAGCATGGCCAGCAACTCATCGGCTTTGTCGGCTGCCACAAAGCTGAGGAATAGCCCTTCATTTGCCACATACAGGGGGTCGAGTCCCAGCAGCTCACAGGCGCTGGCTACCTGTTCATCCACCGGCAGGTCTTTCTGGTAGATATCAATACCCAACCGGGTAGCCTGGGCGATTTCCTTGAGCACGGTAGCCACCCCTCCGCGTGTAGGGTCGGTAAAAAGGTGGATAGCGGAGCCAAAGTGGTCGAGCAGCCGGGTGGTAATATGATTGAGGGCGGCTGTGTCGCTTTCTATACGGGCGCCAAACTCCAGGCCCTCGCGCACCGACATGATGGCCATGCCATGCGTGGCAATATTGCCGTTGATGATAATTTTATCACCCGGCCGGATATTTTGCCGGCTGATGGCGGCCTGCGGATGCACCGTGCCGATACCGCTGGTATTGATAAAAATCTTATCGCCTTTGCCTTTTTCCACCACTTTGGTATCGCCTGTTACCACCTGCACTCCGGCCGTTGTGCAGGCATGTTTTACGGCTACCAGTATTTCCCAAAACTCCTGCATGGGCAGGCCTTCTTCAATAATAAAACTGAGCGACAGGTATTGTGGCCGCGCCCCGCACATGGCCAGGTCGTTGACCGTGCCGTTTACCGCCAGTTCGCCAATATTGCCGCCCGGAAAAAACACCGGTGATACCAGGAAGCTATCGCTCGAGAAAGCCAACTTGCCGCTCATTTCCAGGATAGCCCCATCATGTCTTTCATCCAGTATTTCGTTGCTCAGGATATCGAATATCCCGCTGTCGAGCAGCTTGTTGGTGAGCACGCCACCGCTGCCGTGCCCCAGGGTAATGATATCGAAATCCACCTTGGGCATGGGGCATTGCAGGGCCATTTTACGGTATTTCTTATTTTCCATAAAAAGCTACATTAATTGCCAGAAGGCAACAGTCATTGTTCGGTAGTTAAATGAATGACAATCATCCGCTGACGGCCGGGTGGAAAGGGTACCGGAGGCGGCTGGTCGCGATAGCCGGTGGCTGACAGGCGGTCTGCAGCAATGCCTCTGTCAACCAGGGCCTGCATGACCGCTGCTGCCTCGGCAGGGGTGCGGTCGTTATGATATACGTTTATCAGTTTTTCTACGGCTACCGAATCGGGGGCGGCCATGCGCTCCAGAAACTGATTGGCCAGCAGGGTGTCCTGGGTGGTGGCCGCCAGCGTATCGTTGAGCTGGGTGAGCACCGAGTCTTTAGCGGCATTGGCCATGGTGTCTATGGGTATGGCCGGTTCGTACACGATTACGGTATCGAAGCGGAACTCGGTGAGGTCATCGCTACTGGGCACTGAGTCTTCGAGGT
>WFNR01000124.1 GCA_015488485.1 Cyclobacteriaceae bacterium | reverse complement strand
CTTTGTGGCCCTGGTGCCCGCCCCGCCCCTGTATGATGAACTAATGGCCATCAAGGAAGACTTCCGGCAGCGCTACCACAGCAAAGCCGCCTTGCGCTCACCACCCCATATCACCCTGTATATGCCGTTTAAGTGGCGCCCCGACCGCGAGGTACAGCTAAGAGTAGCGCTAGACAGGACAGCCGGGCTTCACAAGCCATTTCTTGTGCAGCTAACCGGCTTCGGTGCCTTTCCTCCGCGGGTTATTTATGTGCAGGTAGCAGAAAACCCGGCCTTGAGCACCCTGCAGGCAGCCGTAGTGCGAACCGCCCGCCTGCAGTGGAAGCTGAGTCAGCCGGTTGCCGCCCGGCCCTTTGTGCCGCACCTGACGGTAGCCTTTCGCGACCTGCGCAAAGCCGCCTTCCAGCGTGCCTGGGAAGAATACCGGCATAAGCCTTTTGAGGCTGCCTTTGCAGTAGAGGATGTCTGCCTGCTGCGCCATGACGGTAAGCGCTGGCAGGTGGTGCACCAAGCGCAGATGGCAAACAGCTAACATATCTTATCAACATTAACGCCAACCCCATGCAACCTGTCGGGGGTTAATGAGTCTTTAATAAAAAAACCATGTTATGAAGAAGATAAAATTCATTCTGTTGTCAGTAGTATTGAGCGCTACGCTTACTTACGCACAAGTAAATGAGACACGCCATTTCGATGACTTTACCGGAGTAAAGGTAGGCCAGGCCATCAAACTTACGCTGGTGCCAGGCTCCGAAAACAAAGCCGTAATCAAGGCCGAGGGTGATATTGATGCCGAAGATATCAAGACCGATTTAAGCGCAGGCACCCTGAAAATCGGCCTGCGCGGTTCGCACCGCAATGTGCGGGTAGCGATTACATTGACCTATAAAAATCTTGACAAGATTGTAGCTGGTACGGCAGCCAAAATAAGCAACGAAAAAGTGTTGAAAACCCCGGAGCTGACCATAGAAGTAGGCACGGCTGCCGAAGCCGAACTGGTGATAGACGTTGACAATCTTGAAGTGGAAGTAGGCCAGGCCGGTGAGCTTGTACTGTCTGGCATGGCCCAAAGCCAGCAGGTAGAGGTATCTACGGCCGGTGAATACGATGGCTCCGACCTTGAAACAGGCATTGCCCGGGTAGAGGCCTCCTCAGCCGGCAAAGCCCGGGTACTGGCCCGTGAGCGTCTGACAGCCGAAGCCAGTAGTGGCGCTACCCTTACCTATTATGGCAATCCGCAAAAAGTAAACCTGCAGTCGAATAGCGGAGGCAGCATACGTAAGAAGTAAGCTGTAGGTTTGTTTTAACAGTTAGCGGTCTTAATAGCTACGCGCCTCGGCCTCCAGAAAATCGCTGACCACCGGTTGTTGCAGCAGGTCGCGCACCACGTAATTGAGCTCCAGCCGGGTGCCCCGCAGTTTGCCGGTGCCCTCTATCTCATAGCCGTCCTGTTGCTGCAAGGGGATGGTTAGTTTATCATAATCCACCACGGCATATACCGGCTGATACAAGCCGTACAGGCCGTCAAGCGCCACCTCATTGGAGCTGTTCCATACTACAGAAATACTCATTTGGTAGGTGTAATGGTTTTCATAAGTAAAACTGTATTCCTGTACATCATAGTTGCCCGTAAAGAACACCCGTTGGTCGTAGGCCTCATCCGGATTATCAAAAATGTATATTTCACAGCCACTCAGGGCCAGCAATAAGAATAGGTAGTAGAGCTTTTTCATGGCGCTGTTTGTTTGGTTTCTGTTTTTACTTAAAACAAAGAGAGTGCCAGAAACTATAAATTGCTGATATCCTGTAATTTACAAAATTTGTATATTAAATATTTTGCCGCTGCCATTGCATTTAAAATTAGAAAAAGTAGATTTGGTTAATTAAACCATTTGTTTGTTGTCATGTTACGTATCAGTTTTGTATGGGCTGTTCTTTTGTGGTCAGCCATAGCTACCGGACAAACCCGTGTGGTGGTAAAGTTGGATATAAATACATCTGAAGATAATTTTTATGTTTTTGTAGAGGGTAAGGGCTGGCCGGCTAATCCCCACGATACTGTCAGTTTCATGCCGGCCGCTATGCCAAATTTGTTTTTGTTGGGCAGGATGAAAAAAAGATTGCGTGGCGGCAAAATAAGTTATCTGAAATATCTGTGGGTAGAAGCCGACAGCATTACAATTAAAGGTAAGGAAAACATGTATACCATAAGCCCACAGAGCCGATATCAGGCTCAGGCCGATAGCTTGCTGGAAATTGGCGACAAGCTGATTGACTATCCGGCTTTGGCATCCTCCTTGCCGGGACTTACCTATCTGGCAGAGAGTCCCTCCTCCTTTCCTGCCGAAAAGCTGGAAAAAATTCTGGCTTTGGTGCCTGAAGAAAACCAGGATTTCTGGGCAGCACAGAAAATAAGGAAATACCTGCTGAGCTTAACCCAGGTAAGCTATGACCCACAAAGTTCTACATTGAAATATTTTATAGCCAAAAACAAGGAAGACAAAGAAGAAAAGGTTGTCTTTTCATCAGGCAAGTGGGTTTTGCTCGATATGAGCGCCTCCTGGTGCGGCTACTGCCTGCGAGACATTGATGAACTGGCCGCTATTCATAAAAAATATGGCCGGGAGATAATAATGGTTACGTTGTGGAAAGATCCCTCCTTTGAGGACTACCTGCAAAAAGGCAAAAAGCAAAAGGATAAAATCGCCTGGACCAGCTTGCGCGATGAAACGGGGGCCATATTCAAAACACTTGACATTTCCATCTATCCCACCTATTTGGTCATCAATCCAGAAGGTAAAATTGTTGATACCTTCGACAAAGCTACTGTTGTCGGCAAATACCTGCAGCGCGTATTGGGCTATTGATTGGCTTGCAGGTATTCTACCGTTACATTGGTATTGATAATGCGCGACAGCTCTTCAAGGCCTCCTTCAAAGAAATATTGGTCGTAATCGGCTATGTCCACCTGCAGGTCTTTGGGCTTGTAGTTGATATAGTCCACTATCCGCAAACCATTCACTACCCGCGGATTGATGGCCTTGCGGAAACGTTTGCCGCCACCGTTGGTGTGGTATTCGTAGGCAAAATAATCGATAAAATAACTTTGTGTATCGATCCAATATATAAAGGTATCGCTGTAATCCTCGCCACCGCCTTCCTGTTTAAAGGTTACTTTTACCTCATAATATTCTTTGCCGTCCATTTGTGTAGTGCCCAGCAATTCAGCTATTACGGCCGGGTCTTTGAGCACAAAGGGGATGCGGAAAAAATAGATTACCGAATTGACCGAACTGGCATATTTGCCACGCCACTCGTCATCCAGTTGTGCCAATGAGTCGTTTACCGTGCGGGTAAAACCTTCGTTGGTCAGTACATCCACATAATGGTTGCCCAGGGTATCGGTAAAAATACGTTTGAGCTCGAAGCGATTATTATGATACTTGGCCACATAATGGCGTTTACGAAAATCGAACTCGATAATGCTGTTGTACACCTTTTGGCCACCATAGGCCTCAATGCTGCGATCGATTATCTCTTCGGCCGTAGGTTGTTGCTGACAAGCTGCTGCTACAAAGAGCAAGGCGATAAACGGAAATATTTTCATGGTCATGCGAGTTATCCGGTTTAACAAAACTTTTATGCCGACAAGCGGGCCATGGCATTTACATAGCGGTCGGGCACTTCGCCATTGCTGGCGGTCTTAAAGTCGTTGTACGAGCACGGCACCAGTGAGTTGCGCCCGAAGGCACGTTTTCCATTAGCGGCTGGGATCTCCAGCCACCACTTGTCGCTCAGCTTGCTCTTGTAGAACACAATATTGGCCGGTTCGTTGCCGGGCATGTCCACCACATAGCGCAGGTAGTCGTTGGAGCGGAAGTCGCCCTCATGCTGGCGGTGGTAGAAGCCCTCTACAAAGTACCAGATCATGGTGGCCACTACCGCTGCCGTCTTTTTGCTGTCGTCATCCAGGGCCGGGTTGTATTCGTAGAAGCCCGCGCTGCTCAGCTTGTCGTTGAGGCCGGCATACCAGCATATCTGGCAGGCCTCTTCACCGGTAAGGCCAAAGGGCTGGGCGTTAGCATTGCCCGGTGCATCTGATGAACGGATGGCGGTGATGTCGAAGGTGAGCATATCGGCCTCGCGAATTACCGGCTCCATGTCCTCGATGCGGGTGCGCAGCATGCCTACCCGGTAGGTTTCAAAATACAGGCGCTCCAGCACCTCGATGGCAGTGGTTTCAATCAGATAGGTCTGATAGGCCAGGTGGCTGTAGTTGAACAGGTAGTTGGGCTCGTGCACCAGCATCTTGTGCAGGTGGGTTTCGTTGGGCTCGCCTTCTTCGTTGAGGTCGAGCAAGGCATCAACATTGAGCACGCTGATGAGTTTTTCCAGCCCCTGGTAACCGTAAAACTGCCCCAGGGTAAGGTCGTGCGAGCCGCCCATTATTATCGGCAGGATGTCGCGGCTTATCAGGTGCTCGCACACCTCTTGCAGGCGACCGTAGGTTTCTGCCAACTCCACCCCGTTGTTGAGGTTGCCCAGGTCGATGATGTGATAGGCGCCATGCCCGCGCTTCAGGCGGTACAGCTTTTTGCGTATCTCATCGGCTGCCTGGCCCACGCCCTTGTTTTTGCCACTACCGCGCTTTTCCGTCAGCCCTATCAGGGCCAGGTCAAAGCCCTGCAGGTCGGGCACTTTGTGGGTGTTGACAGTAATATTGCGGCAAAACGAACTAACAGACCCAACCGCATCGGCCAGGGCTTCATCTACCGGAGTAAAGAAAAGGTTCAGATCCATACCGGTCTGTTACCCGCCAAAGTCATCGAAGCTTACATTCTCGGGCGGAATACCCCAGTCGTCACACATTTTCAACACGGCCGCATTCATCAGAGGCGGGCCGCAGAAATAAAACTCCACATCCTCGGGTGCCGGGTGGTTTTTAAGCTGGTATTCGATTACAGCATTGTGTACAAAACCCACGAAGCCGTCACCCTCGGGGTCGTCCATGCTCTTTTTCACTTTCCAGTTATCTTCGGGTAGCGGGTCGGAGAGCACTACAAAGAAACGGAAGTTGGGGAACTCGCGCTCGATTTCACGGAAGTCCTCAATATAGAAGAGCTCCCTGCGCGAACGGCCGCCATACCAGAAGGTAACCTTACGTTTGGTTTTGAGCGTTTTGAACAGGTGGAAAATATGCGAGCGCATAGGCGCCATGCCGGCTCCACCGCCTATGTATATCATTTCGGCATCGGTGTCTTTGATAAAGAACTCCCCGTAAGGACCCGAAATAGTTACTTTGTCGCCCGGCTTGCGTGAGAAAATATAAGAAGAGCAAATACCCGGGTTTACGTCCATCCATTTGTTCTTTTTCTTGTCCCAGGGCGGGGTGGCTATACGCACGGTCAGCATGATGATATTGCCTTCGGCCGGGTGGTTGGCCATGGAATAAGCGCGGAAAATGGGCTCGTCATTTACCATCTTTAAATCCCACAGTCCGAACTTGTCCCAGTCCTCCTTAAACTTATCCGGGCCAGCCGGATCATCGGGTTTGGGCGCAATATCGATATCGGTTTTATAGTTCACTTCACAGGGCGGCACGTCAATCTGAATATAGCCACCGGCCTGAAAATCCAGGTTTTCGCCCTCGGGCAGCTTCACCACAAACTCTTTAATAAAAGTGGCCACATTATAGTTGGAGATTACCTCACACTCCCACTTCTTAATGCCGAAGATCTCTTCCGGCACTTTTATTTCCATATCCTCCTTCACTTTCACCTGGCAGGCCAGCCGGATATGGTTTTTTTGCTCTTCGCGGCTCAGGTGCCCCACTTCGGTGGGCAATACCTCGCCACCGCCTTTGTCCACTTCGCATTTACACATGGCACAGGTGCCTCCGCCCCCACAGGCCGAGGGCAGAAAAATCTTGTTGGCGGCCAGGGTGGTAAGCAGGGTGCCTCCGGCCGGAGTGATGATCGGGTGCTCGGTATCGTTGTTGATGATGATCTTGACATCACCCGACTGAACCAGCTTGGATTGGGCATAAAGCAGCACCAGCACCAGCAATAAAATGATGACCGTAAAGGCTACAATGGAAGAAATGACAATCGTGCTCATAAGTGACAGGGCATTGTATTTAAAGCGACACAAATATATTCATTAATACCTGAATTTCAGAAATTATTTATCGATTGTGGCGCCCGGGCGGCTGCCCTTTGCCGTCTGCCCGAAAAGCTGTTTCCAGGTGCCTTTCATGCGGTTGTATTTGAGGGTGCTGGGCAGGGCCTGCCAGAAGTACTTGTTTACGTTGACGGCAAAGGAGGGCTGCATGTAGCAATTGATCGTGCAGCCCCGGCAGGCCTCAAGCCTGCCGGCAGCCGCCCGGGCGCGCTGCGCAGCGACACTGCGGTAGACCTGCAGCAGGTTGTCGCGCAGCGGCAGCTTCTGCACCCCCAAATGATAGCAGGGGGCAATCAGCTCGTTTTGGGGCGAAATCACCACTGTGCTGCTGCCAGCCCGGCATACCGGCCGCTCCGGCTGGTTGCCGCCATCTTTAATTAGTTGCACAAAGGCTTTGTTCAGGTAAACCAGCGGCTTTTTGCCCCACCCCTGCAGTTCATCCAACTGACTGGTGGTTAAGGGCTTGCCGGTTTCTACCTCGCTGTAGTCAAAGGCCGGATTCAGGATCAGCACCAGGTTGTTGGGGTGGCTGATATGCTCATACACGGGTTTGATTTGCTTGAAGTTGCGGTCAAAGACCGTAAACAAAATATCGGGGCGCTCGCCCAGGCCCAGCGCTATCTCTATCGAGCGCAGTACGCTGTCGTAGCAGTTTACACCGCGCATTTCGTTGTGCAGGTCGGCCTCCCAGGCATCCAGTGAGAAGTGCAGCATGTCCACCAGCCCGGCCAGTTGGGTAGCCCGCTTTGGGTAGAGCAGGGTGTTGGTAGTGACGGTGGTGATGAAGCCCAGCTCCTTGGCCATAGCCAGCAGCTCATGCAGTTGGCGGTGCAGTAGGGGCTCACCCCCGGTGAAGTCGATTACTTTTACCCCCAGGGTGCGCAGGTCTTGCAGGTTGCGCCTGGCCCGGGCTACATCGATATAGGGTGAGGGCTGTTGCCAGATATCACAAAAGCCGCAGCGGGCATTGCAGCGATAGGTAACGTAGTAGTTGCACAATACAGGCTTGCGTACCAGTTGCATGGCATAAAGATAGGCTTTTTGGGTGATAGCTCGTAGCTACAAGCTAAGAGATGGAAGCTTGAAGCTCATAGCTCGCTTGATTTTTGGGCAGACTGGTAGTGAAACAGCGCGTGGCGTGTAGACTGACGCCAGCCACCAGAACGGACTTCCCCTTTATGGGATTGAGGGGGCGCGGGAGACAGAAGACGGAGGGCGGATGAGGACTGAAGACAGAGGTCTGAGAGATGATGACGGAAATCGGAAAAATCTGAAATCTTCAATTGTCAATCTGCAGTCTGCAATTTTAACCGCCAAAGCGCAAAGACAGGCGCTAAGGGCGCAAAGCGGGGATGCGGAGATGAGGGAAAGCGTAAATGCGGATATGCGGGCGGGCCTCCCCTTCAGGGGATTGAGGGGGCACGTGGGGTAACGGAGGTCTGAGGGCTGAAGTAAGATGACGGAGGTCGGAAAAAAGCTAATATCTTCAATCATCAGTCTGCCATTTTAAATCTTAACCGCAAAGTGTGCGAAAGCGGGAAGCATATATGCGGAAAGCGATTTTTAGCTCATAGGTCGTAGCTCCTAGCCTTCCTGACCGCAGGTAGGCTTATAGCCTGTCTGCTGTCGGGTAAGATAGTGCGGGGGCATCCCCTTCAGGGGAATGAGGGGGGCGCAGGGGTGACTTAGGTCGGATGACTGAGGTAAGATGACAGAGATTAAGCTAAATCTAACTTCTGCAATCTTAATCGCTAAGAGTAGCCTTCTCTCTGTATAACTCTAAGGTCTAACCCAGCACTGAGAGCTATTGCACAAAGGAACACAAAGAATACACTGAGCTACACAAAGAGTAGTTTGTTCTCTGTGATCCTCTGCGCTCCTCTGTGTACCTTTGTGATACAACTCGCCATAGAAGCTATAATACAAAGGACGCAAAAGCGTAGAAGCGGATATGCGATATGAGCTGAAAGTTGGAAGCCCGCCTGCCGCAGGTAGGCACAGTGGCCGGGGATTTCAGGAACCTGGCTTCGAGTGCCTGACTTCGAGTACCTCAGCCAGCACAGCCAGTTGGCTTCGAGTGCCTGACTTCGAGTACCTCAGCCAGTACAGCCAGTTGGCTTCGAGAACCTGGCTTCGAGAACCTCAGCCAGTACAGCCAAATTAGCATGTACAATCAATTCAGCCAGATTAGCCGGCTACAAAACTTATATCTGCTATCCAAACCCCGGCTTATGGCAACATGTTGAGAAGGGTGGTCAGTCGTTTTTTTAGATCTCTGCGATCAACGATAAAATCGAGAAAACCATGCTCCAGTAGAAATTCGGCACTCTGGAAACCCTTGGGCAGGTCTTTGCCGATGGTCTCACGAATCACCCGTGGGCCGGCAAAACCAATCAGCGCTCCCGGCTCGGCTATATTAAAGTCGCCCAGCATGGCATAGGAGGCCGTAACCCCCCCGGTGGTGGGGTCGGTAAGCAGGGAGATGTAGGGTATTTTAGCTTTGCTGAGCTGCACCAGCTTGGCCGAAGTCTTGGCCATCTGCATCAATGACAGGCTCGATTCCATCATGCGTGCTCCGCCCGATTTGGAGATAATCAGCAACGGGGTCTTATGCTTCAGGCAGTAGTCGATAGCGCGGGCTATCTTCTCACCCACCACCGAGCCCATAGAGCCCCCGATAAAGCTGAAATCCATACAGGCAATGGTAATTGGCAGGCCGTTCATTTTGCCGGTGGCAGTACGGATGGCATCTTTCAGGCCGGTTTTCTCCTGCATTTTGGCAATGCGCTCGGTATAGGGCTTGGTATCGACAAACTCAAACGGATCGGCCGATGTGAGGTTGGCATCCAGCTCGGTGAATTCGTTGTTATCGAAAAGAATCTCGAAATACTCTTTGGAGCCGATACGCACATGAAACCCGTCTTCAGGACTCACATAGCAGTTGTTTTTCAACTCCCGTGTGTGGATGATTTTGCCGGTGGGGGTCTTGTACCACAGCCCATCAGGGGCTTCCTTCTTGGCTTCGGTAGGGGTTTGGATACCCTTGTTTTTTCTTTTAAACCAGGCCATAACTACTGCACTAGGTGGCAGGCAAAGTTAAAACAAAAAAACCAACCCTGGATAAAAGGTTGGTTTTTGCCGGTCAATAAAATACTTTTATTTTTTCTCCTTGATACGGGCAGCCTTACCCTGACGGCCACGCAGGTAAAACAAACGCGCCCTGCGCACCTTGCCTTTGCGGATTACCTCCACCTTGTCGATAAAGGGTGATAGGATAGGGAAAATACGCTCTATACCAATACCATTCGATACTTTGCGTACCGTAAAGGTCTCGCCATTGGTGTTGGGATTCCTGCGTTGGATAACCGTACCCTGAAATACCTGAATACGCTCCTTGTTACCTTCTTTGATTTTATAATGTACGGCCACGGTGTCTCCGGCTTTGAAATCCGGCATTTTAGCCCTGGCCTCGGTGTACTCCTGCTCTACTATTTTAATCAGATCTTCCATTGTCTTTTGCCTCGGTTGCAATCAAAATAATGTCTCCCGAAAATTTCGGACTGCAAATATACGGCAATTTTTCATTTACAAAACAACAGCAGCGGATAATTGCAGCGATACATGCTTGCTTTGGCACAAATCTTGTCTTTACACCAGATATGAAGAAGGTCATTCGCCATATAGAGCCACAAAAGATACTGACCTTGCTGATGTTCGTAATCAGCCTGATGCTTCTGGCTCTCTCTATTATTTCTTGAGTCAACGCTGTTTATCAGGTGCCGGCAAAAATGCCCAGCACGCCCATCATGTTGAGCAGCACCAGGAAGATGGTAATAGGAATGATATAGCGCAGCACAAAGGCATATACCTGGGCCGGGCTTGCGCCAGCTATCAGGGGCTTATGAAAAATCTTATTGCCGTCACCCAGGTTTTTGGTGAGCAGCTTATAGTCGATCACCCAGCCGGCATATATGCTGGTAAGCAGCGAACCCAGCACAATAAACAAGGTGCCGAAAATGGTATCAATGATATTGAGCCAGCCGGTTACCGTTTTGCCACCAAACCAAGGCATGCTGATGGTATTGAAAAAACTACCGTCAATGGCGGTAAAAGCCGAAGGAATGCCAATAATAAAAGCTGCAATACCAACTACCCAGGCGGCTTTCTTGCGGTTCCATTTTTTTTCGTCTATCAAATAAGCAGCCGGCACCTCGAGGATGGAAATAGAAGAGGTAAGCGCAGCTACCGTAAGCAGCAAAAAGAACAGGGCCCCTACTATAGGCCCTCCGGCCGGCATGGCCTTAAAAATGTCGGGCAAAATCTGGAACACCAGGGTTGAGCCTTCGGCCGGATTCTTGCCAAAAGCGAATACAGCCGGGAAGATCATAAAACCGGCCAGCAGGGCCACCATGGCATCCATAAAACCTACCCATAGGCCGCTTTCAATCAGGTTGGCATCTTTAGGCAAATAAGAACCGTAGGTGATCATGATACCCCAGCCTACACTCATAGAAAAGAAAGCCTGCGACAGGGCCATCAGTACGGTACTGGTATGAATCTTACTAAAATCAGGTACCAGGTAAAACTCAATGCCTTTCATAGCTCCGGGCAGGGTAACACTGCGCAGAGCTACCAGCACCAACAGCACAAACAACACGGGCATTAAAATTTTGGAAGCTTTTTCAATGCCGCCCGACACCCCTCCCAGCACAATTCCTACGGTAAGTACCATAAACAGGGCAAACAAAGGCAGTACAACAGTCGGATTTTGGGCAAAGGCATCAAAAGTGATGTCCATGCTGGTAAGCGTTACATAGATATAGCCGATTGTCCAGCCGCCTATTACCGAATAAAAGGTGAGCACAAAAAAGCTAACCGACAGCGCCATAAAGGGTGGCACCAGCCAAAAGCCTTTGGCACCGGTGCGCTTAAAGGCGCCTACCGTACTGCTGCCGGCCATACGGCCCAGGCCCAGCTCGGTAAAGATCATGGGTATGCCAATGGCAATGACACAAAGTACATACACAAGCACAAAGGCGCCTCCGCCATTTTGGCCTGTGATGTAAGGGAACCGCCAGATGTTGCCCAGCCCCACTGCCGAGCCGGCTGCTGCCATAATAAAACCGAATTTGGAGCCCCATTGTCCTCTGTTCTGATTGCTGATTTCCATGTATCTGAGTTTGGTAGATGCTTTATTTAAAAAAGCGAAAATATTCAAATTACCCTGAAACGGCCAACCCGTTTGCGTAAAAACTACCCGCCTGCCACCTGGCGGGCTACGATGGCTATGCCCTCGGTAAAGCTATGCGGCCGGTAGCCCAGTTCGTTCTTTGCCTTGTCGATGATAAAGCCGGTACGGGGCGGCCTTTTGGCCGGCTGGCTAAAGGTGGTGGAATCGGCCCGCACGATCAGGCGCTTGTCCAGCCCAAAATAATCGGCTACCTGCAGCGCCATTTGATAAGGGGTAAGCATATCCGCCCCGGAGATATTGTACACCCCCTGGGCTTTGTTTTTGGCCAGCAGCCAGCAGCCCATAGCCAGGTCTTCGGCCAGGGTGGGTGTGCGCCACTGGTCGTCCACCACCCTGATGGTCTTGCCTTGCTCAAGGCTTTCCTTTACCCACAAAATAATGTTGGAGCGACTCAGCCCGGGCACCACGCCATATACCAGCACGGTGCGGGCAATGGCCCAGCCGGTTGCTGCCTGCTGTACCAACTTTTCGGCTTCCAACTTAGTCTGGCCGTAGTAATTAACCGGATTGGGCGTAGCTTTTTCATCCAGCGGACCGTGGCTGCCGTCAAAGATAAAATCGGTTGACAGGTGCACCAGGTGTGCCCCTACAGCTTCACAGCTGGCCACCACATTGGCCACCGCTTCTACATTGGCAATGCGGCAGGCCGCAGGGTTTAGCTCACAGTCATCCACCTGGGTCATGGCTGCGGTATGCACCACACTATCGGGCTGCCACTCGTGCAGCAGTGCCATTACCGCCTGTCGGTCGGTTACATCAAGGTGCCGGTATTGGTGCGGGGGCAATCCGCTAAGGCGGCAGGCCCCGCGGCCGGTGGCCAGCAGTTCTACCTGTGGCTGCTCTTGCAGCAAGCGCACCAGCTTTTGCCCCAGCAGGCCGTTGGCACCGGTGATCAGGGTTTTCATTTCTTTCCGGCTTCTTTGGGGTATTCAATGCCGTACCAGGCGGTGATGCTGTCTTTGGGCACCTCTTCGATGCTCAGCGTCATATACACCGGCTCCAGTGGTTTATCGGTGCTGTCAACCGGCAGGGCGGCAATCTTATCTACGGTAGCCATGCCCTCCACCACCTGCCCGAAGATGGTGTAGCCACCATCCAGGTGAGGTGCCCCGCCTACGGTAGTATAGGCCTCTATTTGCTCTTCGGTAATTTTGGTGTTTTCAAAATTCATACCCAGCGCTTCCTCTATTTCCTGGCGCATAGCCAATACACGCTGTTGCAGCTCTTCATCTTTGCCGGAATCCTGCAGAGCGCGAAACTCATCAATCAAATCCTGGTGCTTGCCGTCATAGAGATAGCGGGGCAGGGCGCTGTTGAGGCGGGCGATATCGGTGGTGAGCTCTTCGCGCTTAAACTTACGCCCCTGTACAATATAAAATTGCGTGCTTGATTTACGCTTGGGGTTGATATTGATACTCTGCCGGGCGGCTCCTATCATGCCGCGCTTATGAAAGTATTTGGGGTTAATCTCGGCCGGAATCAGCCTGCGGGCATAAAAATCGTATTTCGGATTGGCTGATACATCCCCGCCCTGGATCATAAAGTGCTGGATCACCCGGTTGAACGTAGTGCTGTCGTAGGCACCCGCCTCAGCCATTTCGAGAAAGCTCTTTTTGTGCAAAGGGGTGTCGTCAAACAGCACCAGCTTAATGTCACCAAGCCGGGTGTGCAGGGTGACCAGCTTGTCTGTGTCGGTGTTGTGGCAAGCCAACAACAAGGCCAACAAAAGCAACCAACCGCTACTTTTTAAATTCATAGCCATACTGTTTGGTAATTTGCTTTCTGCTCATCGGTTTTACTTCCATAGTCATTTTTATATCCTGTAAAGGACGGTCACGTTCATCTTTGGGTTGCATAGCGATGGTCTCCACCACATCCAGACCATCGATCACCTGACCGAAAACGGTGTACTTGCCATCGAGAAAATGAGCGCCCTCATCGGCTTCTACTATATAAAACTGTGAACCGCTGGAGGCCATCTCGGGGTTCACATTGTCGCCCAGTCGGGCAGCCGCTACGGCCCCTTTCACATGAGTAAGCTCGGGGTTAAACTCAGCCGGAATGGTGTAGCCGGGGCCACCCTGCCCGTCATTCATCGGGTTGTTGTCTTTGGAGTTGGGGTCGCCACCCTGAATCATAAAGCCGTCAATAATACGGTGAAAGGTGGTGCCGTCATAAAACTTACCGCGGGCCAGCTCCAGAAAATTGCGCTTGTGTTCCGGGGTTTTATCAAACAGGATAAGGGTGATATCACCATAATCGGTGTGGATAATTACCACATCTTCTTTTTTGCTGCAGGCAGTCATAAGCAGCATGGCTAAAACCGGTATCAAAATTTTCTTCATGTTGTTACGCGTTTAAATGTTTGGGCTGTAATAATAGATAAATTCATAAAAACCGTACGCGGGTTGGCATTGCGCTCCAGATAGTAATGCGCTTTGTTCAGCTCTTCATTCATCACGGCTATTTGGTTGGCATCCAGCACGCGGCTGAATTTTTCTACAAAAGCCGCCTCATCGCCTGTTACACGTAGCAGGCTGTCTTGCTGCAGCGGGGCCACCAGCGCTTCGCGCATAATGCCCATCCCATAAAGCAGCAGATTTCTTTGGGCCACCTTGGGCAGGCCGGCAAAATCTTCCGCCAGCCGGGCAATTTGATCGAAGGCCGGTTTGAAGCAGGCGCGCATCCAGTTGGCAAACAGCTCGTGCAAGTCCACTTCGCTATCGGCTTGCCGGACCAGCGCGGCTTGCAGGCTGCCATCGGCCAGGTGAGCCAGCCGGGCGGCTTTGTCGGCCTCTATACCATGCTGTTCGGTGAGGATATGCCGTAGCTCCTCCACACTAAAAGGCGGTATGCGAATGTGCTGGGTGCGCGACAAAATGGTGTTGAGCAGCTTCTCCGGCTCGGCCGATACCAGCAGAAATACCGTATTGGGGCGGGGCTCTTCCAGTATCTTGAGCAAAGCATTGGCGGCCGTTGGGTGCAGATACTCGGGCAGCCAGATAAGCATAATCTTATAGCGCCCTTCAAAAGTCTTGAGGGTAAGAGCACTGATTATCTGGCGGCTTTCCTCACGAGAAATATTGAGCTGCTTGTTTTCCGAACCCAGGATGTCAATCCACTCACTGATGGTGCCGTACGGGTGAGTGGTAAGGAAAGTGCGCCACTGCTTCAGGTAGAGCTTGCTTACGGCATCTTTATTTTTAATCTCGCCCACCCCGGTTACCGGAAAAACAAAATGCACATCGGGGTGAATGTATTTCAGGCTTTTGGAACAGGCGGCACAACTGCCGCAAGCATCTTCCGGCCCGGGATTTTCGCAGTTCAGGTAGGTGGCATAGGCCAGCGCCATGGGCAGTAAGGCGGAGCCCTCCACCCCCGAGAACAACTGGGCGTGCGCTACCTGTTGCCGCTGTACAGCCGCCAGCAGGTTTTTTTTGGTATCGTGCAAGCCGTGTATATCTGCAAACCTCATGCCTACTGTTCCCAGGTGCGGTATTGGGCGGTAAGCGCAAATACCTTGTTAATGATTTCTTCTTCTGCCGCATTGTATGCCTGCCCCCTGCGGGGCATTGCCGCCATCGCCATTTCTTTTACTTTGTCAGGCCGAAAGGTGGTAAAACCTGCCTGGCCGCCCCAGGCAAAGGAGGGGATGAAGGTGCGTGGATAACCCGCTCCGAATACGTTGGCCGCTACCCCTACCACCGTGCCGGTGTTAAACATGGTGTTGATGCCGCATTTACTATGATCGCCCATAAACAAGCCGCAAAACAACTCACCGGTAGCAGTAAAGCCACCTTTGGCATAATCCCAGACTTTCACTTCGCTGTAGTTGTTTTTCAGGTTGGAGGTATTGGTATCGGCCCCGATATTGCACCACTCGCCCAGCACCGAGTTGCCCAGGAAACCGTCATGGCCCTTGTTGGAGTAGCCGAAGATTATCGAGTTGTTCACCTCTCCGCCCACTTTACACATGGGCCCGATGGCGATATCGCCCCGCATGCGTGCCTGGGCATTTACCACCGAGCCGGCCCCCAGCCCGAAAGGGCCGCGGATCACCGCCCCCTCTTCTACCTTGCTGTTGGCGCCCAGATACACCGGGCCGTTTTCGGCATTGATGATAGCCGCCTTTACGCTGACTCCCTCTTCTAAAAATACCTGCTCCGGGTTATAAACAATAGTGTGCGGGTCGGTGATGCGGGCCGACTGGCGGTTGTGGGTCAGCAACTCATAGTCTTTCCTTATCAGCTCGCCCGCTTGTTTGAAAATATGCCAGGGGCGGGTTATCAGGGTTACCGGAGCCGGATAATCAACCGCCTGCCCTTTGTTAAGGTCGTTCCGGTTTTGGTAAGCGCTTATCCTGGCTGCCAGCAGCATGCCTTGACGGATAAGCCGCTGCCCTGGGGCAAGCCTTTCAATGGCAGCGATCAGCTCGTCATCGGGGCACAGGCTGCCGTTGACGGCCAAAAGCGCCTCTCCTTCTGGCGGTGGCGGGAATTTGCCATGCAGATAATCTTCGCTAATCCAGGCCGGCTCCAACTCCAGACGGTGTTGCCATTTCTCGGCTATGGTAAGCACCCCGGCCCGGATGGCACCCACCGGTCGGGTATAGGTAAAAGGTAGTAGCTGCGTGCGCAATAAAGGGTCGTCAAACAGGGCCAGATTCATACCGCTAAAATATAACAATCGCTCATAAGTAGGTGCGGGGCGGACAGATTATAATAGCGGGGCCAGCAGGCGGGCGGCCGACTCAGCCAGGCGCCTGCGTACAGGGCGCTGCTGCCAGCGATTCAGGTGCAAGGGCACGCAGTGCTGTTTGTCGGCCTCAAACTGCTCAATAAGTTGCCCGGCAATCTGTTCGTCATAGATAAAAGCATTGACTTCGAAGTTCTGGTCAAAACTGCGGTAGTCCATATTGGCTGTGCCCACCGAAGACACCAGGCCGTCCACTACAATGGTTTTGGCATGGATAAAGCCTCCGGTGTAGAGAAATACTTTTACCCCGGCCTCCAGCACTTCTTTCATATACGACATACTGGCGGCATGCACAATGGCACTATCGCCCTTAAAGGGGAAGATAATTTGCACATCCACCCCGCTCAGGGCAGCAGTGGACAGGGCGGTGAGGATGGGCTCGTTGGGGATGAAATAAGGGGTGGTGATCAGCACCTGCTCCTTGGCAGTGACGATGGCCATAAAGAAGGCCTGCATGATAGATGCCCAGTCGGAGTCGGGCCCTGAGGCTGCCACCTGAATATACTGGCGGCCGACAGGTGGTAAATCGGGGAAATATTGTTGGCTGAAAGCCAGTTTTTCGCCACTCACAAAATACCAGTTGAGCATAAAAACGATCTGCAGGGAATAAACCGCTTCACCGACAATTTTCAAATGCGTATCGCGCCATTTTGGGCGACCGGGCTGGTTGATATAGCGGTCGGCAATATTGATACCGCCCGTAAAGGCCGTATGGCCGTCAATCACCACTATCTTGCGGTGGTCGCGGTAGTTGGCCCGGCTTAGCCGGGGCAGGTACACCGGCATAAAAGGATGATATTTTACCCCGGCTTTGTCAAATAATTTTTTATACGATTTATGGATATGCGAAGTACCCACATCATCATAAATAAAGCGCACCGCCACTCCCTCCCGCGCCTTGCGGGCCAGCACCTCTGCTACCTGACGGCCTGTTTTATCGTGGTCGAAAATATAATATTCGATATGAATATGATCACGGGCAGCTTCCAGAGCCGGTAGCAGTTCGGCCAGTTTGTTTTCTCCGTTTATCAGCAGCGACAAATGGTTGTTGCGGGTAAGAAAGGAGCGGTTGTTGGAAAGCAACAGCTTGATGATCTGTTTTTTCTCTTTCACGCGGTGGTTAGCAATCAGTTCATCCAGCGAGGCCAGTTGCAATTGCTCTTCCACATAGCGGTCGATGCGCGCCTGGTCGATGGCAGCCTTGCGCGAAAACATCTTGTGCCTGCGGTAATCCTGGCCGAAAATCAGGTATATCAACAGCCCCACAACGGGTATCAGCACCATGGCCAGCAGGTAAGCGTGTGTTTTCAGCGGATTTTTGTTTTCAAGCAACAGCTTGATTACCGCTATCAGAATAAGCACATAGTAGCCAATGACAACCGTAAGATAAAAATATTGCCAGGCTACACCCAGCCAGGTACGCAGCTCTTCCATACACTATGGGCCGATGGTTAAGCCAAAAATAAGGACAAACCGTTAAACCAACGGTCAGATATTGAGTTTACGCCTGAATAAGCTGTCGAGCGAGAAGCGCCCGGCTCCCAATATCAGATACAACAGAGCCAGGGCCAGGTACAAAAAAGCCTTTTCGGCTGCTCCGTAAGGGTCGTTGGCATGGTTGATAAAACTGGCCACAAACATGGTGCTGGCCACAAAAAAGGCGGCCGGGCGGGTAAACAGGCCGAATGCCAGCAGCAAAGCACCGCCAAACTCCGACAAGCCGGCTGCCCAGGCGAAGAAGTGCGGCAGCGGGAAACCCAATGAGGCGGTGTGTTCGATAAACCCATCCGAAGGTGGAATCTTGTCTTTGCCATGCGCCAACGCCAGGCTAAGCCCGGTAAACAGCCGCAGCAGGGCCAGGCTTATATCGGTGGTGTAATTATTTTCTATGCCGGCAAATAACAACTTTTTCATACAATCGCAGTTATATATGTTTAGGCAGCCAATTTAGGTAAATTTGTCATGGTAAAATTAAGGAATATGATGAAAGGCTTGCAAGTAGCATTTGTTTTATTAGCCCTGACCAGTTCGGCATGGTCGCAGGGCCGCTTTCAGCAAGATACCGTACAAACCGCCAAAGGGCCGCTGGTGATGACCTTTATCGGCCATGCCTCCCTGCTCTTCGAGTGGAACGACCAGGTGATATACATCGATCCGTCATCACGTGAGGCCAATTTTTATCAACTGCCCAAGGCCACCATGATTTTCGTTACCCACCATCATGGCGACCACTGCGATCCGGCTGCACTGAAAGCCATTACCACCGACAAAACCAAAACCTTTATGACCCCACTGGCCCATGAAAAATGGAACCAGGGCATGATCGTGCGGCCCGATCAGACACTTCATATTAATGGTATCACCATCGAAACGCTACCGGCCTATAACCTGGAGCACAAGCGCGACAACGGCCAGCCGTATCATGTAAAGGGTGAATGCGTAAGCTATGTGCTCAACCTGGCCGGCACGCGTATATTGATTGGCGGAGACACCGAAAACACCCCGGAGATGAAAGCCCTTCGGGATATCGATATCGCCTTTCTGCCAATGAACCTGCCCTACACCATGACCCCGGAAATGGTAGCCGATGCCGCCAAGGCTTTTAAGCCGCATATTCTGTATCCCTATCATTATGAAAAGAAAGCCCTGAACCGATTGTTGGAGCTGATGGCCGATGAAAAAGAGGTGGAAGTACGAATCAGGCGGTTTTGACGTTTACAAAATAAAAAAATCATGAAAAAATTTTTAATAGCGGCCATTGTGCTGCTCCCGGCCTGTAATAAAGACCCCGACCTGAAGAATATCGACTTCCGCCAGGAGATGCGCAACTTTGTGTCGGCCATCAGCCGCTATGCCCGGCAGAGCACCCCCGCCTTTCTGATTGTACCGCAAAACGGCATAGAGCTCACTACCCTCAATGGCGAGGCAGACGGGCCGCCAGCCAGCCTGTACCTGAACGATATTGACGGGGTGGGGCAGGAAGATTTGTTTTACGGCTATGTGGCTGATAACCAGGCCACCCCGTCTGCCGACAACGCCTACCTGCTGGCTTTTCTGCAAAAGCTGCCGCCCCAGGGCAAGGCGGTACTGGTAACCGACTACTGCTCCGATGCCTCCAAAATGGACGATTCCTGGCTGCAAAACAACCGCCAGGGCTTTATCTCATTTGCCGCCCCCGACCGTCAGTTGCGCCAGATACCGGCCTACCCTCCGGCCCCGCGGGCAGCCAACACCGATGACATCAACCAGCTCACCGATGCAAAAAACTTTCTTTACCTGATCAACCCCGAGGGCTTTGCCAATCGCCAGGCCTTTCTCGATTCGCTGGCGGCCACCTCGTTCGACTTGATTATCATGGATGCCTTTTATGAGGGCTCTCTGCTCACGGTCGAGGAGGTGAACAGCCTGAAAACCAAGCAGGGTGGCGGCAGGCGTCTGGTAATCGCCTACATGAGCATCGGGGAGGCCGAAGACTACCGCTACTACTGGCAGGCCTCCTGGAGCAGCAACCCGCCCGACTGGCTAAGCGCCCCCAATCCCGACTGGCCGGGTAATTTTAAAGTGAAATACTGGCAGCCCGAGTGGCAGGCAATTATCTATGGCAGTGAGCAGGCCTATCTTGATAAGCTACTGGCAGCCGGCTTCGATGGTGCCTACCTGGATATTATCGAAGCCTTTGAATACTTTGAAAGTCTTTAACGCTCACTGCTGGCTGGTTTGAAAACCGCCACCGCCCAGTCGTCTTTGGTTTGGCTATGCTGTAAATGCAAGCCATGCCGTCCGGCTTCTGTCTGTAAATCGGCCAGGTCATTATCGTAAAAGCCACTGAGTACCAGGTGGCCGTCATCAGCCAGTAAGCGGGCATAGCCGGGCAGGTCGTGCAGCAGCACGTTTTTGTTGATATTGGCCAGAATAATATCGAACGGACCGGCAATGTTCAGTGTGTCAAGGGTGCCGGCCTGAATGTCTGCGGCTACCTGATTTATTATTAGATTCTCCCTGGCATTGTCCACTACATCCTTATCTATATCGAAGCCGATGATTTCGTCAGCCCCCAGTTTGCCTGCCATTACACAGAGTATGCCGGTGCCGCAGCCGGCATCGAGCACCCGCTTGTTGTGGTGGTCGATAGCGAGCTGGCTGCGCAGCATCAGCCAGGTGGTGGCATGGTGGCCGGTACCAAACGACATGCGCGGGTTGATGATAATATCGATGGGATACTCGGGAGCCGGAGGGTGAAAAGAAGCGCGCACGATGCACCGTTCGTCCACCACCACCGGCTGGTACGATTTCTCCCATTCGGCATTCCAGTTGCGGTTTTTCAGGCGGCTAATCGTATGGCTAATGTCGGCCTGTGCGTCATATTTGGCGAGGATGCTGGCCAGGGCAGTTTGGTCGGGGTGCTCACGACTGTAGGTAGTGAAGCCGTGGTCATTTTCAGCAAAGCTGTCGAAGCCGGCCGCGGCCAGCTCGGCAATCAGGATGTCGGTAAAAGGTGCCGGGCAGCTTATTTCTATTTGCCAGTAAACGTCCATCAGTTACAGCCGGCAAAGGTGGGCGAATCGGTATAGGCGATTACGAAATCCGCTTCGTTTTTGGTGGGGGTGAGAAAAATTATAAAATCGGCCAGCCCGGGATTATCCACGAAAAACCACACCCCCTCTTCAGTGGCATAAAGGCGGTTTTCTTCTTCATATACCAGGAAGTCGGCAAAGGCTTCGGAGTCTTCTTCATACACAATAAAATCGGCCTGGGCGCGGTTGTTGGTAATATACACCGAGCCATGCAGACTGCAGAAGCGTGGCGTCTGTGCCTGGCTGCCAGGGGCCAGCAGCACCCACCAGAGGGCCAGGAATATTTTCATGAGAAAGACTTCACAATTTCCACAAAATCACGGGCATTGAGGGAGGCGCCTCCGATCAGACCACCATCCACATCTGGGTTGGCAAACAGCTCCCGGGCGTTGGACGGCTTACAGCTACCACCATAGAGGATAGGCGTTTTGTTGGCTGCCTCCTCGCCATACTGGGTAGCCAGGTGCGCCCGGATGCGGGCATGCATTTCCTGGGCCTGTTGGGCGCTGGCCGTCTGGCCGGTACCGATGGCCCAGATAGGCTCATAGGCAATAATCACCCGCGCCAGTTGCTCACGGGTAAGGTGAAACAGGCTTTCGGTAAGCTGGGTGCAGACATAGTCGAAATGCGCACCCTCTTCGCGCACCTCCAGCGGCTCCCCGCAACAGAAGATCGGCTGCAGCTCCTGCTCCAGGGCGCGGTTTATCTTTTTGGCCAACTGCTCACTGGTTTCACCAAAATACTGGCGTCTTTCACTATGGCCGATAATCACATAGTCCACCCCTACAGAACGCAGCATGGCAGCCGACACCTCTCCGGTATAGGCGCCCGCTTCGTATTCACTGCAATTCTGGGCCCCGATTTTCACCTTATCCTGGCCGGCTGCCAATTGTACCACAGGCGCCAGATGGATAAAAGGTGGGTTGATAATGACCTCTACATCGGCAGGGCCTTCATCGGCCACTATGTTGATTACCTCCGAGGCCAGTTGCTTGCCTTCCGGCAAGGTCTTGTTCATTTTCCAGTTGCCGGCTACTATTTTTCTGCGCATATTATTGCTGTTTGTTTGAAACAAAGATAAGACTACCGCTTACTTTGACCAGTTCAACTACAAAAAATCATGAAATCATAAGATTGAAACGTTTCGAATAGCTTGCCGATATACTTTACAACGCGGTTTTCAAACTGGCGCGGCTTGCGGTTGAGGATGCCCGAGAGCGACCCCTGCCAGACCAGCCGGCTATGCTGGCGGTCGATAAGGCGTACCACTAATAGCCCTTCGGTGTAGTTAAAGCTGTCGATGCGGGTATCTACCCAAGGCTTGTAAATCATGGCCGAGTCCACCCGCGGGTCTATGCGCTCGATAATCAAGATATCGTATTGCACCAACAAGTCGGGCTGGCGCTGGTCGAGAATGTAGCCCCGTGCTGTCAGCTCGTTGGCAATGGCATCGCGAATCAGCTTGCGGGTTTGGGGATTATCGTATTCGGGGTGGCGGGGCAGCTTATTGATCAGGGTGGGGGCAAAGCCAAAGGTTTTGTAGCTATTGAAATCGGCCTGCTGATCGGCATGGCCGGTGATGGTAACCGGTGAGCAGGCAACTGCCAGCCATATACAGCCCGTTATCAAAAGTTGCCGCCACATACCGTTAATAATTTGGTTGGTTTTCTTACCTATAAATGTAAGCTATTCTTGCTAATTTTCCAGCCTGCAAACCTTGAATCTGTTATGTTGAAAAGAAGAAGCTTTCTGAAACGCACCACACTGCTGGGCAGTATGCTTGGTGGCTGGCCCTTGTTCAGCACCCTGGCCCGCCAGGGGCTGCAGGCGCCCGGTCATGCCACGGTCATCTCCACCTGGAACCACGGCATTCCTGCCAACGCCCGCGCCTGGCAGATACTGGCAGCAGGCGGCACACCGGTAGATGCTGCCGAAGGCGGTGTGCGCGTGGTGGAGTCGGACCCCGACAACAGCTCGGTGGGCATAGGCGGCCGCCCCGACCGTGACGGCCGCGTAACCCTCGATGCCAGCATTATGGCGCCCGATGGCAACTGCGGGGCGGTGGCCGCCCTGGAGCATATCGAAAACCCGATAAGCGTAGCCCGCAAGGTGATGGAAGACACCCCGCACGTGATGCTGGTAGGCGATGGCGCCCTGCAATTTGCACTGGAGCAAGGCTTTACCAAAAAGAACCTGCTTACCGAGGCCTCACGCCAGGCCTGGCAGCAATGGCTCAAAAATGCCGAGTACAAGCCGGTGATCAATATCGAAAACCACGACACTATAGGCCTGCTGGTGCAGGATGCTGACGGCCACATAGCCGGGGCCTGTACCACCAGCGGACTGGCCTATAAGATGCACGGCCGGGTGGGCGACTCGCCCATTATCGGGGCCGGTCTGTTTGTAGATGATGAGGTAGGCGGAGCCACCGCTACGGGCATGGGCGAAGCGGTGATCAAGGTAGCCGGCAGCCATACGGTGGTGGAGCTGATGCGCCAGGGCTACGAACCGTGCGAAGCCTGCCGCGAGGCAGTGAAAAGGATAACCCGCAAAGAGCCGCGCTACAAAGAGCTGCAGGTGGGCTTTCTGGCGCTGCGCAAAGACGGGCTTACGGGCGGCTTTGCCATCCACCAAGGCTTTAACTATGCCCTGATGACGGCTGCCGACAACAACAGGATGGTCAATGCCGATAGTTTGTTGTAGGAAATAGCCTTTCCTGCTGTAACTTTTTGCTAAGAAAAACGGTCTTGGAGAAGAAAAAAGGAGAGGAAAATGACTATTGGCAAGACATCTTTTGTTATAGGTTTTTTGGTGATAGGCTTTCTGTACGGTTGCCAGAAAAAATCGCCTGCTGACCTTGGTGTGACAAGCTGGATTCATTTTGAATGGGAAGGCGACACATTAGGTACACGCTAATAAAGCGGCCATCTTGATTCCTTTTCGGCTGGCCGGTATCCCGGGGTCATTTGTCATGCAGTTTGATTTGGGGGCGCCCGTTTCTATGCTCTATGGCAATACGGCCGGGCCGCTGCTTGCCCAACACCCGGCTCTTTTGCAGAAACTGGATACCGCCAACAAAACCAGCATCATAGAAGGGCGGCCGGTAGGCGCGCTGGAGGATGTTTCCTTTTATCTGGATACGGTGCTTTTTACCCACCGGCAGCTTGCCTGGTTTGCCGGATTTGGGGATAGTCTATCTACGGCAGATACTGCTTCGGCCAGCAACCATCCCCCCATCATTGGCACCATCGGGGCCGATTTGTTGGCGGATAAAATTTTGGTGATTGATTTTCCCGGTCAGCGGCTAGCGGTTGTCGATTCTTTGGCTGTACCCGATACCTCCCGCCTGGTTGATATAGAAATAACGCACGGCCGGATTCTGGTACCTGTTCGAGTAAACGGCACCGAGCATAAGGTGCTGTTCGATACCGGCAGCAGCTTGATGTCCTTGTTTTTATCAACCCGCAATTGGGACGCCTACCGTAATGTATCACAGCCGCTTGACACCTTGCGGGTACAGGCCTGGGGACGATATTACAACCTATATATGGCGCCCGCCAAAGCACAAGTAACAATAGGTCGCACCGTTTTGCAGCCCGATAGTATTATGGCCAACGAACTGCCACAATATTATGAGTTTTATAAAAACCTGGGCATTTTAGGTATTATGGGCAACCGCATGTTTTATGATAAAATCGTCATAATCGATTTTAAACGTCAGAAATTTGGAGTGTTTGACAAGGACAATTCAAGATTTACTGCAAGAGGTGAGTAAGGTGATTTTGGGCTTTGATAAGGAGATAACTTGCTTGTTCACAAAAAAATTTGTTCACGTATCGTGAATTTAATATATTTGTGAACACATGGATAAGGATGTAATAAATACCACCATTGAAAATTTGCACGACATAGCTGGTATAGAAGCTCATTGGACTCAAAAAGGCCCTCTTGATGGGGTTGTCAATCTACAAATAAATGGCCAGAATTTAACCCTTTTGGCAAAAGTTAAAAATGAGCTACGGGAATATCAACTGGATCAAATTGAAAGACTTCATAAAAAATATAACAATCTGGTTATTCTTGCCGAATATATTTTCCCCAAAATAAAAGCACACCTAAGAAAAACAGGGATAGCGTATATTGAGAATAACGGAAATCTGTTTATACAAACCAAACAATTGTTTTGTTTTGTGGATACTCGGACAAAACGTATTGACAAAAAAAGACCAAATAGAGCCTTTACAAAGACGGGGCTAAAAGTTTTGTTCCATTTTTTGATAGATAAAGACCTGGTAAACAGACCTCAGCGAGAAATAGCGCAAGTCACCGGTGTTGCTTTAGGCAATATACCTCAGATTATAGCCGGGCTAAAAAAAATGGGGTATTTAATCACATTAAACAAGAGGGAATATACCTGGACGAAGAGAAGGGAATTGTTGGAATTGTGGGTCAATCAATACGCGATTGTATTGAAACCTAAATTGTTCAAAAACAAATACCGTATTAAGGGCGATTGGCAGGATATAAATATTAACACAGAAACAACTGTATGGGGAGGAGAACCTGCGGCAGATATACTTACCAATTATTTAAGGCCTGAAAAACTCACACTTTATACAACAGAAGAGAATGTTAAACTAATAATGCGCTATAGATTAATCCCCGATGAAGAGGGCGAGTTGGAGGTATTTAAAATGTTTTGGCACAATACGGGCCTTGATAATACCGCTCCGCCATTATTGGTATATGCTGATTTACTTATAGAAGGAGGCAAGAGAAATATAGAAACAGCACGGAAATTATATAATGAATTCATTGAACCAAACATATAAGGAGCTATCTATCCCATACTTCAAAGAGGTTTTTGAAATTATTGACAAAATAATGTTGAAGCACAAAATACCCTATTATTTAATTGGGGCAAGTGCAGTATCTCTGGAATTGCTTAAAAAGGGCATTAAACCGAGCCGGGGAACAAAAGACATTGATTTTGCCATCATGGTTTCATCCTTAAACGAATACGATGCATTAAGTCAGTCACTCATTGAGCGAGGATTTAACAAAGTAAAAGCTCCCTGGACATTCTATGTTGAAAAATTTAATATTGCTGTAGATATTCTACCTTTCGGAGAAATTGAAGAACATGATACGGAACAGTTTAACAAAAGATATTCAGATTTACATGTGCTGGGTTTCAAAGAAGTGCTTGAAACCCCCGAAAAGGTTCAGATAGAGGAAAAAATTGTAAACATACCGCCTCTTGCGGGAATGATAATTTTGAAATTGGTGGCCTGGAGCGACAGACCCGAAGAAAGAGATAGTGACTTAAAGGATATTCTTATTATAATAGAAAATTACTTCAACTATAATTTTGATGAGATTGTTGAATCACACAACGATACTTTCCCGGAAGAAGAATTTGATCAATTATTAATTGCTGCCGAAGTATTGGGAAGAAAATCAAAGGTTTATCTGAACAAATCAGCACCATTATCGAATCGTATAACCTCAATCCTGGGAAACAATTTATCAAGAGAGAGAGAATCCGTTATAGCAAAAGAATGGGCCGCAATAAGGAACTGGGAAATTGAATACGCAATAAAGATTTTAAAAGCCTTTTATAAAGGAATAATAAATTAATCAATACCTGGGCAAACAAGCCGCTGTTTAGCCCCGGTAACCTCTTTTGCCTTTCTGCCGTTTTGTTTATTGTCAACAACCAACTATTTTCGCCAAACAGGAAAAAGATTTTTTTGCTATGAAAAAGCAACAGAACGAAGAAAAAACCAGATACTCAGCAGAAGAACTAAAAGAGTTTGAGGCAATTATTCTGGAAAAACTGGAGAAGGCACAAAAGGAACTGGATTTTTTGAAAGAGTCGCTCAGGCGCTCACAGGATAGCGATACGGCCGATACCACCATTACTTCCAAGGTGCTGGAAGACGGGGCCGAGACCATTCAGAAGGAGAGCCTTAACGAACTGGCTGCTCGTCAGCAGAAATTTATCAACAACCTGAACAACGCCCTGATCCGCATCAAAAACGGCACCTACGGCATCTGCCGGGTTACCGGCAAGCTGATACCCAAAGAGCGCCTGCGTGCTGTACCGCACACCATGCTGAGCATAGAAGCCAAGCTGCAGGAAAAGAAATAGTTGAAGTTTCTTAAAAATCATATCGAGGCCCTGATCTTTTGTGCTCCGGCACCCGTCAAGGTAAGTGAAATCAGGAGCAGCCTGGCCGAAATGTTTGATGCTGATGTGCCGGAAAAAGACATTACCCGGGCCATAGACGAACTGATAACCCAATATCAGAACGACAACTATTCCTTTGCCATAGAAAAATCGGGTGGTGGCTATCAGTTCCTGACCAAGCCGGCCTATCAGGCCAGCATCAGTATTTTGCTCAAGCAACAATCCAAACGCAGGCTGTCCACCTCGGCCCTGGAAACCCTCTCCATTATTGCCTACAAACAGCCGGTTACCAAATCGGAGGTGGAACAGATACGGGGGGTGAACTGCGACTATACCATTAACAAGCTGCTCGACAAGGGCCTGATTGAAATTCGTGGCAAGGCCGATACCATAGGCCGGCCGATTATCTACGGTACCAGCCAGAAGTTTATGGATTACTTCGGCATCAATGACCTGAGTGAACTACCCACTCCTAAGGATTTTGCCAAAGAGGCCAATGAAATTGGTGAGCAGAAAGAGGCTTAGATAAGCCGGTCCTGCACTTTCTCAGCCACAGCTATCTCCGGCTTGCCGGCTGCATTGCGATAAGCAAACAGATAAAGATTGCCTCCGTCCCGTAAACACAGCGTCTTTTTGACCTGCTCCGGGCTGTCCGGAAAGTTACGCACGCTGATATTCGCCTGCCGGTCAGGCAGTAAGGCCTGCACCGCCTTTTTGCGATAAGCTGCTATTCCCAATACCTTAAAAACCTGCCCTGGGAATCCGGCAACATGCTTGTCGGCCGTGTAAAGATGTGTATTGACATGCAGCTTGTATAACCCATGGCGGCTGCCGGCCAGCTTAAAAGCACCTGCTTTCAGCACAGCAGCACCCGGCACATAGAGGTAATCCGAAATTTCAGAAATTTTTATTTCTTCCTGTAACTCTTCCCTATGGTCAAATTCAAAATCATATTTTCTTTTCTCAAACAGCTCGACACACCTGATCGTATAAGGGCCTTTGTAGTCGCGCTGTAATAAGTAAAGCACTTCTTTTACCTCGTTTCTATATGCTACCACCAATACCTGTAGTAGGTTGGGAAGTAGCTCTACGGTAGCGTTGATATCAAGCAGTGGGGCGGTTTTCAGCAGCACCTGGCGGCCCAGCAGCAGTAAGCGCGGCAGCAGGGGTAGCACATTGGGCCGGCTATGAGCTAAGGCCGATACCCGCTGATTGCCCGGCCTGCGATCGGGGTCCAGATAGATCAGGTCGTATGAATCCGTTGCTTTTTGCAGAAAAAGCTCCGCGGTTTGTTGGTATACTTTAATGTTGGTCAGCCCGAGCGCCCGGAAATTATGCTGCGCCAAAGCGGCCCGTTGTTCATCGGCTTCTACATAATCCACCTGGGCAAAGTGCTGTGCCAGACTGGCACTGTCGGCCCCGAGGCCCCCGGTCAGGTCGAGAGCGCGGTAGCCAGGCGCTACTACGGAGGCCTTTTCGCGGGCGGTTACCTCCGAAGAGGCCTGCTCAACCGCCTGCGGGTCGGGGAAAATTATTCCGGGCGTTGCGTACCAGCCAGGCAGCTTGCCTTCTGCTTTTTGCCGTGCCTTAATTTGGTTGAGGATAGCCGGCCAGGGCCAATCAGGGTGCTGTTTGGCAAACCGCAGCCGCAGGGCAGCCGGGTCGTGCTGCTGATACTGGCGGATGAAAGCCTGTATATCGGGCTGTTGCAGCAGGTCTTTACTCATGAAGCAGGTTGTGGTCCAGCAAGTAGCGGGCTATCTGTACGGCATTGGTGGCCGCCCCTTTGCGCAGGTTGTCGGCCACCACCCAAAGATTCAGGGTGTTGGGCCGGCTTTCATCCAGCCGTACACGGCCGACAAACACCTGGTTGCTGCCGCGGGCATACAGCGGCATGGGGTATTCGTTGGCAGCAGGGTTGTCAACCACCTCCAGGCCAGGAGTATCCCGTAGCAATTCATAAACTTCATCCAGGGTAAAAGCACGAGCAAACTCAGCATTTATCGCTTCGGCATGGCCACCCATTACCGGCAGGCGCACAGCCGTAGCCGTAACTCCAATACCGTCATCATTGAATATCTTTTTGGTCTCCTGTACCATTTTCATTTCTTCCCTGGTATAGCCGTTGTCCAGAAACACATCTATATGCGGCAGCACATTCAGATCAATCGGATGCGGATACACCTTTGGCGCTTCCCGGCCGGCACGCTCAGCCAGCAGTTGGTCAACGGCTGCCTTGCCGGTGCCGGTTACCGACTGGTAGGTGGCTACCACAATGCGTTTAAGGCCGAAACTTGCGTGCAGTTTGCTTAAAGCCAGCACCATCTGAATGGTAGAGCAGTTGGGGTTGGCTATTATTTTGTCTTCTTGTACCAGGGAAGCCCCGTTGATTTCCGGTACGATCAGCTTGTGGTCGGGGTGCATGCGCCAGGCCGAGGAGTTGTCGATAACCGTAGTGCCGGCTTCGGCAAAGCGTGGCGCCCAGTCGAGCGAGGTTTGCCCACCGGCAGAGAAAATGGCCAGGTGTGGCCGGGCTGCCAGAGCCTCTTCCATGCCGATAACCCGCTGCGGAGTACCCCGGAAAGTCACTTCCTTGCCCACCGAAGCGGCTGAGGCAACGGGCAATAGTGTGGACACCGGAAAGGTAAATTCTTCCAGCACTTTCAATATCTCTTCGCCTACCAGACCGGTGGCGCCTACTACAGCTACTTTCATATTAATTTGTTGTCAATAGGTTAATAGCTGCAAAAGTAGAGCACCCTTGTCAACAAATCCCTGCACATCGTGGCCGGAAACAAAAAAACTCAAACCAATAAGAGAAAATCTAAGCAGGAAAAACTATTTTTATGGTTTAAACAAAAATAATTATGAGAACAGTTCTATTTACAGTTACAATTCTACTTAGCAGCCTGCTGGCACAGGCGCAGTTCGAAGGTAAATTAACCTACAAGATTAGCTATGAAAACCTGCCGCCCGAAATGGCCCAGATGCAGGGTATGTTACCGCAGGGGCAGTCAGTGTGGATAAAAGGTGATATGAGCCGCTTTGAACAGGGTATGATGCAAGGCAACATAACGGTGATCAGCAATAATGCCACCGGAGAAAGCACCATGCTGATGGATATGATGGGGCAAAAATACAAACTGGCCATCAGTGCTGAAGAAGCCAAACAACTGGCCGAAAAGCAGCCTAAGCCGGAAATTGAGTATGTGAATGAAACCAAAGAGATAGCTGGCATGACCTGCAAAAAGGCCATTATCAAAATAGAAGGACTGGAGGAGCCTGCTATCGCTTATTATACCGAAGAAATACCTGCCGCCAGGATCAAAGGCATGGAGAATATCCATCTGAAAGGGATGTTTCTATCGTACCGCTTCAAGGCCAAAGGCATGACAATGACTTATGAAGTCACTGAAGTAGATCGATCACCGGTAGCGGATAATGTTTTTGAAGTACCGGATGGCTATGCCGAAATGCCCGCCAATATGAAGGCCATGATGGGGCTTAACTAAGATCCATAACACGAAGGATAGCTTGTGCTCTGTGCTCCTCTGTGTAACTCTATGGAATAACCATCCATGCGGTGAGTTATAGGCTATTGTACAAAGGGCACAAAGTAG
>WFNR01000123.1 GCA_015488485.1 Cyclobacteriaceae bacterium | reverse complement strand
TCTTTGGCAATCAGGGCTGGTACGTAGCCGTCCACATCCCAGCCGGGGGGTATTTTTATGGGTACGGTGCCGGGGCCTCCGCCATAGGGTACGCCATCCAGCTCGATCAAAGTGCTCACATAGCGCCACGGCCCCCAAGGCGTAGGTGCCTGAAAAAGATACAACTCACCTTCCAGGTCGCTGGTCATAAACAGGTAGCTATCGGAGTATTTGTGGTAAATGGCCGAGCCTTTGTAAATCGTTGTCAGCCCGTTTACTGCTGCTGGTTGATCTCCGGCAGTAAAGTCGGCCAATTTTTTAAATACCGGGCTGCCATCCGTATTGTAGCCTGTCAGGTACTCGTAGGCACCGTAATCGGCTATACTGCCTGCCGGCACCCTGGCTAAATAGACGCTAAGTTCCGTCCAGAATATCTCCTTGCCAATACCCAGCCCATACAAATAGCCATCCTGATTGTCGGCAAAATTTTGCCCCATATTAATCCACATCATCACGGTAAACTTTTCCAGATTACCCGGGGCGCCTTTATACCAGGGGGTGGTGTTGATAAGCGAAGTCCAGGTAGTGCCCATGTCAACCGTATAAGCCACATAGCCGGTATCGCTGTAGGTAAAGGGCACATCTATGGTATCGCGCTTGGTGTGCAAATGGGCAAACAGGGTATCGTTGTAGGCCAGCAGACTGGTGGGTTTGTCATTACGGGAAATCTCTTGCCAGGTGGCATCTACCCAGGGCGTGTCGCCCGGAATATTCGTTGCCAGGTTGCTTATTTGGGTAAAACCGCTCACTGGTCCCAACGCTACACCAAGACCGGCATCGGTAATGACAGTCGGGCAATACTGCTGGGCAGCGCAGTCGGTCCAGTTTAGTATACAGAATTTATCCTGCTAGGGAAATAACGTTCCGGTAAGAGTGCGGCAATTGTCATTGGCCGGATCAGCCGAAGGAAAACCATCGGTAAGGCCGGTGCCATCGCCCCAGGCAATGAGCAGATTGTCATTTTTATCCCAGGTATTCACCCAGGTATCGCCCATGCTGTTATAATACATGGGAGCGCCCTCAATCGTGGCCGAATCGAGTGTGAGATACGTTTGCTGCGCATTGGCCGGCAAGAATGGCATAAAGAAAAAGGTAATTGCCAGAAGGATGGAACAGGTTTTCATAATACGGACAGGTTGGTTAGCAATGAGAGGTAAGCAAGTAAAGCTACCAAGAAAATAGTAAAAGCACAAGCATATGTGCAAATATTCCTTATTATTGTACTATGATATTTATCAAAATGTTCCGGCCTTACCATTTATTCAACATATTCTTGCTTGTCTGTCTACACCTATCAGCCACGGTGTATGCCCAACAGCTTAGCGGCACCTGGAGCGGCACCGGCAACTGGGGGGTACAGAACTTTGATATGCGCCTGGAGCTTGAAGAAGATGGTCAGAACGTAACAGCGGTTTTTTCTTTGGAAACCCCCAACAAAAAGCGATGGGCTACCTATGAGATGACCGGCCGCAATCATAATGGTATTATTACCCTGCTGGGCACACGCTATGTAGATAAAAAGGGCCTGTGGTGCCTGGCCGGCCTGGAGTTCGACACCAATAAATCGCCTGCCGGCACCCTCACCGGTAAGTGGAAAGGCAATGCCGGCAACAAAGGGGGCTGTTTGATGGCCGGTATTGGTAAGATAGAGCTGCACCGATCAAATGAACCTACCGTAGCGGCTACCCCACCGCCTGCCATCCCTCAGGAAACGCGCGGCACGGCCACCATTGCCACAGACGACCGCCTGGGCAAGGCCATGCTCAGCGAACTGCAACAACGTAAGTTTTATGCCTTGTTTATTGCCGTACAGGATTACCGCGATGATCAGATCGTGGACCTGAACCAGCCCATTGCCGATGCCCGTGCCCTGCGTGATGAACTGGTGGCTGAATACAACTTCGATCCACAGGATATTATTTTCCTGCAAAACCCGGATCGTACGCGAATTATTGAGACCTTCGACCACCTGACCAACCAGGTGCAGCCCACTGACAACCTGCTGATCTTCTATGCCGGCCACGGTATCTGGGACGACAAGATTGATCAGGGCTACTGGCTACCTGCCGATGCCAAAAAGTCATCCAAGGCGGCCTGGCTCTCCAACGGCACCATCCGCGATTATATCCGGGCTATCGACTCACGGCATACCCTGCTGATCACCGATGCCTGCTTTGGTGGCGGTATTCTCAAAACACGCGAAGCTTTTACTGCCTCGCGTGCCATGCTGGAGATGTACAAGTTGCCCAGCCGCAAGGCAATGACCAGCGGAGCCCTCAAAACCGTGCCTGATAAAAGTGTTTTTGTCGAATACCTGATCAAAGCCCTGCAACACAACACTCAGCCTTTGCTCTCTGCCGATCAACTATTCAATTCGTTTAAATATAATGTGATCAACAACAGTCCCAACGGCCAGGTGCCGCAGTACGGGGTCATCTACCAGGCGCATGATGAAGGCGGGGAGTTTATCTTTTTGAAGAAACAGGATTAATCTGGTATTCTTGACCATTTTAGAATAAATGCTTGGTGAATTTTGAACAAGGGTTAACGAATGAAGATTTTTAGCTGGCTGTCCTGCCTGAACTGCCTGAACTGCCTGAGGTTCTCGAAGGCAGGCCATGGTCTTTTAGATGCACTAAGTTTGCCAAATTGTAGCCCTTCGGCAAAATAGTGACAAAGTAAAGGGGCTAAAGCCCATTTTTCTTTTGGTTAACTTATTCCCTGCCCTAAAGGGCAGGGCGATGGAATTTGTTAGCGGATTTTCAAAAAAGTCCCAAGAGTGAAGTAATATAAAAGACAACTTTACCAATCACTCCGTCCTTTAGGGCGGAGTGGTGCCAGAAGCCAACAAAATCGGGGCTTTAGCCCCATTACACCTTCTATGGATAAGCTTGCAGATTTGAGATATTTCAGTCTCCGCACCCCCTCAATCCCCTAACCCGGAAAATTCAAATGAATTTTCCGCCTTGCAGGCCGAAGAATGCCAAAATCCATGTATTTGGCGATTTTCCCACATTTCCATGAGAAGACAATTGATATAAATAAACTTAAAAATGAGTTGTATAAATTTTGGCATTTTCGGGATTAGCCCTATTATAAATAATTGATAATCAGATATCAATAAGGTTATAAATCCATTCCTTATTAATCTATCATGAATAAATCGGGCTAAAGGGGAGGCCCGGACCACTATCAGCTTCCAGCCCGTGGCAGGCGGGCTTTCAGCTAATACCGCTTCCCCCTTCGCGCCCTATGCGGTTAAGAAAGAAGATTAGCGATACAAGATATTAGATTTTGTCCAGTTTCTGTTATCCGGCTTCAGTCTTCAGTCATCTGAACTCCGACCACTGCCACCTTTAAGCTCAGCTCAGCCGCTCAATAGCCCGCGCTATTCGCTGGCGGGTTTCTTCCGCCCCCAGTATGGCGATGATGGTCATCAGGTCGGGGCCGCCACCGCTGCCCGTCAGCGCCAGCCGCAAGCCCGGCATAACCTTGCCTATACCCATGCCATGTGTCTGCGCTGTTTCCCACAGTGCCTGTTTGGTAGCTTCACCATCCTGCACCAGTTCCTCATTCAGCCTGTTGGCAAAATCCTGCAATACAGTAGCCACCTCAGTGCTCCACTTCTTGCGGGCTACCTTTTCGTCATAGCTATCGGGAGCCACCAGAAAAAAGGCCCCTTGTTGCCATAAATCGGGTACCAGGGTAATACGCTCACGCAGCGCTTCGGCTATGGCTACTGCTTTATCGGGGGCGCATGTTACACCATGCCTGTCGGCCTGTTCCGTAAACCAGTCCGCCAGGGTTGTTACCGGGGTGTTTTTCAGATACTGCTGGTTGAACCAGCGGGCTTTTTCTATATCAAACTTCACCCCACTCTTATTGATACGTTGCAGATCGAAAAGCTCGATGAGCCGCTGCCGGTCGAAGAGCTCCTCATCTGTGCCGGGGTTCCAGCCCAGCAATGCCAGGAAGTTGACCACTGCCTCCGGCAGATAGCCCTGTTCCCGGAAACCAGCAGCCTCCTCACCGGTGCGTGGGTCGGTCCAGGCCAGCGGGAAGATCGGGAAGCCGTGCTTATCGGCATCGCGCTTGCTCAGCTTGCCGGAGCCTTCGGGCTTAAGCAGCAGCGGCAGGTGGGCAAAAACGGGCATGGTATCTTCCCAACCCAGTAGCTGATAGAGCAGTACATGCAGAGGGGCCGAGGGTAGCCACTCTTCTCCGCGTATTACGTGGGTAACCTGCATCAAATGGTCGTCCACCACATTAGCCAGGTGGTAGGTAGGGTAGCCGTCCGACTTCAGCAGTACCTTGTCATCGATCTGCTCCGTAGCTACCTCCACGTGGCCACGTATTACGTCTTCTACCACCACCGTACGGCCGGCCGGCACCTTCAGGCGGATGACAAAAGGCTCCCCGCTTTGTAAACGCTGACGGGTTTCCGCTTCTGACAGGGTCAGGGAGTTGGTCATCTGTTCACGGGTGACTATGCCGTATTGTTGTTGGGCTGCTTTGGCGGCCTGCAGTCGCTCGCGCATGGCTTGCAGTTCTTCAGGGGTGTCGAAAGCATAGTAAGCATGGCCGGCCGCCACCAGTTGCTCGGCATACTGGCGGTATATGTCCAGGCGCTCCGACTGCCGGTAAGGGCCATAGTCGCCTCCCTGCCAGGGGCTTTCATCGGGACTTATGCCGGCCCAGTCCAGCGTCTCGCGTATGTAGTCTTCAGCGCCTGCCACCTTACGAGCCTGGTCGGTGTCTTCGATACGCAGCACAAAACTGCCGCCCTGATGCCGGGCAAACAGATAGTTATACAGGGCGGTACGCAAACCGCCAATGTGCAGTCCACCGGTAGGACTGGGCGCAAACCTCACTCTAACTTGCTTAGCCATAAAAAGGCGGGGATTACATAGCTGCTATGCAGCTTATTTCTACATTTACATTTTTCGGTAAGGTGCTCACCGCCACCGTTTCGCGGGCCGGAGGGTATTCGCCAAAGTATTCGCCATAAACCTCATTGACAGCAGCGAAATCGGCCATATCGGCCAGAAAAATGGTGGTCTTGACCACATAAGAAAAATCCACACCGGCTTCCGACAAGATGGCTTTGAGGTTTTCCATCACCTGGCGTGCCTCGGCCTTGATATCGCCCTGTACCAGCTCGTTGGTGGCCGGGTCAATGGCTATCTGCCCCGATACATACAGCATTTCATTCACGCTTACTGCCTGGCTGTACGGCCCGATGGGGGCCGGGGCATTGGGGGTGTTGATAATGGTTTTGCTCATTATTCCGTGATTAATATTTACTTTTGGCCAAAAGTAGCAATAATCCGCCTTACATGCAGATTTATATCAGAGGGAATGAAGATCAACTGGCCGCTATCCGGACAAAATTGTCTGATGACCATGTAATTGAACAATTCGATGAGCCCGGCACGCTGCCCGACCAGTCCGATACCGTGGTGTTCGATTTCCTACCCGGCACCCAGCCGCAAGCTCTTGCGGGCTACCGGGGTTTAAAACAAATTAAGTTGTTTATCAATGCTACGCGCCATTCGTTGGCGGCCCTGGTGCACGAGTATACCCTCCGGCCAAGCGGTTTTTACGGCTTTGCCGGAGACCCCACATTTGTGGAGCGCCCGTTGCTGGAGGTAAGCACCTGGCATGGCAGTGACTTGCCGGCTGTTGAGCTGTGTGCGCAATTGTCTGTTGAAGCTACCGCGGTGGCAGACAGGGTAGGGCTGGTCACCCCGCGTATTGTGGCCATGATTATCAATGAGGCTTATTATACCACTATGGAAGGCACCGCCAGCCGTACGGATATTGATACCGGTATGAAGCTGGGCACCAACTACCCGATGGGGCCGTTTGAGTGGGCTACCAAATGGGGTCTCGCCAATATCTATCACTTGCTGGACGCCTTGTACCACGATACCCACGATGAGCGCTATAAGGTATGCCCACTGCTTAAGCAGGATTGGCTGCAGGCAAGCGACTAGTTGACAAACACCTATAGATAGTGAAGTCAGTGATATTGCTATTGTCCTGACATTCCATTTTCGACTCCGCTCAGGTGTTGTTTGGCAAGTCTTATTTAAGTTTTATTGAAATTTCAAGATGGCCGCCCAGTCCTTCGTTAATAATTCTCTGTAAGGTGGAAAATCGAATATCTTTTAGGTTACGTTCCAACTTTGAAATATAGGATTTGTTGGTGCCGGCCAGTTTAGCTAACTGCTCCTGGGTTAAACCTTTTTCTTCCCGTGCCTGTTGAATCAGCACACCAAGTTTAAAGGCATCATACTCTGCTTCAAACTGTTCTCTTTTGTCTGTTCCTTGTGGGCCAATTTTTTCGTCAATAAACTGACCAAGGCTTTTTAAATTTTTATTCTTTGCTTTCATAATATTCTTTTTTTATTTGTTCTGCCCGTTCTATTTCTTTTATGGGTGTTTTCTGGCTTTTTTTCTGAAAACCATGTCCTATTATTACTAGGTTGTCAATGTCAAAAAAACAGAAAATCCTGTAAATGTTATTGCCAACCCGAATCCTTATCTCATATAACCCGGAAGTATTTGTTAAATGTTTCAAGTACATTTCCGGTATTCTATCTAAGTCTTCTATTATCCTTAATGTCCAAAGTATTTTCTTTTGTACCCTTTTTGTTTGACGGTTATAAAATTTCTCAAAATAGTCTTTGAAGAAATATAGCTCCCGTTTTTTACTCATTCAACAAAGATAACGAAAGTAGTCCAATAAGGCAACAATCTCTGGTGTATATATTCTCTCCATCCACCTTGAAGTAAAGTAATAAATACTAACCTATTTTATTTCATAGTACCCGTTTCGGCCCCTCCTCATATATGCCTTTTGTTTACTTGACAGATTTGCATAAACATCTTCCTCTAATCTTGGTTATTGTCTGTAAAACGCAGGATATTTGTGCCTTTAAGTAAGTCAAATGAAAAAGGCATTAATAACCGGTATAACGGGCCAGGATGGGGCTTACCTGGCGGAGCTATTGCTAAAAAAAGGCTATGAGGTGCATGGCATTAAAAGGCGCACCTCATTGTTCAACACCGATCGCATCGACCATTTGTACCAGGACCCCCATGAAAGAGAGGTGCATTTTAAGCTGCATTATGGTGATTTGA
>WFNR01000122.1 GCA_015488485.1 Cyclobacteriaceae bacterium | reverse complement strand
TTCGGGTCTTCGTAAGGCAGCGATATACGGGCGGCCGCACCTATCACTACCGGGCATGCCTCTTCGGCCTCCGAGCAGGTCATCACCGCAGCAAACCCCTGTTGCGGGTTGGCCGGATGGTTATACACCTTGGAAAAGGCTTCAAGAGCAGGGGCTTCCGGGGCATAATAAAAACGATACAGCGGATTGGCCGACTCGTCCATCTGCACTACCCGGAACCCCACCTCTTGCATGGCGGTTGCCACCTGCGGATACAAGGCGGTAGCTTCGGTGCCGCCTGAGTAGCAGGCCAGCCGCTCTAAACCGTGCCAGGCAGCCAGGGTAGCCGCCCAGAGCTGGGCAAACTGGCTTCTGCGCGAGTTGTGCGTGCAGATAAAGTTGAGCCTGGCCGTCTCGCCCTGCGACCACCTGTTGCGGATAAAGGTTGCTAAAGGCTGTAACAATGCCTGCCTGTCTGCCGGCACCTCATCAGGTGCCAGGGAGGCAATATATTCAGCCAGTTCCGGGTAAAAAGCTGTATTCAATGTTTTTTATGATGTTTTTTTGCTAACAACAACCGCTTCCCGGAGCACAGTCGTCCTGCTGTAATTCTGCCAGGGAGACTTTGGTTTTGGGCGGCTTTTCTCCCGGCTTGCGGGCAAAGACCGTAATGCTGTAAATACCCGTATCGCCCTTGTTAAAAGCTGCCATTTCCTCCGCACTCAGGTATTTCGACAAAATATCATCGGGTATGGTAATGGCTTTGCTTTTTTGCACGGTGATATCGATAAAACCGGTCTTTTCGATATGACCCAAATACTCTTTCTGCTGAATGGCTCCGGCTACACAACCAGCATACATCTCGGCATCGGCCTTGAGGGCTTCCGGCAGGTGCCCCTGCAGCACAATATCCGAAATACTGAAATGCCCACCCGGCTTAAGCACCCGGTATATCTCCTTGATCACTTTGGCCTTGTCGGGTACCAGGTTCAACACACAGTTGCTCACTATCACGTCTGCCGTGTTGTCGGCTACCGGCATATCATCGATATCGCCCTCTCTGAACTCCACATTATTATAGCCCAGCTTGTCGGCATTTTGGCGGGCCTTGGCAATCATGGCCGGAGTAAAATCTATACCGATCACCTTGCCCTCCGGACCGGTTTCGTGGCGCGCCACAAAGCAGTCGTTGCCGGCTCCCGAGCCCAGGTCTATCACCGTATCGCCCTTGCTGATTTGAGCAAATTGGGTGGGCAGGCCACAGCCCAATCCCAGGTCGGCATCGGCCACATAGCCTTCCACCTGGCTGTAGTCGTCCATCATGATGTTATATATTTTGTTTGAAGGACTGGTGGCCCCACAGCACGAAGCCGCATTGACGGCCGCCTCCTGTTGGGCAATTTTGCTATACTTTTCTCTTACTACCTGTTTTAGTTCCTTTTCCGATTTCATTTTGTAATGGTTTGATTGTTAAATAGTACAATTGGGCGCCTTATCGAGCTGTTCGAACAAGCGGGTAAACATATCCTTGATTTCCTGCCACCTGGCCGGATTGATGCAGTAGTTGACCCGCACCCCCTCAATGGTGCCCTGTATCAGGCCGATCTCTTTCAGCTCACGCAGATGCTGGCTGATGGTAGCCTGTGCCAACCCCAGCTCCTGCACCAAATCGCCATTCACGCAGGCATTGGTCTTGATCAGGTACTCAATTATGGCTATGCGGGCCGGATGTGCAAAGACCTTGGCCGCCCGGGCCATTTCGTTTTGGGTAGCGGTAAATAAATCTGTTTTGGTTACACCCATAGTTTATTATATTGCAATATTACGATGAATATAATTGCCAGCCAAATCAATTTGATTTTTTCGGTTTTTTTTGCTGTGAGGTGTCTCCTGCTTGTTTATTGTCCTTTTTCCTCTGGCGTCAGAGCTTAGAGCTCAGCGTCCTTTCTTTTTAAGCAGGCCAATTTCTCTGGGAGTCAGGTAGCGCCATTTACCGCGTGGCAGGTTCTCTTTGGTAAGACCGGCATATACTACCCGGTCGAGCTTTTTTATCCGGTAACCCAGATGCTCGAAGATACGCCTAACGATGCGGTTGCGCCCGCTATGCAGCTCTATACCCACTGCCCGGCCGTCACCTTCCAGGATAGCCAGGTCATCTACCTTTACCGGGCCGTCTTCCAGGGTAAGGCCGTTGACAACGTCCTGAAAGTGGCGTTTGGTAAGCGGTTTATCCAACTCCACCTTATAGATTTTACGAATGTTGTAGGAAGGATGACTCAGGCGTTCGGCCAGTTCGCCATCGTTGGTGAGCAGCAGTAGGCCGGTAGTCTGGCGGTCGAGTCGCCCCACAGGGTAGAGGCGTACATCAGCCGCCTTCTTCACCAAATCCATTACCGTTTTACGCGCCCGCGGGTCTTTGGTGGTGGTGATAAAATCTTTAGGTTTGTTGAGCAATACATATACATAGTCCTCCCTTTTAAGCTGGCGCTTACCCAGGTAAACCTTGTCACCGGCCTGCAAGCGGTAACCCATTTCAGTCACTACCTGATCGTTTACCCTGATACGCCCGGCCGCTATCAGTTCATCGGCTTCCCGCCTGGAGCATACCCCGCAGTGTGCTATATAGCGATTAAGGCGCATTCCCACCTGGCTTACGGTGGCGCCTTTGTTTCGGCTGGCGAAAGGATTTTTACGGACTTTTTTACTCATGCTGCAAAGGTAGGGCTTTTTGTTGGCCTTACAGGCAACAACAGAGCAGCACCATAACAGCAAGCTGCACTGCTTACTACTACAACGGCCTTATCATATGCTGCAGGTCCCGCTCTATAAGCAAGGCATGGTTATCCGGTACGCGCATCCATTCCTCCTTGTAGTCGTCCAGCTTTTCCGACACCACCAGCATCGAGAGGGGTAGACCGTCAGCCGGCAGCATCTGGCACAGGTTGCCCTCACAGACATATTTTTTGCCTTTTGAAAAATACAAGGTACGGCTTTGCCGCCTGGGGTCGCTGCTGTAACGTGTGGCAATCATCCTGTGCCCATCGGTTATCACCATATTAAAAACAGCCGCTTCGGTAATACCCCGCGCAGCCATGAGCTCCTCTATTTCGGCAAAGACATCGGCAAAACAGTCGGCCAGAAAGTCGAGCGATAGCTCACTACCCTGGCGGGCGCCCGATTTGTCGGATACGCGCTGCATGTACAGGGCGAAGATATGCTCACTGTCGGTATGGCCGTTTATCCACTGGTAGTAATGATCGGACAGCCGGTTTATCAGGTCGCGTTTTATCTTTTTGAAGCCCGGCACACCGCCATTGTGCATCATCAAATACTGGTTGTAGCGAAAAGGATGGTTATTTTCTTCCGACACCCCGCCTTCGGTAGCTGCCCGGATGTGGGCAAACAGGCAATTCGACTCCACTATTTCCGCCAGGTTTTTCAGGTTGCGGTTGTTCCAGGCCGGGGTTATGGCCTTAAAAAGCCCCGGCTCGGGCCGCAGTGCATGGTTGTACCAGCCCATGCCAAAGCCATCGCCATTCAGGGGCTCGGGGGTTTCACGGGCCTGGTAACTTTGGTGAATAAGTGAATTCTCGGGCCGGGTAATCAGGTCGGCAGCCAGAATAGGGGCGCCCAGATAGGCAACAAATCGGCACATTAGGCAAGTGTTTTTGTTGATATAATAATACAAAGAAAGTTTGGCTATAACAGCTTTTTGGTCGATGTCTTTTACAACCTTGCACCCATAAACCCGTCTAATAAATGGCTAATAAACGCAAGCTATGCATAGAGCTATTTGGTTTATGCTGCTACTGACAGGCTTTGCCGCCTGTCGCCAAAAGGTGGAACCGGAAGCTGCGCTGGTGGGCAACTGGCGCTGGCTGCAGTCAACAGGTGGTCTTGACGGCCATAGCGAAACCCCGGCTACAGCCGGCTATGAGCAACGGCTACAAATAGATGATACTTACATTGCTCGCTATCGCAACGATTCATTACTTGTCCGGGAGCGCTATCGCCTGATAAAAGGCCAGTCAATTTATAGCAGTAAGGAGGTGCTGCTGCTACGCTATTCCGATGGTCGCCAACAGTCTTTCCTATTAGCCAACGATACCCTGGTGCTGCGCGATGAGTGCTACGATTGCTTTGTACATGTTTATGTGAGAGACTAACCGCAACTGCCTGAACAAATCGCTGCCAACCAACCGATTTGAAGGAAATAAATCCGTAAATATTTGAAGATAAACATAAAAGCACTAATTTTGTGCTCCTTTAGCAAAAGCAGGAGCGATACAGTAGTAAATAGCACGATTATGAAGAAGGACATACATCCGGAATACAGGGAGGTAATCTTCCAGGATTTGCAAACCGGCTTTACTTTCAAAACCAGGTCAACCATGACCTCGAAAGAAACCGTAAAATGGGAGGACGGCAACGAATATCCGCTTATCAAAGTGGAAGTGACTTCCGATTCGCACCCGTTCTATACCGGCAAGAAGATATTTGTAGATACTGCCGGCCGGGTAGAGAAATTCAACAGGCGGTATAAGAAAAAGTAATAGCTGTTTTTAAAGAAAACAAAAAGTCTCTGCCGATGACAGAGACTTTTTTGTTTTTATGCCTGGCTAATCATACAAATAGCGATGGCATTCGCTGCACAGGTCATCCTCCCAACCCTCTTTCAGCTCTTTTGGGTGGATGAAGTCCAGCGCTTCCTTAATCGAAGCAAACTGTTCCCGACCGGGCTCTCCCTGCATTACTATGGTATGGCAAAGGTCACAGTCTTTTGATATCACCTTGCCGTCAGCACTCTTGTGTTTGTCGTCATGGCACCTGAAGCAACCGTTGTAGGTTTTATGCCCGATATGTTTTTCGTAGGTATCCCAACTGGCCTCCATGGCCGGAAAAATATTGCGGTTAAATTCGTTGATCATGCCATTGATTGCTTTGTTTATATCCGCTTTGCGGCTTTGGGCCACGGCCGGCAGGCTGTCTTTGTAAAACTGCCAAGTAAAAGTTTTGATCGTATGAATTGCCGTGTCTTTGTTATCAAACGGATCCATGAATATTTCCATAGCTACCCGTTTGATATACGGTAAGTCCTGTGGAATATCTCCGGCTACTATGGCGTGGTCGATAAACTCCTGTGGGGTGTAGAAATTATGGGCCGGGCGGTTATGGCAATCCATACAATCCATGGTGCGCGGAGTTGCTTCTGCCAGTTTTTTCTTTTTGAGTGGGCGCTTTACGTCTTCATAAAGAACGGTATCTCCAGTGGCCAGGTTGATATAGCGCACCCAAGGTATTTTTTTGCGATTGGCTCTTTTGGGAATGTACTCAATGAGCACATCCGGGTTATTGTGCCAGTGGATACCCTCTGACAACCCCAAAGCGCTGTGGTCGGGACCGGTTTTCATCTGCAAGGCAATATTCCATTCCGTATTGGTACTATCGGCCAGAAAATGTCTGGTTTGATAAAGTTCACGTGCATAATATTTTTCCGGCCAGTGGCAACGCTCGCAGGTTTCGCGGGCCGGGCGCATATCCTCAATGGGAGTTTCGATAGGCCGTTCAAAATCCCCGGTTATCACACCGTAAACCTGCCGCAAACCGGATAGCTTTGAGCGCATATACCAATCGGCACCGGAGCCTACATGGCACGCTACACATTTTACCCTGGCATGCGGGGAGTTTTGGTAGGCCGTATATTCCGGTTCCATCACTTCATGGCAAACTGTGCCACAAAACTCATTTGACTCGGTATAATGATAAGCCTCATAGCTGCCAATGGCTGACAGAACAAACAATATAACCGTGCCCACACTGAAAATAATGATAGCATTGCGGTATTTGGATACATTGAGATCAATTACCGGCCAGCCTTTTGCCAGATACTCACGCTGGCGTTTTTTTGTCTTTCTAAACTCAAAATACATGCCGACAGGTATCAGGAGGAGGCCCAATATCAAAAAAGCCGGCAAAACGATATAACTGAGCAACCCCAGGTAGGAGCTGGCTTCTTCATTGTAATAGCCAATCAGGACAAAAGCCAGGAACAAAAACAAGCTGATTGCCGCTATTACTGTGCCAATGTACGAGGTGAGGTTATAATACGATTTGGGCAATTTCATGGCTCCGGATTATTCGGTTTAACTACATAACTGGCGCCTAACAACACCCTGTGCCGGTTGTGGTTTATGAAAAAATAAAAAGAGGGAGGTACCTCTCGTTCGCCTCCCTCTGCGCATCACTTGGCCAAGGCCCTTAGATAATTGATCAGCATCCAACGGTCTTCTTCGTCCCTGATCTTTTTTTCAAAGTTGGGCATTTCATCACGACCAATAATAGCTTTATAGTAGAGTTCGCCATCGGTTTGCGATTGCACTTCTTCCGAAGTAAGGTCTCGCAGCGGTGTTTCCAGTTCCTTGGCTTTGGTACCATCACCGTGGCCCTCTTCGCCATGACATGACTTGCAGTGCTGCTCATACAGTTCTTCTCCTATGCCGTCTTCGTCTTCACCGGCATATTCGTTCTCCATGTTTTTATACTCATCCGGCACTACCCATTTATCCTGAGGGAAATTGAAGCCGGATAGAAGCGCGCCAGCCATCAGTATGGCCATAGTAGCAAGCGGGGTTAGGGTTTTGATTTTCATGGTTGTATTGGTTTGGTGGTACAATTGTAGGTGTTGTAACACGTCAAATGTCCTTTATTTTCAGACTAAATAATATGATTTATATCATACAGTTCTATGATTTGTGTCAAAGAATAGCTATTTAACCGGGACACCTTTTTTGTTTTAATCCTTGTAAATGGCCGGCAGAGGCTGTTTTTTTCTGTGATTGCAATCACAAAAACTGACAAATATCAGTCCTCGGGCTGACAATAGTCATAGCCTATATAGTTAGTATAACGGATATTTACATAGTACTTTAAACAACGGCTTCAAAACCCATAGAAAAATGAAAGCGCTCAACAGAATTTTCGCCAGCGTGCTAGTCATGGCAATTAGCTCATATGGTTTGGCTCAGGGCATTACCGGATCGGCCCATGACTTCAGCACAGAGACCTGGAACAGCACGGGAGAGGTATGTATCGTTTGTCATACACCGCACAACTCCCAGTCTGTTACCGATGCTCCGCTGTGGAACCACGAACTGACCACAGCTACCTTTACCCTGTACTCTTCGGCCAGCCTGGATGCCACCGACCTGGGACAGCCGGCAGCCAGCTCCAAGCTGTGCCTGAGTTGCCATGATGGTACCGTAGCCCTTGAAAACTTTGGCGGTACTACCGGTGGTACCAATTTCATAAGTGGCAACGATCTTGTCGGCACCGACTTGTCGGATGACCATCCGATCTCCTTTACCTACGATGCAACACTTGCAAGTAATGATGGCGGCTTGTATGACCCAACCACTACCTCATCAGGGCTGGGTGGTACCATTGCCCAGGATATGTTACTGGCTAATCAGGTACAATGTGCCTCATGCCATGATGTGCACAACAGTTCCGGAAATAACTTCCTGCTGATTAAAGATAATGCCAACAGTGCTCTGTGCCTGACTTGCCACAACAAATAGGTCGTTGAGCAAATCAGGGTTTATGAAAAATCAAAAAAGGCGGCTTGCTCCGCCTTTTTTGATTAAATACCCTAGGTATGTATAGCAGATTAAAAGCTCTTTAAGACGGCATCCAAAGCATTTATACCGGTAAAGATCAGATGATTATGCCAGGTAAATTTTCCGGGTTAAAACATCAATAAACAGACAAAAATCATTAAAGCGACTGATTTGGGTCATTATTTCAACTGCTGTAAATGTTGATATTTGATAAAGATGAGGGAAAAAAATGAAGCGGAGGACACATATTACCGGACTATTATCTTTTCTCATCCTTTTGTCTTGCATTACGCTGCTGCTATCTGCTTGTAGCAAAAAGCAATACCCTTCCGCTACCAGCGAGGTCGTTATTTATCCGTCACCCCCCGATACCGCCCGTATCCAATACCTCACCAGCATCAGCACTTCTGTACAGGTAGAGGGACAACGCTCCGGGTTTGACCGATTTGTATTGGGTGAAGAAAGGCCAAAGCCTGTATTCAAGCCTTACGGTGTGTTTATGAATGACAGCCTAATCTATCTGTGCGACCTGGACCTGAAAGGTCTGGAAATACTCGACCTCAAAAACAAAACATTCAGTTACTTTACACCGCGCGGCCTCGGGCAACTTAAGTTGCCAATCAATTGTTTTGTCGATTCAACGGGATATTTGTTTGTAGCCGATGCCTCCCGCAAACAAGTTGTGGTGTTTGATGCCCGGCTAAACTATGCCGGAGCTATTGACAAGCCCGGTGATTTCAAGCCCACCGATGTATTTGTTGCTTACAATAAGGTATGGGTAGCCAATGTGGTCAGTGGCGCTATTGACGTTTTCAGCCGCGATAGCGCCTTTGCCTACCTGTACTCTATTCCGCCTGCAAATCCGGCAGCAGGACATCTTTACCAGCCAACCAACCTTTATGTTATCCGCGATCGCCTGTATGTAAGTGATTTCGGTGAATTTAATGTGAAATCCTACAGCCTGGAGGGTGAATGGCAGCAAACTATCGGTAGCTATGGTCGCATGATCGGACAGTTTACCCGGCCCAAGGGTATAGCGGTGGACAGCAGCGGTATTCTGTATGTGGTGGATGCTGCTTTTGAGAATGTTCAGATGTTTGATGCCCAGGGTCGCCTGCTTATGTTTTTTGGCGGCAGCTACCAGGCGCCAGGTGATATGTGGCTACCGGCCAAAGTTACACTCAGTTATAAAGGGCTGGAGTATTTCCAAAAATTTGTAGATGACCGGTACAGGCTTAAATACCTGATACTGGTCACCAACAACTTCGGCCCGGACAAGCTTAATATTTACGGCTATATAGAAGAGAAAACAAACTCACCCTAAATGGCTCTTGGAGGTCGTCATATTGTCTTGTTGCTTATGCTGAGCCTGTGTGGTTTGCTGGCTTGTTCACCTACTGTCAGGTATCAGGTGTTGTCTGCCCTGTTTGACGGGGTGCCACCCCCGGCCCGGAAGCAACAACTTACAGTGGGTGTGGACACATTGAACCAGACCGATTCGGCTCGCTTGGTGGCAGTGATGGCCGTGCACACTCCCCGGTATCAATACCATGAACCCTATGTAAAAAAAGAATGCAACAAATGCCACAGCGAACAACATATGGGACGCATGGTAGCTGACGAACCGCAAATGTGCTACAATTGCCACGAAAACCGCACCTACCACTACAAGCACGGCCCGGCCGGAGCCGGTTATTGTTCTGCTTGCCATGAGCCGCATAGGTCAGGCTACAACAACCTGCTGCTGGGTGATGGCAATAATTTGTGCTATAGCTGCCATGAACAAAGTGCCATTGCACAGGACAAACTGCACCGCAACCAGAACCCACGCACCAAATGTGTGGATTGCCACAATGCCCATAGCAGCGATAACTATGGTGTTTTGCAGGCTGGCGCCTGCTACTCTTGCCACGACAAAAAGATCAGCCAGAACAAATTTATGCATGGCCCGGTAGCCGGCAACTACTGCGCCACTTGCCATCAGCGGCACGACTCACCGGCCAGACACCTGCTGATGGCCGATGGCAACAACCTTTGCCTCGGCTGCCACCAGGATACCCGGGCTTACAGTACCCCCGAACATAATGAAGGCCAAAAAATATGCACAGATTGTCATAACCCGCACGGCAGTGATAAGGAGTTTATGCTGGACTAAAACCATATGGTACGCCATTTAACCATATTGTTAATCATATTCGCAGCCGGCAGCCTGTATGCCCAACAGCCCCCCGATAGTTTCCAGGTGTGGGGGCTAAGGCACTACTCCGGTTCGGTTGGGCTGCGCGGTTTTTACCGCGAACAAAGGCGCACTATAAGCGGTATTACCGACTTTTCCACTTTTCCCTTCCTCTACGGTAATATCCAGCTCAACACCCAAAGTTATCTGGGCCATCCCAATTTGCTGTTGCTGGATATTGGCGGAGAGTTCAACCCCGGGCTGTCGCGCCAGCGTTACACCGTAAGCCCCGACCGCTCGGAGGTACTTACCTTTGCCAGGCTCAATACCCGTGCTACCCTTTTTAGCGGCAAACCGGTTAGTCTGAGCGGACATTTTGACCTGAGCAGCAATTACATAAATCGAGAATATGTAACCAGCCTGCGTACCGATGCCAGGCTGTGGGGCGTTAATTTCAATCTGGCCAATAAAATACTGCCTTTTACGGCCAGCTATAGCGATCGCCAGTGGAATCAGCTCGAAACAGAAACCGGCCGCACTTACCGCAACCGGCAAAAAGACATCCGGGCTACCGTGAGCCGCTCTTTTACCAGATTGGGCGATAAAAATGAACTGAGTTTCAATAGCTATGACTTCTTCCAGGAAGATCAAAACCTCGTGCAGGTGTATAACCGCTTTACCACCTGGCAACTGACCAACATGTACTACCTGGATGGGCGCAAAAACTACAGCCTGCGATCGTTCATAATCGGGTTTAACCAGCGTGGAACTACCCTGAACCAGGATCGATTACAGATACTTGAATCGGTAAACCTGCGTTTGCCCAAACAGTTTCGCTTCAGTGGCAATTTCGACTACACCCTGCTCAACCAGCAGGTACAATCTTTACGCCAAATGCGCCTGAATGCCACCCTGGAACACCAGCTATACGCCAGCTTACGCAGTTCGTTGTTTGTAGAACAATTCAACACCTATCACTCGGCTTACCAGGAAAACAATCTGCGCACCGGCATAAGCTTCAATTATATCAAAAAAATACCTACCGGCACCCTCAACCTGCAATACAGCTACAAGCAGCACCGGCAACAGATAAGCAGTAAACCGGGTTCGGAGATCCGGGTTTTTGATGAACCCCACGTGCTTAGCGATGGCGAGGTAGTATTGCTTAACCTGCCTTATGTTGACCCGGCCTCTGTAGTGGTGAAAGACAATACGGGGGCAATCATTTATCAGCTCGATTTTGACTACCGCCTTGTGCACCACAATGAGTTTCTCGAGGTAGTGCGCATTCCAGGCGGCCAAATACCCAACAACGCAGCCATATTGGTAGATTATACAGCCGCCCAGGTCGGCTCTTACAGCTTTATCGCTCATCGCCAACTGTTTACAGTACGCCTGGTTTTGTTCCGCCAGTTGTTGGAAATGTACTACTCTCTTTCCACCCAGGATTACTCGGGTATCGAATCGCCAGAATTCGTCACGCTTAATTTTTACCAGCGTCATCTGTATGGCGGACGCCTCAATATATGGTTGTTGAATATTGGCATAGAACGTGATGAGTACCGCAGCACAATTGTACCTTATGAGAAAATGCGCTATTACCTGCGCCTGAATGGCAGCTTTAACAAAAAATGGCTCTTTTCGGTAAATGGCGATATTACCGACCTGTTGCTTACCGAAGATAATACCAGGCAATTTTATGCCAGCCTGTTCGGCAAAATGGTCTATAGAATAAAACCACGTACCAGCCTGCGTCTGGACACGGGCTATCGCAAGCAGATAGGCGAACAAATAGACCTGGATTTGGTTACTGCCAAACTGGAGTTTAATACCGCTTATCGCAATCTCTATATGAGAGCGGGCGTGGAGGTATACAGGCGCTTTTATATTAGTGAAAATTTTGACTTCAAAGGAATATATTTTCAGATTGACAGAAGGTTTTAACCGGCATTGCATATGGAAATTTGGGTAATGTTCTTATGGCTATGGCTGCTCAGTAAACCGGTAGAGGTTGCGCCACCAGCTACTGCCTATCGGCCTGACCAGGTATATGTGTACAACCACGATACCTGGCCCATATCCTTGTCTTCCTCTCATCTGCCAGCCGACACCACCAAAACCTGCCAGCAATGCCACGATGATTTACTTACGGGCGAATCCATTCATGGGCCGGTAAAGAAAGGCTGCGATCGCTGTCACCAGCCTATCCAAAATGAACACCCACAGGAAAACCAACTGACCTTTGTACTCACCAACCAGGTGCCCGGCCTGTGCTACGAATGCCACGACCCCAACGATAAAGAGCATGTACACGATCCGGTGCAAAAGGGCGATTGCTTTACCTGCCATGACGTCCACAATTCGCCCAATCTGTACCTGGTTAAAAAAGACCCCGTGGGTCCTCTCTGCCTGGATTGTCATGAGCTCGATATCCCGGCCAACAATCAGATACACAAGGCAGTAAGTGATGGCAATTGTACCGGTTGTCATAATCCTCATCAATCGAACTACAACAATCTGATGGCCAGCAACAAGCCATACAGGATGTGCCGTAAATGCCACCGCAGCGTTCGCAAGGAGTTCAAACGCCTCGTAGTGCACACGCCTTTCGACAAAAAGCAATGCTTCGATTGCCACAACGGCCACAGCTCGCAAGAGGCCCACCTGGCCGACAGCCCCCCCGCAGACCTATGCCTGAGCTGCCACGAGGACATGAACAATACCCTGACCAATGCACGGCTGGTGCATAAGGTTATTCAACAGGATGAAGCATGCCTGAAATGCCATAGTGCTCACGCCACTAATTACGAGCATGTTTTGCGCAAGGATAAAAAAGACAAGCAGCTTTGCCTTGATTGTCACGACAAAAAGGTTGCTGCCCTGCAAGGCGACCTGGCTGCAATTGGCCCCTTGCTGGCGCCTGGCAATACCATACACGAACCGATCAATACCGATGGCTGTACAGCCTGCCACCAGCCTCATCAATCGGAAGAACACAACCTGTTAAACCTGGCCTTCCCCGCCTCTAACTATGCCTCGGGTATCCCTGGCAACTATGACCTGTGCTTCAAATGCCATCCAAAAGAAATGCTTACTACCCCGCTTACCGATTCGCTGACTGGTTTTCGCCAACAAAGAAAAAACCTGCACTACCTGCACAGTCAGGGCAAACGCGGCCGTAATTGCAAGCTATGCCATGACGCACACGGCACCCCAAACAAGTACCTGATAAAGAACGAAACCCAATACGGCAACTGGCTAATGCCAATAGAATTTACTGCTGACAGCCTGGGCGGCTCCTGCTTAACGGGCTGCCATGAACGCAAATTTTATGAGCGTCAGACAAAACCCGATACTCTAAACCTGCAACATGATACCGGTAATTAACATCTCGATATTAAGCGGCATGCTGCTGTTTGGCTGCTGGTCAAGGGTGGCCATAGCCCAATCGGCAAATCTGTCACCAGCCGCAACAGCGCCTGAAATACGCTGGGTAGGCCAATACCCGGCCGATCGTTATATTGTTGCCGGAAAAGGTTTTTTCAGAAAAATGGCCAATCTGCTTGCCGGCAAACAACCCCCGGGCCTGGTTAATCCCATGGCTGTGCAGGCGCATGATTCCACCCGCTTTTGGGTGCTGGATCGTAAAACCAATGCGCTGACTGCGGTAAAAAAGGGAAAGGGTGAGAAAATCAAAATGAAGCCTCCTGACGGGGCTTTTGCCACACTTATAGATTTTTGCCTGGCACCCGGTCGGGGTATCTGGATCACCGATGCCAGCCGGGGGGCATTATACTTTTTACCTGCCGGCAGCAAACGGTTACAAACCATAGCTACCGATCTAAAACAGCCTACCGGTCTGGTATGGCTACCCCGGCAACAAGCACTCTGGTTGGTCGAGACCGGAGCGCATCGTCTGGTATTGTTCAATGGCCAGGGCGATACCCTCAAAACAATTGGCGGGCGCGGCAACGGGCCGGGGCAGTTCAACTACCCGACTCACATCTGGGCCGACCGCAATGGTATGGTGTATGTTACCGATGCCATGAATTTTCGCATTCAGATTTTCTCCGCTGAAGGTGTCTATCTGGAGCAATTCGGGGAGGCAGGCGATGCATCCGGTTATTTTGCCAGGCCCAAGGGGGTGGCTACCGACTCGTACGGCAACATTTATGTGGTAGATGGCTTGTTTCATAACGTGCAGGTCTTCGACAGGCAGGGGCAACTGCTCTACCATTTTGGCCGGCAAGGCCGTAAAGCAGGCGAATTTTGGCTGCCCACCGGCATTTATATTGATGATAATGATTATATTTATATAGCCGACAGCTTCAATGCCAGGGTACAGATTTTTAAACTTCGAATCAATGAGTAAGCGGTGTATCTATATTGCCTTTGGCCTGCTTGCTGCGAGTTTTACGGAACTGTACGGCCAGACAATCGTTACCTCAAAACACAACCTGTCGGTGTCGGGTACCGGTACTGTTAAGGCCACCAGCGAATCGGAAGTCTGCCTGTTTTGCCATACCCCCCATGCCGCCAGGCCTGTTGCACCTCTGTGGAACCGCAATGATCCGGGGGTGACCTACACCCTTTACAGCAGCACAACCCTGGAAGCGCTACCCGGCCAACCCGATGGCTCCTCGGTGCTCTGCCTAAGCTGCCATGACGGCACCGTTGCTTTGGGTAATGTGGTAAGCCGCAGCAGCGATATTACCTTTAGTGGTGGCATTACAACCATGCCGGGAGGAGCACACAACCTCACCACCGACCTCAGCGATGACCACCCGGTGTCTTTCAGCTATACTCCGGCCCTGGCTGCCAGCGATGGACAACTGATAGACCCCGGCTCATTAAGCACTCCTATTGTACTGGAAAACGGCCGGCTGCAATGCATTTCATGCCATGACCCTCATAACGATATATACGGCAAATTCCTGGTTGCCAGTAAACAGAATGCCGATCTGTGTTTGCGCTGCCATGACCGAAGTTATTGGGCCGGCTCCAGCCATAAGCTCTCCAACGCCACCTGGAATGGCAGCGGCACCAACCCCTGGCAACACATCGAGGTGCCATATACTACCGTAGCTGAAAATGCCTGTGAGAGCTGCCATGACCCTCATAATGCATCCGGTAACCTTCGCTTGCTCAAGGCTGCCACCGATGAAGACAATTGCCTCGATTGCCACAACGGCAATGTAGCTGCTACCGATGTGCAAACCGACATGCTCAAACCCTATACTCATAATGTGTACAACTACAACGGCATACACGATGCTGCCGAAGCCGCCATGGCTACCACACTGCATGTAGAATGCCAGGACTGCCATAATCCGCATGCCGTAAACAATGCGACAGCCAACCCGCCTGCCGCCAACGGTTTTATTATGGGCGTAAAAGGTGTGGATCAGGGAGGCAATAACCTAACTGTAATTACCAATCAGTATGAGTTGTGCTATCGCTGCCATGCCGACAGCCCCGCCAAGCCGGGAAGTGTAATAAATCGCCAAATCGAACAAAACAATGTGCGGCTGGAGTTTGATCAAAGCAACCCTTCTTATCACCCTGTTGAGGCTGCTGGTGTCAACAATAATGTACCCAGCCTGATTGCGCCCCTTACCGAATCCAGTGTGATTTATTGTACCGATTGCCACGCCAGTGATGCCAGCACAGTAGCCGGCCCACATGGCTCCATCTACCCGCAAATTCTTAAATATCGTTATGAAACAGCCGATTATACACCCGAATCAGCATCCAACTATGAGCTGTGCTACTCATGCCATGATCGTAATTCCATCCTTAATGACAATTCCTTTGGCGAGCACGACCGCCATATACGTAGAGAAAATACCCCGTGTTCGGTATGCCACGATGCACATGGTATAAGCAGCAGCCAGGGTAACTCCACCAACAACTCCAATCTTATTAACTTTGATATCAACGTAGTAAAACCTGACAATATGGGCCGTTTGCGTTTCGAAGACAGAGGCACTTTCCGTGGCCGGTGCTTTCTTACCTGTCATGGCACAAACCACAACCCCGAAAGCTACTAACCCGGCAAACAGACTGATTTTATGACAAAAATTAGCCTTTGGCTTGACATAAATCATAAGATAGAAGTACCAGAAAAGAGATATTTGATGGTGAAACACCGGTTTGGCCGGCTAGTCATCAAATATCTGTAAACAATGAAATATTTACGTTTTCTCTTCTCCGGTTGGTTTATGGGCATATTATTGCTGACATTCGCTACCGTTATTGGTTATGCTACCTTTATCGAAAACGATTTTGGCGCCAGTGCGGCCCGGCTCATGGTCTATAATACCCGCTGGTTCGAATTCCTGTTGCTCCTGATGGTGCTCAATTTCGGTGGGATGATTTTCACCAAACACCTTTATCTGAAAAGCAAGCTCAATATCCTGCTCATTCATTTGGCGCTGGTAATTATCATTATCGGGGCCGGTATTACACGATATTGGGGCTATGAAGGCCAGATGCATATTCGCAATGGCCAAACCAGCAACCAGTTTCGTTCTGCCGACACTTATTTGTTTGTTACACTCGAAGAGGAAGAAAATGGTGGAAAATATGAAGAAAAGGTATTACTGGCTCCTTTTGACAAAACCATATTTAGCAAAAAGATAACCTGGCAAAACAAGCTGGTAGAAATAACCATTGACGGCTACATGCCACAAGCTCGTCAGGAACTTGTACCTGCTGAACAAGGCCCAGCCTATATCAATATAGTAGCCGGAGGCCCGGACGGCCGCCATGAATTTAGCCTGGTAAGTGGACAAAGCAAAATATTGCATGATTTGGGAATCAGCTTTAACGACACTTCCCGCAGCAGTTTTATCCATATTATCAGCCGGGGAGACAGCCTGTTTATGCGTTTTCCTGGCCGCATGCAGGTAGCGGTGGATGATGGCAATGAAGCTCCATCGACCTTTGAGGTAGAAGGCTTCATCCCCTTGCAGGAAATGACAGTACATACCCTGGGGGCCACCTCTTTTGTGGTAAAACAGTTTGTGCCGCATGGCGAACTGCGCTACCGACCGGTAAAAAATGACCAGGAACATGGCCTGCCGGTAGTAAAGCTGGCCGTCAACGGACAACAACAACAGGTGCCGTTGGGTACTCCTGCCCGTTTTTCGGCTGACGGCCTGCCAGTTACCTTACAGGTGGGCTATAAAATGCTAACATTGCCCTTTGCCCTGCAATTGCTGCGTTTCGAACTGGAGCGCTACCCGGGCTCCAACAGCCCGTCATCATATGCCAGCGAAGTAGTAGTGATAGACAGCGCCAATGCACTCGAAATGCCCTATCGCATTTATATGAATCATATTCTAAATTACCGGGGTTATCGTTTCTTTCAGTCATCATACGACCAGGACGAGCAGGGCACCATATTATCAGTAAATCACGATTTCTGGGGAACACTGGTCTCCTACATCGGGTATTTCCTGCTGTTTGCCAGTCTGTTGGCCACATTTATACTGAAAAACTCACGTTTTCATCGTATATCTATGCAGTTGAAGGAGGTACATGCCAGCCGTAAAGCCGGTAAGGCAGCTGCCCTGGCCATTATGCTACTGCTGCCTCTGTCGGGTCAGTCGCAAGATATTGATCTCCGGCACGCCCAGCGCTTTGGCCAACTGCTGGTGCAAAGCAAGGAAGGCCGTATTGAGCCGGTGAACACCATGGCTACCAAAGTACTGGTCAAAATAAGCAAGAAAAACAGCTATCATGGTCTTACTCCCGATCAAGTGGTACTCGGCATGCTAACCAACCCCCAAAAATGGCAACACGAGGCCATTATAAAAGTGCCGGAAGAGGCCCTGCAGGCACTTCTTGACATACGGGGCGACTATGCCGCATTCGTTGACTTCGTAGATAAGGACGGCCGCTATAAAATCCGCAGTGAGGTAGAGCAGGCTTATCAGAAAAAGCCGGCCCTGCGCACCCAGTTCGACAAAGCGCTGATCAATGTGGACGAACGGGTAAATGTATGCTACATGGTGCTCAATGGCTCCTTGCTGCGCATCTTTCCTATACCCGGCCACCCGGATGATATGTGGGTAACTCCGGCAGAACATCACCACCATCTGGGTCATGGCGCCCCCAATGCCGACCTGTTTGAAAATTATACAACAAATCTGCAGCAGGCGCTCCAAACGGGCAACTACCAGCCGGCTGACAGCAGCCTGGCCAGAATCAAGGCATACCAACGTCAAAATGGTGGCCATATCATGCCTGCGCCAGCCAAAGTAAAACTGGAGATCTTGTATAACCGCATCAATGTTTTCAAAACATTGTTCCCCGTTTATTTGTTGCTGGGCGCTGTTTTAGTCACCCTGTTCTTTATGCAGATATTCAAACCGCAACTGGAGTTTAACAGAACTACGCAAGCGCTGTACATACTGTTGTTGGTAGCCTTTGCCTTGCAAACAGCCGGCCTAGCTACGCGCTGGTATATATCGGGGCATGCCCCCTGGAGCAACGGCTATGAATCCATGATTTACATATCATGGGCTACAGTACTGGCTGGTATTTTGTTCCGCAAACGCTCCCCCATCACGCTGGGTATTACGGCCTTGCTGGCCGGCATTACCTTGCTTACCGCTCATATGAGTTGGCTCAATCCGGAAATTACCAATCTGGTACCGGTGCTGAAATCCTACTGGCTTACCCTGCACGTGGCCACCATTACAGCCAGCTACGGTTTCCTGGCACTGGGTGGTATGATTGCCTTGTTCAACCTGGTAATGATGATTTTTCGCAATCGTCACAACCAAAATACCGTTAATGCCACCCTGCGCGAGCTAAGCCTGGTAGTGGAGCTCACCCTGAGTGCCGGCCTTGTATTGCTGGTCATCGGGAATTTTCTGGGAGGTATCTGGGCCAATGAGTCGTGGGGGCGCTACTGGGGGTGGGACCCCAAGGAAACCTGGACTCTGGTAACCATCATCCTTTACACTTTTACACTACACCTGACGCTCATCCCATCCTTACGCGACCATTTTACCTTTAATTTTTTTGCTTTTGCCAGCTTCGGGGCAGTGTTGATGACCTATTTCGGAGTAAATTATTACCTCTCCGGACTGCACTCCTATGCCGGTGGCGACCCCATGCCCGTACCTGCAGGGCTATACTACGCCCTGGTGGTAGTGGGTGTGATCAGCATACTGGCTGCTTACAATGAGTTTAATTTAAAAAAAATGAAAACCGGTAGCGATTCTTATACCGAGGATTAGGTCTTTTACAAGAAATTTGGTTTCTTAAACATTTAGGGCTATTTTTGCCATGAAAATAGCGATCTTCAAAACGAGGGGACAGAAGTCCCCTCTTTTATTGATAAAGAATGGAGTTAAAAGAAAAACTTGTTGCCCTGGCTACAAGTAACCTGCCCTCTCCCGCCCACTTTTTGGTGGATGTAGTCATCAAGGGCCACGACCACAACCGCAAGGTAATCGTGCTGCTCGATGGCGACCGCGGGGTGAGCATTGAAGATTGCGTGGCATTGAGCAGAAGGCTCGGGGCCGAACTGGAAGAACAAGACCTGATCAAAGGCCGCTATACCCTGGAGGTATCATCGGCCGGGCTCGACCACCCGCTGCTGCTGCCGCGACAATACCAGGCACGGGTGGGGCGTACCCTGCGTATCAGGCTGGCTGACGACAGCGAACTGGAAGGCGAGCTGCTGGCAGCCGATGACAAGGAAGTTAAGATTGCCAAAATAATTGTAAACAAGAAACAAAAAACAACCAAAGAAGAGCTTACCCTGCCTTATGAAAAAATTAAAAGGGCGATGGTGCAAGTATCTTTTAAATAGTGAAAGCTATGAATAGTGCTAACTTAATTGAATCGTTTGCTGAATTTGCCCAGCAAAAAAACATCGACCGGCCTACTATGATAGCTATTCTGGAAGATGTTTTCAGGGCTATGATCAGAAAAAAGTATGAGCATGATGATAACTTCGATATCATCATCAATGCCGACAAGGGCGATTTGCAGATCTGGCGTTTTCGTGAGATCGTGGACGACAACTCCGAAGACATCTGGGATCACGACAAGATAAGCCTGTCGGAAGCCCGCAAGATCGAAGAGGACTTTGAGATAGGCGAAGAGGTAGCCGAAGAGATTAAACTCGAGGACTTCGGCCGCAGGGCGGTAACCATGGCCCGGCAAACGCTTATGCAGAAAATCAAAGACCTGGAGCGCGACATTATTTACGAAAAGTACAAAGACCTGGTGGGTGAAATCATCACAGCCGAGGTCTATCAGGTATTGAAGCGCGAGGTGCTGCTGGTAGATGGCGAGGGCAATGAACTAAGCCTGCCCAAATCGGAGCAGATACCCAAAGACCGCTTCCGCAAAGGCGAATCGGTACGGGCAGTAGTAGCCCGGGTGGATCTGGTAAACGGAGCGCCCAAGATTATTCTGTCGCGTACCTCTCCGGTATTCCTCGAGCGCCTGTTCGAAAACGAAGTACCCGAAGTGTATGACGGCCTCATCACCATCAAAAAAGTGGTACGCGAACCTGGCGAGCGCGCCAAGGTAGCGGTAGAATCGTACGATGACCGCATAGACCCCGTGGGTGCCTGCGTGGGCATGAAAGGATCACGTATTCACAGCATCGTGCGCGAGTTGCAAAACGAAAACATTGACGTAATCAACTACACCGACAACCTGGAGCTGTACATTGCCCGCACATTGAGCCCGGCCAAGATTTCCAGCATGGAAATAAACGAAGAAGAAGGTCGCGTAGCCGTGTACCTCAAGCCCGACCAGGTGGCGCTGGCCATTGGCAAAGGCGGGCAAAACATCAAGTTGTCAAGCAAGCTGATTGGCATGGAGATAGATGTGTACCGTGAGGTAGGCGACCACGATGACGAAGATGTGGATCTGGACGAATTTGCCGATGAAATAGATGACTGGATAATTGATGAGCTTAAGCAAGTAGGCCTGGATACGGCCAAAAGCGTGCTGCAATTATCACCCGAAGAACTGGCCAAACGAACCGATCTTGAAGAGGAAACCATTGTGGAAATTTTCAAGATTTTACAAAAGGAGTTTGAATAGCCGTTTTTTTTAACCAAATAAATGCAAGATATTTGAGTATGGCTGTACAAAAACCCATGAGACTTAGCCAGGTAGCCCGCAAATTAAATGTGGGCAGCGATACCATCGTGGAGTTCCTGGGCGACAAGGGGATGCCCATAGAGCATAACCCCAACACCAAAATTACGCCCGAACAATACGAGCTGCTGGCTAAGGAGTTTGCCGCTTCATTGCACGAAAAAGAAGAGGCGGAAAATATCAGCATTGGGACACAGCGTAAAGAACGTTTTCCACTCGATATCGAGCAGACGGCCGAAAAGGACAAGCCCAAACCCAAAGAGGAAGACTCTGAGATCAGGATTACCAATTTGTCTTCTGGCAGCATTAAGGAAGAAGAGCCGCCAGCCAAAGAAGAGGAGGCCAAACCCAAACTGAAAGGACTGAAAGTGCTTGACAAGATAGACCTTGACAAGCCCAAGGCCAAACCGGCAGAGAAAAAAGAAGAAGCTCCGGTAGCCAAAGAAGAACCAGCCGAAGAAAAACCGCCTGCCAAAGAACCGGCCAAGCCAGAGGAAGCCAAAGAGGTAATTGAAGCCAAGGCCGATAAGCTGCGCGGACTTAAGGTGCTCGATACCATTGAGCTGCCCAAGCCAGTGGCCTCATCCGATACCCGGGGTAAGCGCCAGCGTAAGCGTATTACCACCGAAAAGCCTAAGATCAAACCTGAGCCGAAAAAGAAGCTCTCACGCAGGGAACGCGCCCGCATGAAAAAAGAAGAGCCTTCGGAGCAGGAAGTGCAACAGCAAATAAAGGAAACCCTGGCCAAATTAAGCCAGAGCAAAAAGAAAACGGGCGCCAAGTACCGCAAGGAGAAAAAAGCTATCTTGAGCCAAAAGCAAGCCGACCAGGTAGAAGAAGACAGCAAGGTACTCAAAGTACAGGAGTTTATCTCGGTAAGCGACCTGGCTGCCCTCATGGATGTATCGCCCAATGAGGTAATCGCCACCTGTCTGAACCTGGGCATGATGGTGTCTATCAACCAGCGCCTCGATGCCGAGGTTATTACCATCGTGGCCGATGAATTTGGCTATACGGTGGAGTTTGCTGACATCGATGAAGAACTGGAGCAGGAAGAAGAAGATGCCCCCGACCGCGAAGAAGACCTGGTGCCGCGGGCGCCTATCGTTACCCTGATGGGCCATGTTGACCACGGTAAAACCTCCCTGCTCGACTACATCCGTAAATCACGCATTACCGAAAAAGAAGCCGGAGGCATTACCCAGCATATCGGTGCCTATGATGTGATGACCCAGTCCGGTCAGCGCATTGCTTTTCTGGATACCCCCGGTCATGAAGCCTTTACCGCCATGCGCGCCCGGGGTGCCAAAATCACCGATGTGGCCATTATCGTAATTGCTGCCGATGACGGGGTGATGCCGCAAACCAAAGAGGCCATCAACCACGCCCAGGTAGCCGGAGTGCCCATGATTTTCGCTATCAACAAAATAGATAGCCCCAATGCCAACCCCGATAAAATCAAAGAGGAGTTGGCCAACATCAATATTTTGGTAGAAGACTGGGGTGGCAAATATCAGTCGCAGGAAGTATCGGCTAAAACCGGCCAGGGAGTAGAAGAGTTGCTGGAGAAAGTACTTATCGAAACCGAACTGATGGAGCTGAAGGCCAACCCCAATAAGCCGGCCCGCGGTACGGTAATAGAAGCCTCGCTCGATAAAGGCCGTGGCTATGTGACTACCGTTATGGTTCAGGACGGCACTTTGCATGTGGGCGATGTGGCAGTGGCCGGCACCCATTTTGGCCGGGTAAAGGCTATGTTCAACCACCTGGGTGAAAAAGTAAAAGAAGCCGGGCCTTCCACTCCGGTGCTGATGCTGGGTATGGATGGTGCTCCGCAGGCCGGTGACTCGCTTAAGGTAATGCCCAATGAAAAAGCCGCCCGCGAACTGGTAACCAAACGCGAACAACTGGTGCGCGAGCAAAAGCTACGTACCAAAAAGCATATTACCCTCGATGAGATTGGCCGCAGACTAGCCATCGGCAACTTCAAAGAGCTTAATATCATTGTAAAAGGCGATGTGGACGGCTCGGTAGAGGCCCTGTCGGATTCTTTGCTTAAGCTCTCCAATGAGGAAATTCAGGTAAATGTGGTGCATAAGGGCGTAGGGCAGATCTCCGAATCGGATGTGCTGCTGGCCTCGGCTGCCGATGCCGTGATTATCGGCTTCCAGGTGCGGCCCTCCTCCGGTGCCAAACGCCTGGCCGAGACCGAGGATGTGGAAATACGCCTGTACTCGGTAATTTACGATGCCATCAACGAAGTAAAAGACGCCATGGAAGGTATGCTGGCCCCCGAGGAAGAAGAAGTGGTGATGGGCAATGCCGAAATCCGCGAAGTGTTCAAAATCTCTAAAGTGGGCACCGTGGCCGGTTGTATGGTAACCAATGGGGTGATCAAGCGCACCAATAATGTACGTATTATCCGCGATGGTATTGTTATCTATACCGGTGAGGTCGGCCAGCTCAAGCGCTTCAAGGAGGATGTGCAGGAGGTGAAAAGCGGCTATGAATGTGGCATGAGCTTCAAAAACTTCAACGACCTGAAGGTAGGAGACGAAATCGAGTCGTACGAAATACGCGAGATCAAGCGTACCCTTTAATATTTCTTACCATGCTCTGGCAGGCATTGGCAACAATCAGCAAAGCCATGATGTGGCTGGCTATAGCCGGCTTGTTGCTGGGCCTGTGGCGCCCCTGGTGGGTATTGTGGTGGCGTACCACCCAAAACCGCCTGCAGGTAATCGGCCTCTATGGCACTCTAATCTTAGTGTTTTATTTGACAAACCTGCTTGCCCGCCTGGTAGGTGGTGGTTAAAATCCTCTGCCGTTTAATTTTGTTTAGTCTGTACTTTCCCTCCTTTTATTTCATACGTAAATCTAGATGCCCGCATTTTTCAATCTTGCAATTTCCTGCCGTATTTCTTCTATCACTTCTTCATTGGCAATTCTTTTCTTCCCATTCTCTTTAATTGAAAATACATAGAAAACTTTTCCGCCAAATTCATTATAAAATTTTTCGTGGGTATGTTTCTGTATTTCTCGTTCCTTGTAAATTTGGCTTAGTTGAATACCATCGCTTACCGGTTTTATTTGTAATCCGATACTTTTATTGTCAACTGGAATATAAAAGTCAACATTATAAAGTCTATCCCACTCATCAGGTGCAGGTTCTATTTTAATATCAGGGTAATCCCCTTGAAGTATAGCATGGAGTTGGCCGTATATTGTTTTAATTTCTGTCACATAGCCGTCAAAAGTTCTGTTTATTACCATCTGAAGCATATAGTTAATACAATCTTCTTCTGTAATTTCTTCAACTTCAGCTTGAATAACCTCCGTTATTTTCACAAACAGCTTTCTACCTAGCTCTTCTATATGTTGTTTCGAACGGACGTTGTTAAAATAATACTGCTCCCATTCGTCAAGTGTCTTTGGAGCACATTTTCTAATTGATTCAGAAGTAGGCCCAACATTTCTTTTAAAATTTAGTTGGAATCTATTCATAGCACTATTTAGTATCCATTCCTTGGCCATTTCCTAACCTTGCCTTTTGTATTTAATAAATCTTTCTCTGTTTTTAAACTGATATGAAGTGTCAATTTCTGCTAATCCTTTTTTGATTAAATGTGCATTTAAAAAGGTCTTATTTTTTAAATAAACGTATGCCAATAGATTATTGTCCTTATCGTGTTTAATTTTATCAAACTTCAGGAACACCTTTTGCCCTTTTGTTTTTAACCGTAAAAATTCAATTGCTTTCCCATTTACCTCCTGTTTTTCTTTTATCCCTATCAAACGAACTATCAGGCCATTGTTTAGTTTTATTAATTCAGGGCTTAGAATTTCTTTTACTGAATGATATTCCTCTCTTTGGGTAGAACCATTCATATCAATTTTTGAGCCAAAATGCAATTTTTTGGGGTCGGTTTTTTTATCAAATTTGTGAGGATCTATAAAAACATAAGGAAGTTTTTTTATGGCCTCTTTAAAGTTGACGGTTGACTTCTCTTCATAAATTTCAAATTCATTTAAAGAGTCATTTTTAATTTTTAACTTTCGTTCGATAAAGGGCAAAAAATCTTGGTTTATTTCGTAACCTATAGAATTTCTCCCCAGTTTTTTCGCGGCAAGAGAGGTGGTTCCGCTTCCGAGAAACGGGTCAAGCACCGTATCCCCTACAAAAGCAAACATTTTTATTAACCTTTTGGGCAACTCTTCAGGAAATACCGCTATATGACCATCTTGTTTTGCCCCACCAAAATTCCAATGACCGGCAAAATAGGTTTTCCATTCTTCTTTGGTCATTTTTGATATCTCTCTGATTTCCCTGTTTGGTTTTTTGGGAGTACCAAGTTTTTTGAATATCAAAATAAATTCGTAATCTATTGACAGAATCCCATTTCTTGGTGTTGGATAGCTCCCCATCAAAGAAGCCCCTCCGGTGGTATTGGATGTCGTTTTTTTCTGCCAAATAATAGCGCCCATATAGTCAAACCCAATACTTTCACAAAACTTGATTATTTCTGTTCTGATAGGGATTACTTTATAACGACCATAGTAAACAGAGCGTGCGAATTGGTCTCCAATATTTACACAAAGCCTACAACCATTATCAAGCACACGATAACTTTCCAACCAAACAAGGTTTAAATTATTTATATATTCTTCATAGGTGTTATTATAACCTATTTGATTTTCCGCACCATAATCTTTTAATTGCCAATAAGGTGGGGAGGTGATAATTAACTGAACCGATTTATCCGGAACACTTCTCATTTGCCGGCTATCGCCTATTATTATCCTATGTTTTGTTTTCCTGTTCATTTTTTTCTTCCTCACTCCTTACAAAGATATTCGAAAATCATCTGATAGTATTCTGATCCCCACCAATTTCTCTTCTCTGCTTACGGCTAAGGGGCAATAAATCAATTGTTTTGTTTAAGCCCATAAGTACAATCACCTAACCTTTATCCCTGCGTAGCCAGCATGGCCAGTATGTCATCCAGGTATTCGCGGTTGTTGCTCAGGCGCGGCACTTTGTTTTGCCCACCCAGCTTACCGCGCTTTTTCATCCAGTTGTAAAAGGTGCCGCGCGGCACTGCATGTACCCGCGGCAATACCAGCGCCAGATCGCCCTGGCGTTTGGCATCATAATCGGAATTTACCTGCCGCAAGCGATTGTCGAGCAGGCGGGTAAATTCATCCAGATCTGCCGGTGGCCGGGCAAACTCCACCAACCACTCATGCCCCCCCTGCTTGCCCTGCTGCAGATACACCGGGCCAGCCGTGAAATTCTCCACAATGGCCCCGGTTTGCTCGCAGGCATAGGTAATGGCTTCTTCGGCATTCTCCACTATCACCTCTTCGCCAAAGGCATTGATAAAGTGCCGGGTGCGGCCGCTGATCTTTATGCGGTACGGGTGCGTGGAAGTAAAACGAACCGTATCGCCAATCTTATAGCGCCACAAGCCAGCATTGGTGCTTATCAGCATGGCATAATTGCGGCCCGTTTCTACCTCACCTAGCTCCAGCACGGTAGGGTTTTCCCGGTCTATTTCATCAAAAGGAATGAACTCATAAAAAATACCGTAGTCAAGCATAAGCAGCATCTCATCCAGGTTGGAGGTATCCTGAATACCGAAAAAGCCCTCGGAAGCATTATAGGTCTCCATATACTGCATGCGTGGTGATGAGATAATGGACTTAAACAACTCACGATAAGGGCCGAAGGCCACCGCCCCATGAAAAAACACTTCCAAATCGGGCCATACCTCGCTGATGTCGTTCTTACCGGTAAGCTGCAACACCCGCTGCAGCACCAGCAGTGTCCAGGTAGGCACCCCGGCCATACTGGCTACATTTTCTTTGGCCACCTCCCTGGCCATACGCTCCACCTTTTCTTCCCAGTTTTCCAGCAAGGCCACCTCTTCGCTGGGAGTGCGCACATATTTGGCCCACAGCGGCAGGTTCTTCATAATCACAGCCGATACATCTCCGTAATACGATTTACCCGATGGATCTAGCGGGTTAATCTGGTGGCTGCCGCCTATCGACAGGCTCTTACCCACGAACATACGGCTGTCGGGGCGGTTGTTGATATAGATCGATAGCAAGTCTTTGCCGCCTTTCATATGGCAGTCTTCCAGCGCCTCGGGCGATACCGGTATAAACTTACTACGGGCATTGGTGGTACCCGATGACTTGGCAAACCACTTGATGGTAGTAGGCCACAACACATTTTGCTCGCCCCGCATCATACGCTCGATATAGGGGTAGAGCTCCTCATAACTACGTACCGGCACCTTTTGCCGGTAATGCTCATAATTGCGGATATTGGCAAAATCATGCTGACGGCCGAATTCGGTGTCTTTGGCTTTATCAATCAGGTTAAGAAAGACCTCTTGCTGTACCTCCAGCGGGTATTTGATGAAAAGCTCAATCTGGTGAATGCGCTTTTTCATCACCCAGGTCAAAAATGAATTAAGAATTTCCATACGGTTGCAAGTGGCCTGCCTGCAAAGTAATTCAGCCGCGCTTAAATCGGAAAGAAATGCTAGATTTTTCGCTTCAGTTCAAAGTGTTTACCCAGGTAAACTTTGCGCACCTGCGGGTCAGCAGCCAGCTCCTCGGCCGTACCTTCTTTGAGCAGTCGCCCCTCAAACATCAGGTAGGCACGGTCGGTAATCGACAGGGTTTCGGTTACATTATGATCGGTGATCAGAATGCCTATGTTCTTGTCTTTGAGCCTGGCCACAATGGTTTGAATCTCCTCCACGGCAATGGGGTCTACCCCGGCAAAGGGCTCGTCCAGCAGCACAAATTTTGGATCTACTGCCAGCGCCCGGGCTATCTCGGTTCGCCTGCGCTCACCGCCCGACAGCACCACCCCCAGGTTTTTACGCACATGCGTCAGGCTGAACTCCTCGAGCAGGCTTTCCATTTTCTCAAGCTGTTGAGCCTTGCTCATTTTGGTCATCTCCAAAACAGCCAGCAGGTTCTCCTCTACCGTAAGCTTGCGAAACACCGAGGCCTCCTGCGCCAGGTAGTTGATACCCATGCGCGCTCTTTTATACATAGGCAGGGAGGTGATATTCTCACCATCCAGATAGATATCTCCTTCGTTAGGCTTTATCAAACCCACAATCATGTAAAAGGTAGTGGTCTTGCCGGCTCCATTGGGGCCCAGCAACCCCACGATTTCGCCTTGCTCTACCTGTAGCGATACATCGTTTACTACTTTACGCTTCTTGTATTTTTTTACCAGGTGCTCGGCTCGGAGTATCATGCTGTAGTATTTGTGGCAAACTTAATGTCTTTGATCTGCAACTGGATAGTCTCCCGGTCACGAAAACGGTTTTTTTCAATTACATAGGCCATATCAAAGCTGTCGATAGCTTGCAGTTTTTCATAAAAATGTGGCATATAAAAACCAATGGCCTCAAAAACCAGACCATCCTCATTTACCACCTGCATTTTGATATGCTCGTCTTTAAGCAGGCGCAAATCCTTGTGACGCAGACCACGGGTAGCGAACACCGGACGCATATTGCCCGGCCCGAAAGGCGCCATACGCTCGATTACTCTCAGAAAACTATCGCTGATCACCGCCAGGTCTATTTCGTTTTCGATATACACCACCGGTGTCAGGTACTCTTGCGGGATGGTAGCAGCCACCACCTCCTCAAAGCGACTGCGAAAGGTCAGCCAGTTGTCGGGGTGCAGGCTAAGGCCGGCTGCATACTTATGACCACCAAATTGCTCCAGCAGATCGGCACAGGCCTCGAGGGCCGCATGGATATCGAACTGCCCCACCGAGCGGGCCGAACCGGTAAGCAGGCCGTTGGAGGTGGTGAAGATAATGGTAGGCCGGTGGTGATGCTCAATGCACTTAGACGCCACAATGCCGATCACCCCTTTGTGCCAGGTGGGCTCGTGCAGCACGGTGGTAACACGCTGCTCCTGCTCCGCCTCAATCATAGCCAGGGCCTGCTCTACGATATCTTTTTCTATATCCCTGCGCATTTCGTTTTTGGCGTTGATCTCGCTGGCCAGCAAATGCGCCTCCTCCTGGTCAGCGCTGGTCAGCAGCTCCACCACCCTGGCGGCATGCTCCATGCGGCCGGCTGCATTGATACGCGGGGCAATGCCGAACACCACATTGCCGGTATTGATGGGCGGCTTCAAACCGGCCACTGACATCAGGGCAGCTAGCCCGGGCTGCGGATTCTCATTGAGCTTTTGCAAACCGTAATGGCACAAAATGCGGTTCTCCCCGGTTATCGGCACCATATCGGCCATGATGGCCACAGCCACCAGATCCAGCAGCACCCACAAGCTATCCTTTTGCCACCCTTGTGCGTGGTACAGCCCCTGCAGCAATTTAAACCCCACCCCGCAACCGGGCAGCTCTTTATAAGGGTAGCGGCAATCGTGGCGCTGCGGGTCGAGGATGGCGGTGGCCGGAGGCAGCTCCGCACCGGGGGTATGGTGGTCGCAAACGATGAAGTCGATGCCCTGCTCTACGGCCTGGCTGATGGTATTATGGGCTTTGATGCCGCAATCGAGGCTGATAATCAGGTCGAAGCCCTGCTCTGTCGCCCACTGTATGCCGGCTGCCGATACCCCGTAGCCCTCGGTATCGCGGTTGGGCACGTAATAGTCCAGTAGCTGCAGATGGGGTCGCAGGGCAGTCATCATCAGCGCCACCGAAGTGGTGCCGTCCACATCATAATCGCCATAGATCAGCACTTTCTCCTGGCGATCGATGGCCTGCTGCAGACGCCTTACGGCAATATCCATATCCTGCATCAGAAAGGGGTCGTGCAGTTCGTCCAGGCTGGGGTTGAAGAAATCACGGGCTTCCTCATAGCTGGTAATCCCCCTGCGTACCAGTATTTCGGCCAGCGGCAGGCTCACATTAATGGCCTGCGCTAATTGCCGCGCCAGGGCCTCATCCGGGGGTGGTGCTATTTGCCAGCGTTTCTGCATATATTATTCAAACAACCGCTAATGGGTTGCCTTCCAAATAATTTTTTATCAATAATAAATCATCGCTGCTTAATTTAGGGGCAATAATGACAAAATCCCCATGAAAATGACTTATCGATCTTCCCTGCTTGGCTTTTTAATATTGGCCTGCGCTTCGTTTTCTTTTGGTCAGACCGACCCTACTCCGGCCAGCGTGCGCCATCAGGCCTACGAAACCCGTCTTAGCCGTGCCGGCAGCTCGCTGACGGCCAATGTACCCATGACCAACATAGGCCCCACTATCATGAGCGGCCGGGTAGTGGATCTGGATGTAAACGAAGACGCCCCGCAGCATTATTATGTGGCCTTTGCTTCGGGCGGCCTGTGGGTAACCCACAACTACGGCAGCAGCTTCACCCCTCTGTTTGACTACCAGGAGGTAATGACCATAGGCGATATAGCGGTAAACTGGCAGCACAATATCATCTGGATAGGCACAGGAGAAAACAACTCCAGCCGCTCCTCCTATGCCGGCAATGGCATTTACAAAAGCACCGATGGCGGCAAAAGTTGGCAGCACCTGGGCCTGGAGGAAACGCACCACATCGGCCGCATAGTGCTGCACCCCACCAACCCCGATATCGTATGGGTAGCTGCGCTGGGGCATTTGTACTCGGCCAACCCCGAGCGCGGGGTCTATAAAACTACCGATGGTGGTAAGACCTGGCGCAAGACCCTGTTTGTAAGCAACGATGCCGGGGCGGTAGATCTGGTAATAGACCCCACCAACCCCGATATCCTCTATGCCGCCACCTGGGAGCGTGAGCGCAAGGCTTGGAACTTCAAGGGCAGCGGCATCGGTTCGGGTATCTATAAAAGCACAGATGGCGGAGAGACCTGGCACCTGCTGACAGCCGGTAACAACGGCTTCCCGCACGATAAGGGCGTAGGACGCATCGGCCTGGCTATTTCACAGCAAAACCCGCAAAAAATCTATGCGGTGCTCGACAACCAAAACAGACGCCCGCCTGCAAAGGAAAAGCATGCCGTAACCAAAGACCTGTTGCGTAGCATCAGCGTAGAAGATTTTCTGCAACTCAATGATAAAGACCTGAATGATTTCCTCGACCGCCAGCGTTTCCCGCGCAAATACACCGCGGCCGGTATCAAAAAACAGGTAAAAAACGGCAGCATCAAGCCCTCCGACCTGGTGACCTACCTGGAAGACGCCAACGCTCAACTTTTTGACACTCCGGTAATTGGGGCCGAGGTGTATATGTCGGCCGATGGTGGCAAAACCTGGGTTAAAACGCATAAAGACTATATTGACGGCTTGTATTTTTCTTATGGTTATTATTTCGGCAATATCCGGGTGGCCCCCTATGACGACCGCAAGGTGTATATTATGGGCGTGCCTATTTTACGCAGCGATGATGGCGGCAAAACCTGGAAAAGCATCGATGGCGACAACCAGCATGGCGACCACCACGCCCTGTGGGTGAGCAAGAACATCAAGGGCTTGCTGATAAACGGTAACGATGGCGGAGTAAACACATCGTTTGATGATGGCGCCACCTGGACCAAGCAAAACACCATACCGGTCGGGCAGTTTTATTCGGTAAATACCGATGCTGCCAAACCTTACAATGTGTATGGTGGCCTGCAGGACAATGGCGTATGGGGCGGCCCGCACACCTATAGCTACAGCACCCGCTGGCAATCGACTGGCCGCTACCCGTACAAAAGCGTGTATGGCGGTGACGGCATGCAGGTGGTGGTGGACCCGCGCGATAACAATACGGTTTATACCGGCTCGCAGTTTGGCTACTATGCCCGGGTAAACAAAACCACCGGTGAGACCAAAAGCATAAAACCGCAACACGAGCTGGGCGAGCGGCCGCTGCGCTTCAACTGGCAAAGCCCCATCCACCTGTCGGCCCACAACAGTGATGTGGTTTATTTCGGCTCCAATAAATTCCACCGCTCCCTCAACCGGGGCGATGACTGGGACATCACCTCCGAAGACCTGACCAAAGGCGGCCGTAAGGGTAATGTGCCTTACGGCACGCTCACCACCATCGATGAATCACCTCTGCAGTTCGGGCTGATATTCGTGGGCTCGGATGACGGCCTGGTGCATGTAAGCCGTGATGGCGGCTACACCTGGCAGGATATCTCGGCCGGCCTGGAACCCGACCAGTGGGTAAGCCGGGTTGAAGCCTCGCATTTCGACAAAAACAGGGTGTATGTAGCCCTCAACGGCTACCGCTGGGACAGGTTCGATGCCATGGTGTACCGCTCCGATGATGGCGGCCAGAGCTGGCAACGTATCGGGCTCGACCTGCCGGCCGAACCGGTAAACGTGATTAAGGAAGACCCGGTGAATGAAAACCTGCTCTATGTGGGCACTGATAACGGCCTGTACGTGTCGCTTGACCGGGGCAAGAGTTTTATGATACTGGACAAAAAGCTGCCACACGCCCCCGTGCATGACCTGGTGATACAAGAGGCGGCTGGCGACCTGGTTATAGGCACGCACGGCCGCTCGCTCTACCGCACCAGCGTAAAGGAACTGCAGCAACTCACGCCCGACCTGCTGGCCAAGCCGCTGCATGTCTTTGCCCCGCAGGCCCAGACTTACAGTGACCGCTGGGGACAGGTGCGCTTTGTGGCCTGGTACGGCTACAACGAACCGCAAGTGCAAATAGCCGTCTATGCCGCCCAAAGCGGAGCGTTGAAGATAAATATTTACAACGAGCAAGGGGTGCTGGTGTATGCCAAAGACCTGTCGGCCGACAAAGGCCTGAACTACTACGACTATGACCTGAGCATTGATGCCAACCGTGTGGCTACCCTGCAAAAGACCCTCAAAAAGGCCAAATCGCCCTGGCAGGATAAGCTGGAGGTGAAAGACAATGAGAAGTTTTACCTGATACCGGGCCAATACAAAGTGGAGCTGGTGCAGGGCGAGCAAAAGGCCACGACCACCTTGCAGATAAACAAGCCCCGTGAGCGCCCCGGAAGAGGCGGCAAGCGGCCCAGGATACCCTAGTTCTGAAACATTTTAAGTAAGCAAAAAATAGCAAAGGGAATTGCTAATTGTTAATATTTTGGCCAGCAGTAACACCGGCTGCGGGGTATTTGGCTTCCCTGGCGGCCCCTTCCCTAAGCCACTGTGGCACAATTTCTTCCAGAAATTTTTTCTTTTCAGCATTTAGGGTGGGCATATCCAGACCAATATAAGCTTGAGCCTTGGCTTTGGTAGATAAATCCGGCATAGGTACCTCGCCATCAAACCCAAGAGAAGATAGCAAACGCGCCAGTTTCAAACGACCGCCCTGGGCCCGTTCGATACCACTACTAATAATACGCAAAGCCTCAACAGGCGCATGAAACGCCCCACCATGACTAGCCGCAGCGTAGTCCCAACGCCACTGAGCATGGCGAATGTCTTGCAGGACATCCTGCATTTGCTCTTCGCTGGCGCCTTGCTTCCAGGCAAATTCCGCTTCAAGGTGAAGTTTTACCAGAAGGTCTTCCAATGTAGTTCTGGCCTCAAGCACCTTGTCCATATTGCTGTAAACACTGGCTGTCAACTCTTTTTCGCTTTCACGGTGACACACCATACATGAGTTGGCCATGTTGTTTAGCGGGCTTTGAATTTTATGGTCGGTAAATTTCACCCCTCCTTCCGAACGATAGGGCATATGACAATCGGCACAAGAAACTCCCCGCCTGGCGTGAATCCCTTGCTGGTATAGCTCGTAACCCGGGTGCTGAGCTTTAAGCATAGGCGCTTTACTTAATTTATGAATCCAATCAGAAAATTCCAGGTTATCATAATATTCTTCCATCGCTTCAGCGGTAGTGCCTTTGTCCCAGGGAAAAGTCAGATAAGGTACGCCTTTGGCGTCTGGGCGGTTTTTATCGAAATAATATTCTACATGACATTGTGCACACACCAATGAGCGCATTTCCTGATGCGTTACCTGGTTAATGTCCATACCTCTACGCTCAAAAGCTTCCAGCAAAGCCGGTCTGGTTATTTTCAGATTCATAGTTTTCTCATCGTGGCAATCGGCACAGCCAATTGGGTTGATGTGCTCGCTACCAAACCAGGCCCATTTGGCGCCATAATATCTTAACGTACCCAGTTCACTCATCAAGCGCGGAGCATCCGGGCTTTTACAAGACCAGCAAGTAGAAGGCATCGGGCCGGAGTTTGGGGTATCGGGCGCCCCCGTTCGTAATGTCCGATGTATATCGGAAACAGCATACATGTGCCCTTTGCTCTGGTTATAATCTTTGGCAAAGCCATAACCAGCCCATAAAATCACCAGAGCTGGGTAACGTTGTAACATATCAATATTGGCATTGCCGTTGTACTTACTCATAAAACTGGTGTCGGTAGTCGCCTTCCAGGAATCATATTGATTGGGGTAGTTAATACCCCACATTTCACTACGTGGCTCGAGAGGCTCAATCTTTATTTTTGGGCGGTCGATATAAAGGGTTTCGACTCTCCTTTCCATAATACTGGTTGACAACAACCCGAGAACGAAAACGACCCCAACAGTAAGTGCAAACAGTACCCACGGTATCCAGGGCTTTTTTTGGGCGCTTTGTCTTATCGTATTCAACTAGATTCAATTGCTAGTGCGAATCTTTAAGGGATTTCCCTACCGCCCATGGGCGGTAGGGAAAAATCCCAGAAATTTAAAGATTTGCCGCATGATACCATACAAGCAGCTAACCTTTGAACAAAGGTACACAATTCAGTCAATGTTA
>WFNR01000121.1 GCA_015488485.1 Cyclobacteriaceae bacterium | reverse complement strand
GGTCGGCCAGGGGTCTTAATTTGGGCCCGACAAGCTCCAGCCCCAGATCAATGGCCTGCTGGCGACTGCGCTGCTTATATACCGTGCCTACCCGCGCCCGTTCCTGATCGTCAAAAAGCGGAATATTGACAGCCCCCGGGATATGCCCGCGGGCATATTCTGCCGGTGATCTCACATCTATCAACTCGTGCTGCGCTGCGCCTCGTAAAAATTCTTCTACCCCTACCCTTTGCATACGGCAATAGTAGAAAAAAGCCCGCTTTTAAGAATGAAATTCATGATAAAATCACCATTCCGGTCAATTACTTGTCAAACTCCCAATTCAAACTATCCACCTGTGTCTCAAAAGCAGCTTGATTGGGCAGCCGGCAGAAAAAATCAAGACCTGTTACCGCCTCAACACTGTCAATGCTTACCATAAAAGCCGGCAACGACCGACTGTCGGCAGCATTGGCCAGCAAGAAAGCTACAGCCGTAGTGTCGGGCACTGTGCGCAAGGCTATTTTATAAAAATAGGCCGGCACCACCACCTCATTACTGCCAATGGTATCCACCGGCATGGTGAGCACCCCGCCTGTTACCACATAAAGACTGTCGTATTCAACCGTCCATAGCCTGAACTGCTCTTCCAGCCGCTTCCAGATGCCGCGGTTAAAACCGGGCCGTTGCGGGCTCATATTCGACATATAAAACGACTCGCGCATAGCCGTTGCGGAGTACTTGTTATCGGCAGCCGGACATAGGTGTCCACGGTCGTAGCCGCTGTGCAGATAGTCGGCCGGGGTAGCCGAGCCGCTTGGCACCAGCGGGTCGGCCTTAAAGCTGCCGCGCCTTTTTTGGCTGCCCTCTACCCGATCGCGGGTGAGTAAATAAAACACCCAGGCAGCTTGTTCGCAGTCTTCACTGTAACCCAGTGTATAGGCAGTGTGCCGTACTACCTGCAAGCTGTCATCGCATGGCCAATACACTTCTTCCTGTGCTTGTGCTGCTATGCCACCGGCTGTGGCGGTCAAAAGCAACAAGCCTGCTATAAACCTGCGCACTCCTCTGCATTTCATTACACAAAAATATCCCGAACAGGGCACAAGAAGGATTGCGATTACCCCATTTCAAGAAATTATTCGTATATTCAACCAAAAAAAAGCCATGCTACTCAATCAGTTTGTCGCCACCCTTAGCCCGAAAGTAAAAGGCACCCATACCCCTTACGATGATAACCGCTCGGTACTGGTAATACCCACCGGCCGAGGACGGGTGCAGTCGGTCATACTCGAAAATGTCTTTGCCGAAGACTATCGTTACATATTGGTAAGCTCCAAAATATGTGCCGAAAGCAAGATACCCGACAAGCTATTCAAGCGCGAAAAGAACTGCACTTTCTGCCGACTGGCCATCCGCCACGGATTCTTGCAGGCCGTGGCCTATCTGGATGAAAACATGAACCCCGATCTGGCTGCTGCTATTGTGACGGAGGTGGCCTATTTTGCCGATGAGCAGGAAGAAAGCATCACCGGTGAAGATATCTACTAATTACCGGCAACCCGGAGCTGAAAAATACGTATTTTTGCTATGCAGACCGCCTTATCGCTCCATGCTTATGGCATGGGGAGGAAAGTCCGGGCAACATAGAGCAGCGCACTTCCTAACAGGAAGGTGCCGGGGCAACCCGGTAACAGCCAGTGCCACAGAAAACAGACTTCCTTACCGGGGTAAACCCGTAAGGTAAAGGTGAAAAGGTGGGGTAAGAGCCCACCGCTTCGCTGGTGACAGCGGAGGCATGGTAAACCTTGCGCGTTGAAAGACCAAATAGGTTCTGCCGGCCCCCGGGCCGTGGGTTGCTCGTCCATACCGCTATGGTGGCAGAACGGGTAGGTCGATAGAGCCTGGCAGTGATGTCAGGCCCAGATAAATGATAAGGGTCTTGCCGGTGCAGGTAAGATACAGAACCCGGCTTACAGGTCTGCATTTTTTTTTATTTTTACCGCTAAACCTTAACTTTTTACGAGCGTGGCCAAAATTCTGATCGTGGACGATGAGCAAAGCATCCGCCAGGTGCTGAGTGAGATACTGAGCGAAGAAAACTACCAGACCGACACCGCTGCCGATGGCCAGGAGGCACTGGAAAAGCTACAAAAGGAAGCCTTTGACGTAGTATTGAGCGATATAAAAATGCCCCGCCTGGATGGCATGGGGCTGCTTGAGAAAGTGCAGGAAGAGGGCATCGACACGCAGTTTATCATGATTTCGGCCCACGGCACCATCGACACGGCCCTGGAGGCCACCCGCAAAGGTGCTTTCGACTTTATAGAGAAACCACCCGACCTGAACCGCGTATTGCTAAGCATACGCAATGCCCTGGATAAGAAATCGCTGGTGAGCGAGACCAGGGTGCTGCGCAAGAAGGTGTCGAAAAAATATGCTATTGTAGGCCAGTCAGCTGCCATTGAAGCTATCAAGGCCACCATTGCCAAGGTAGCCCCCACCGATGCCCGGGTGATGATAACCGGCCCCAACGGCACCGGCAAGGAACTGGTGGCCCGCTGGCTGCACGAGCAAAGTCAACGTGCCAAAGGGCCGTTTGTAGAGGTAAACTGTGCCGCCATCCCGTCTGAATTGATCGAAAGTGAGCTATTCGGGCATGAGAAAGGCGCCTTCACCTCGGCCGTCAGGCAGCGCATCGGTAAGTTTGAAGAAGCCTCGGGCGGCACCCTGTTTCTTGATGAGGTGGGCGATATGAGTGCGGCCGCCCAGGCCAAGGTACTGCGTGCCCTGCAGGAAAACCGCATAACCCGCGTGGGCGGCAACAAAGACATCAAAGTAGATGTGCGGGTGGTAGCTGCTACCAATAAAAACCTGAAGGAAGAGATAGCCAAGGGAAACTTCCGCGAAGACCTGTACCACCGCCTGGCTGTTATCCTGATAAAGGTGCCGCCCCTGGCCGAGCGCCTGGATGACATCCCCTTGCTAACCGAACATTTTCTGCAGCAAATAGCCGATGAATACGGCACCAAGGCAAAAAAGATAGAGCCGGCAGCCGTTAAGGCCCTGCAAAAACTCCCCTGGACCGGCAACATCCGCGAGCTGCGCAATGTGGTGGAGCGCCTGGTTATTCTGGGTGGCGACCCCATCACCGCCAAAGACGTGGCGCAGTATGCCGAGTGAATGGCTGAGTAGCTATAAATGAGACAACAAAATGATGGCAACTACATAAGTAAAAGATAAAGATACTGCCAGATACCTTATTCAGCCGATAAACTTCCTATGTTAATTTTAGTATAATAAGTTGACCCATGCATTAAATTATCGAAATAAACGAAATTTATTTTGATTATTTCGTTTATATTTGTGAAACAAAGTGAAAAACCGGAAACCATGAACTTTCTTGAAGTAATAAAAAGGCCCACCAAGCAGGAACAAAAAACTGCCATGAAATCGTATGATACTTTATCGGCCATGATAGATCAATTGCAAACGGAGAACCCTGAGATTGAAATTGAAGAAACCAAAGAAAAAATAAGAATACCATTGATGGCCTTAAAATTACTGGCTAAAATCTTAAAAGAAACAGGTAGGGGAAAACCTGTTTCAATTGTACCCATTGCTACTGAAATGACTACCCAGGCGGCTGCCGACCTTTTGGGCTGTTCAAGACCTCATTTGGTAAAATTATTAGAAGAAGGCAAGATACCGTTTACCAAAGTAGGCAAACACAGGCGGATACGCTATGAAGATGTCATAAACTATAAAAAGAAAATGAAAGCCGCACAGAAACGTCTGCTGATTGAAATAATGAAATCTGACGAAGAATCCGGACTATATGATTCATAGCGTCCGTTTTACATGTGTTTTGGATACGAATGTAATATATCCGATTGACATTCGGGATTTATTATTTTGGTTTGCCCATTATGACTTATTTACGCCAAAATGGAGCAAGCATATTTTTGATGAATGGTTAGATGTTATGCTGAGAAAGGGTATCTCAAGAAAAGAAGCCGAAAAAAGGGTAAGAAAAGCAAATCTGGCTTTTCCGGATGCATTAGTGCTAAATTATGAATATTTAATCGATGCGCTGCAATTGCCCGACCCAAAAGATCGTCATGTATTGGCGGCTGCCATAAAAACAAATGCCAACATAATCGTCACAAACAACCTAAATGATTTTCCGAATACATATTTGAGCAATTTTGGACTGACGGCCAAAAGTGCTGATGATTTTATAACAGATACCATTGATTTAAATCAAGATATTGCAATTGAGGCATTCAAAGATATGGTCCTTAACCGGACAAACCCGGATTTGGACGAATTTCAACTTTTGGAAATATTGAGACACAACGGCCTGCAAAATTCGGCCGATTACCTACATTCGTTAATCTAAAAATATGTGAATTTATTACTCAAATCTTCAGTCATACTCCTTTGAGTTTTATTTAACAAATCGGTATTTTTGGTTGGTATAAGAATATTCAAAAAGCCAATGACGCTGGAATAACCTGGACAATTGCTCGGTGTAAATAAATCCCAGATATTGAAACTATAGTGTAGTACGAAATATGTATAACTATTATCGCCACCCTAAATGTATTTGGAGCATTGCACAAAAATCCTTAGTTCTTTATAGGTAACTTAATGAGAATTAAGAGCATAATTAATACGCATGATACTCACGCATAAAATATGAATATGAAAAAAGGCAGGAAAAAAGAAATTGATTTGTCTTTCCGCAGAAGAATGTACTACCGTATGGCAAATGAAGCAAAGATTTGTCCTGAGTGCAATTCCGAATTAATAGAAGAAGGATGTACAATTTTATTGGTCGTTAAATCTACTACGGATAAGGGTGAATTTATGACAAATATGAATGGTAGTCATTTTTGTCTAACTTGTCCTGTTGTCGTCTTTGACAAAGAGAAAGTTGAACAAGCTGCTGCATTGGCATTTAGAGGAGAAAAAAATATACAATACCGAATTGAAGGAATAGTTGATTTGGATGCAATTCCCGAAGAAAAGAAACATCTGGGGATAGGAACTGAAGAAAATCCTGTTCCGTTGGTATTATTCTTACCGGGTTAACCGCGACAAGCGGATCAAAATTAGTCACCTACCCCACCAGTAGGTTACAGCCACGCAAATCGGCATTATCGAAGCGGCCCAGCACCTCAAACGTACCGTCTGCCTGCAGCCGGCCCAGGTCTTTGGTTTCGACAAAAGCACAGCTATGTACATTGGCCAGGTCGATAATATTGATACCCCCCGTACGACCGGCCGGTAGCTGCGCAAACGGGTCGTTGATATCCCTGATCAGGATGCGCATGGCCGGGGGTGCCACAAAACGGCCGTAACGGCCATAAGCCTGCGACAGTAGCTCGGTCATGCCGTACTCGGAATAGATGCGATCAGTACCCAGGCCACCCTGCAGCCGCTCAATCAGCTCTTCGCGGGTAATCTCCTCGCCCCGACCCTTCATACCACCGGTCTCAATCACCGTAAGCTGCGGCAGGTGCAGCTTATAGGCCTCGGCCAATTGCAGCAGGGCAAAGGTTACACCAAACAACACCACCTGCTCGCTACCGGCCAACTGCTGCAGCCGGGCAGCCAGTTCGTCCAGATTGTGCAGATAAAAACCGGACTCCGGCCGGCCGCTACGCTCGATAAAATAGCGCACCATGCTCACCAGTGAGGAATCGCTGCGCTCCAGATAAGAAGGTAGCAAGGCCAGAATTACCTTGCCGGCCAGCGGGCCGAAATAATGCTCGAAAATGGTAGCCGCATGATGGTGGTAAAAGGCCACGTCATCCAGCAGATGACGGCTGCGCACCATACCGGTAGTGCCGCTGCTGGCAAAGGTACGTGCTGTTCGCCAGACGCCTGTTTTTACCTCGTGATATTTAAAAAATTCGATAGGTAAAAACGGAATATCCGCAACTGAAGTAATCTCATTCACCCCGATACCCAGGGCCTGCAGATAGGTCTTATACACCGCATTATGCCTGGCCTGATAGCGAAAGAGACGCATAGCATGGTTATCAAAGGTCGATTTGCTAATTTTGTTGAGCTGGTTGCGAAAACTTTTTAAGATTGCCATGCGTTAATACTTCCAGTCAGGTCGGTTTGGGCTTGTCGCTGTAAAGATAAGAAAGTAAACATCCGTGAAACGAATATTTCTCTCAGGCATTGTTGCATTTATCATGCTGGTATGGCTGGTGAGCGCTTGCATCAAAGCGCCTGAATTTCCGGTAGAACCTACCATTGCTTTCGACAAAATCGAGTTCACTCGCGGGGCCACCGAGTTTGACGATGACACACTGGCGCTGACTATTAAGTTTCAGGATGGCGATGGCGACCTGGGCCTCAGCAACGAGGGCAACGATGTGTATCCACCCTACAACGACCTGTGGTATTTTATCAAAGAAGATGGCTCCTGGCTCACCTACAGCGACCGCTTCACCCCGCCATACGACACCCTGCCACCTTATGAGTTTCCGTATTTCTGCATCAATTATTTTATTGATGGGGCCGACACCTTTTATGTACAACCCAATGAGTATCACTACAACATTCATATCAAATATTTTGTCAGAAAAAACGGTGAGTATCAGGAATTCGACTGGCTTACGGCCTTCGATCCGGTGTGCGGCCAAACCTTCAATGGCCGTTTCCCCCTGCTCAATACGGGAGGTAAAGAAAGACCGCTGGAAGGCAAGCTCACTTATAAGATGAAATCGGCCGGTTTTGAGTTACTCTTCCGGCAGGATACGCTGCGCCTCGAAGTATATATTTACGACCGCGCCCTCAACAAGAGTAATGTGATCAATACTCCGGACTTCGTACTCAAGGATATCAGTACGGGCGGCTAGCTACCGGTCTTTCTTTAGCCCACAAAAGCACAGCAATTAGTCGTAGATTTCCGGGAAACGCTGTGGCTCCACCTCCTGCATTAAGGCATAGACCTTGTCAAACACCTCTTCGGCATTGGGTTTAGAGAAGTAGTCGCCATCCGAGCCATAGGCGGGGCGATGCTCTTTGGCAGCAATGGTAACCGGTAGCGAGTCGAGATACAGATAGCCTTGCTGCTCTTCGATTACCTTTTGCATCATATAGGCCGAGGCACCACCGGGCACATCCTCATCAGCAAAGACTATCCGATTGGTCTTCTTCAGCGATTCCACAATGCTGTGATGAATATCGAACGGCAGCAGGGTTTGAATATCTATTACTTCGCAGGAAATACCCACTTCGGCCAGTTGCTCGGCAGCGTCCATCACCACGCGGCACATCGAGCCGTAGGTTACGATGGTTACATCTTCACCACTGCGGATGATCTCGGGCACGCCCAGCGGTTCGGTTATTTCACCCACATTATCGGGTAGTTTTTCTTTCAGGCGGTAGCCATTGAGGCACTCGATTATCAGGGCGGCATCGTCCGATTTTAGCATGGTATTGTAAAAAGCAGCCGCCTTGGTCATATTACGCGGTACCAGCACATACATACCACGCAAGGCATGGATGAGCATACCCATGGGTGAACCGGAGTGCCAGATACCCTCGAGGCGGTGCCCACGGGTACGCACAATAACCGGGGCGGCCTGGCCTCCCTTGGTGCGGTAATGCAAAGTAGCCAGGTCATCGGTGAGGGTAGCAAAAGCATACACCAGATAGTCCAGATATTGGATCTCGGCAATCGGTCGCAGGCCGCGCATAGCCAGGCCTATCCCCTGCCCGACAATGGTGGTTTCACGAATACTGGTGTCGAATACCCGCAACTCACCATATTTCTGCTGCAAGCCGGCAAAGGCCTGGTTTACATCACCTATTTTGCCCACATCCTCGCCAAAGGCCAGTACCCGCGGGTCACGCGCCAGCGCTTTGTCGAAGCAGGCCTGCAGCACCTCACGGCCATCCACTATGGGTGATGAAGGCGAATACACCGGTTCAATACGACCTACCCGCTGCGCAGCCACGGGCGATTCGCTGTACAAATGCGAATCGTACTCATCGGCCGCCCGGGCCAGAAAGTCTTTCAGCCATTGTTGAGCCTGGCTACGGGCTTCTGAAGGCTGGTGGCGGCACAATCGCAAGGCCTTTTTTACGGCACTTACGGCATCCAGCTTGAGCGGGTGAATGGCTTTGCTCAGGTCGGCCTTCAGGGCTTCCAGTTTAGGCTCGTGATACACCTTTTGCAAGGCTTCTATATGGGCTACCGCTTCCTTTTGCGCCTGCTTCATATCGGCATCAAAGGCCGCCCAGGCTTTGTTTTTGGCCTCCCGGGCATAAGCACGCGCCTCTTTTTCAAGATCCAGCAGTTGCTCTTCGGTAGCCATACCTTCCTGCAGGATATACTGCCTGAACTTCAGGTTGCAGTCATGTTCTTTTTCCCATTCCAGGCGCTCTTTCGACTTGTAGCGCTCGTGCGATCCGGAGGTAGAATGCCCCTGCGGCTGGGTAAGTTCGGTCACATGAATAAGCACCGGCACATGGTCTTTACGGGCCAGCTTTTCGGCATCCTGGTAAGCCTTTAGCAGAGCAGGATAATCCCAACCCCGTACGGTCATGATCTCAAAGCCCTTTTCTTTGGCCTTGCGCTGCAAACCCGATAAAGCCTTGGATATACTGCCCTTGGTAGTATGGTAAGGAGCCGGCACCGATATACCGTAATCATCATCCCACACCGACATAATCATCGGCACCTGCAGCACCCCGGCTGCATTGATGGCTTCGAAAAACATACCTTCAGAGGTGGCTGCATTACCAATGGTACCAAATGCCACCTCGTTGCCCTTGTTGGAGAGCTCCTTGTATTTATGCAGGTCTTTGTTTTGCCTGAAGATCTTGGAAGCATGCGCCAACCCAACCAGGCGGGGCATCTGTCCGGCCGTAGATGAGATGTCGGCACTGCTGTTTTTGCGGTCGGTAAGCGGCAGCGGCAAGCCGTTGTCATCGAGCATGCGGGTGGCAAAGTGGCCATTCATCATACGCCCCGCAGAGGCGGGATCGGCTTTTACATCGGTGTGGGCAAAGAGTTGGGCAAAATATTGCTCAATGGTAAGCTCGCCAATGGCAAACATAAATGTCTGGTCGCGATAATAGCCGGAACGGAAATCACCATTGCGAAAGACCTTGGCCATGGCTATCTGCGGTACCTCTTTGCCATCGCCAAAGATGCCGAACTTGGCTTTGCCCATAAAAACTTCTTTACGCCCCAGCAGACTCGCTTCGCGGCTGGCTACGGCCAAAAAATAATCATCAAGAACTTCTTTTACCGCCAAACCAACCTTTTCCAGAACAGACTCTTCACTCACAACAACAGGGTTTTGGTGTTACATACCCGGAGGTTTCCCATCCGTATAATAATAGCACAAAAATAGGGAATTTGCAAGCGGATTGCAATCAAAATGCAGGCTTTGCCCTGGTTTGACCGGGATAAGTGTTTTTCCGGCAGAATCCTTAATCATGCCATAATTACTTTTTACAAGTAGTTGTTTATCAGTCTATTAAAAAATATTTCAGCCTGGCAAAAACTGACAAATGTCATAGGCAAAATCTGCTTTAATCTGGCTGCATTGCTCTATATTTGCAAGGCAAACAAAAACATTTACCACTATGATTATCGGTGTACCAAAAGAGATAAAAGACAACGAAAACCGGGTAGCTCTTACCCCGGCCGGAGCCAAAGAACTGGTTAAGCGCGGCCACGTAGTTTATGTACAATCAACAGCCGGCCTGGGTAGCGGTTTTACCGATGCTGCCTACGAAAATGCCGGTGCCAGTATTCTGCCTACCATTGAAGAAACCTATGGGGAAGCAGAAATGATTATCAAGGTAAAGGAACCAATAGAGCAGGAATACGGCCTGATTAAGCCTGACCAGTTGCTGTTCACCTATTTTCACTTTGCTTCTTACGAGCCGCTTACCAATGCCATGATCGACAGCAAGGCGGTAAGCCTGGCGTATGAAACGGTAGAAAAAGCTGACGGCTCATTGCCTCTTTTGGTACCGATGTCGGAAGTGGCCGGCCGCATGGCCACCCAGGAAGGCGCCAAATATCTGGAAAAACCCATGAAAGGCAAAGGCATCCTGCTGGGCGGTGTACCTGGGGTAAAGCCGGCCAAAGTGCTGATTATTGGCGGTGGTGTAGTAGGCACCCAGGCAGCCAAAATGGCGGCCGGCCTGGGGGCAGATGTTATTATCATGGACCTCAACCTGGACAGACTGCGTCATCTGGACGATATTATGCCAGCCAATGTGCGCACCGTGATGTCGAACGAATACAACATCCGGGAGTTTATTCAAACAGCCGACCTGATAATCGGAGCCGTGCTGATACCGGGTGCCAAGGCGCCCAAACTCATTACCCGTGATATGCTCAAGAGCATGCAACCGGGTACGGTACTGGTAGATGTGGCTGTGGATCAAGGTGGTTGTATCGAAACCTGTACGCCTACCACACATGCCAATCCTACTTTTATCATTGATGATGTAATTCACTACTGCGTGGCCAATATGCCGGGGGCAGTACCTTATACCTCTACCATGGCGCTTACCAATGCTACCTTGCCCTATGCCATCGAATTGGCCAATAAAGGCTGGCAGCAAGCCTGCCGCGATAATGCCGAACTGCGCAAAGGCCTGAACGTAGTAAAAGGAGATGTGGTCTATAAGGCAGTAGCCGATGCTTTTAATTTACCTTATGTAGAGGTGGATAAGCACCTGTAGGTCAACATATCATAATACAACAACAAGCCCGGCCCTACCAGCCGGGTTTGTTATTTCGTGGCAAGTTGTTCATAGTTGGGTATTGTATCCAGATAGAAGACCCGGCCGGCCGGCCGATCAATACGCAGGCAACTGTGGTCGATGCCATTGGTAATAAGCAAATAGTCGGCTCCAATGGTTTTGTTGTACATCATAGCCTGCTCCATCATAGCCGGCCGCAACGGGTAAACAGGCGCTTTGCACTCCACCACCATAACCGGCTCACCCTGGCGACTGTACACCACAATATCGGTGCGCTTGCGCAAGGCGTTATAACGCAACCCTTGCTCTACAGTAAGCAGCCCTTTGGGGTACCCTAAGTGATTGATCAGGTAATGAATAAAGTGCTGGCGCACCCATTCCTCGGGCGTCAGGGCTACATACTTACGCCTGATAATATCGAATATTACCGTTTTGCCGGCAGATTGTTTAGTTTTGAGGTCGCAAACAGGCAGGCTGAGTTTATCCATAACAAATCATATTCATCAGCCACAGAGGCATCTTGTTGCAAGTTTACATTTTTTATTGACCAAAATATAACTGCCTTGAAAATGCTAAAGACAAAAGAAGATATTGTAGAGAACTGGCTGCCGCGCTACACCGGTCGTCCTCTCGAAGATTTCGGGGAATACATTCTGCTGACTAATTTTCAGAATTATGTGGAATTATTTGCCGAGAAATTTGGCGTTGAAGTAGTGGGTACCGACCGCACCATGCCCTCGGCTACAGCCGAGAATATCACCATTATCAATTTCGGGATGGGCAGCGCCATGGCTGCTACGGTAATGGATCTGCTGTATGCCATCAAGCCCAAAGCGGTACTGTTTCTCGGCAAGTGCGGGGGGTTGAAAAAGAAAACCAGTCTGGGTGACTTTATTCTACCAATTGCCGCCATCCGGGGTGAAGGTACCAGCAACGACTACCTGCCACCGGAGGTACCGGCCCTGCCCTCCTTCCGCCTGCAGCGGGCGGTGTCGTCCATTATCAAAGCCCGCGGCCGTGATTATTGGACGGGAGTGGTATATACTACCAACCGCAGGGTGTGGGAACACGACAAGAGTTTTAAGAAAAAACTACGCACGGCCCGTGCTATGGGTATTGACATGGAAACGGCCACCCTGTTTGTAGTGGGTTTTAAGAATGAAATACCCCGTGGCGCCCTGCTACTGGTGAGCGACAACCCGATGGTACCGCATGGGGTAAAAACCGACAAAAGCGATCAAAAAGTGAATGAAGCCTTTGTAAAAGAGCACCTGGAGATAGGCATCGACTCCCTGATAGAACTGCGCGATTCGGGCGATTCGGTCAAGCACCTGAAATTCTAAAATAGCAGTCTGTTTATTCTTCGCTGGCCGGCCCTAAATGGGGTACCGCCAGCGCCTCTTTGGGTATCTTGATCAGGATAAGCAGCCCCAGGCCGACAAAGAAAAACAACCCCAGCGTAAGGGCACTGTTGCGCATACTACCGGTAATGTTTTCAATAAAGCCGTAGGCAAATGTGCCCACTACGATTGATACGTTATAAGTAACATCGTAGAAACTGAAGTAACTGGCATGGTCGGTAGTATTGGCCGGTATCAGTTTGGAATAGGTAGCCCGTGAAAGTGCCTGAATACCACCCATCACCATGCCGACCACAAAGGCCAAGACAAAAAACTGATATTTATTGATAACAAAATACGCTGCCAGACAAATAAACACCCAGATAACCACCATAGTAATCAATGAGTACTTATTACCCCGCAAATCGGACAAGCGGGCAAACAGGTAAGAGCCGCCAATGGCCACCAGTTGGATAATCAGCACGGTAAGGATGAGTTCACCGCCATCCATGCGCAATTCCTTATCAGCAAAAAGTGCTGCCAGATACATAACCGTTTGCACCCCGGTGTTATAAAAGAAGAACGACCACAGGTAGGTCTTAAGGGTAGGCAAATAACGCAGACTATGCCATACCTTACGAATTTCGCGGTAGCCGTTGAACAAATAACCATTGTCAGGCTTGCGGTTAAACGGATTTTCGGGTAGATAATGGAAGGTAATCTGGGCGAAACCTATCCACCACAACCCTACCAGCAAAAAGGAAAATTTGGTAGCAAACTGTACCGATTGAATACCGAACCAAGTGGGTTGCTCAATCATAATCAGATTAAAAACCAGCAACAAAACACTGCCTATATAACCGAAAGAAAAACCACGTGCACTTACACGGTCGTAACGATCGAAGGTGACGATTTCCGGCAAAAATGAGTTGTAAAACACCAGACTCCCCGAATAGGATATGCTGGCCACCACCGAAGCAATAATGGCAAACTCTACATCTTCGGGGCCATCGAACCAAAACAGCGACATACATGCTATGCCACCGGCATAGGTAAAGAGCTTCATAAACATCTTTTTCTTGCCGCTATAATCGGCTATACCGGTAAGCAGGGGTAAAATAGAAGCAATAATCAGAAAGGAGAACGACAGTGCATAGGAGTAAAGCACCGAGTTGACAATCTTAAAGCCGAAAAAATCAACTACATCGGAGCCATTTACCGTAGTAACTTTATTGTAGTAAATAGGGAAAATGGTAGATGTAATAACCAGTGAGTACACCGAATTGGCCCAGTCGAAAAAATACCAGGCTCGGACTACCTTTTTGTCATTTAGCTGCATAAGAATAAAAAAAGGTCTTTCAAGTTAATGAAAGACCTTTCAAGATTACAAAAATTACTTTACTTATCTATCCTTTGCGGGGTAGAATACATCAGTTTTCGGGCGTTTGCTTTACGCAACTCCATCTGAATATCCGAAATCAACCCCATTTTCACATCTTTATCACTCTTCAGGGCTACGGTTAATTGGTCGCGCTCCACCTCATCCAGCTTAGACCGTTCTTTTTCAATCCATTGACCAATGTCGCGCACTTCGATAAACACATCGTTGGCCTGGATTTTGGGCTCATCGCCAAATTTGGCAGTGTTGCGCGGCTTACCTACGTACAAATAGCTTACCAGCGACTTACGCTGCAACTTGCGCAACTCGGTTGCCTTGGGTATGTTTTGCAGTACATTTATGGTGTTTTCACGCAGTACAGTGGTTACCATAAAAAAGAACAGCAACATAAAAATAATGTCAGGCAACGCAGAGGTTGGTATATCCTGTTTAGCTTTTGCTTTTTTCTTAAACTTAGCCATTAGTTTGATACCTTATTAGGTTCCGCAATTGATATTTGCATCGGGATGCCTTCACGGGCTTTTTCATAAATCCGTTTGTTATCCGGATCGCTGGTATTGGAGGCAATTTCCCGCCATTTTTCATTGGTTACGCCAGCCCTTTCGGCATAGATATCGTAGTAAGCCCCCTGCACCTCGTTATACACCTCAATGAAGCGCTCATAACTGGTACCCCGGTTTGTTTTAATGGATACAATAGCCTTTTCAGGACTATCCGATAAATTGGGATCAACCCCATTATTCAAAACAAACTCCTTGATCATTTCGCGCAAGCGGCTCACATCCTGCATCTCCTGGTTTTCCACCATCAGCCGGTCCGATGAGTTGATCAGGATTTTAAAGATATTTCGTTCCGGTATCTTAATATCCTGTTGTTCCACATCATCCGGGTGTGGCGGGAGCGCCAGGGTCAGACCTTTGTCGTTGGCAATGGTGGTAGTTACCAAAAAGAATATCAGCAGCAGGAAAGCGATATCCGCCATCGAGCTGGAATTGATTTCGGTAGTACCTCGTTTACTCCTTGCCATGATTTTACTTGATAAAAGTTTTATTAAACTCGGTGTACACAATACCTGCCGCGGCAATGAACATCAGCAGGTACACCATCTTCAGGGCCCCACCTATCATACGTGACAGCGTTTCGGTGGTTACACCCGAATCTATGAATTTTCGGGTTAATTCGCCATCGGAGATTGCGTAGCTGATACCGTAGATAACCAGTATCCCCAGCAAGCCTATGGCGCTTTTTACCAGGGTCTTGGGCTCACTGATAGCGTTGATGATAGGAAATACTATCGCCAGCAACACCCCTACTGCAATCAGTATATAGGCGATGATTAACCCGGTATTTACAACAAAATTTTCCATGTTCTTATTTTAGTCGGTTAGCAAACGGGCATTACTTGTTAGACTCCTGGTACTGCACCAGCAGGTCAACAAAAGAGATAGAGGCATCTTCCATATTGTTAACCAGGCCATCGATCTTAGATACCAGGTAGTTGTAAAATACCTGCAAGATAACCCCTACAATAAGACCGGCAACGGTAGTCAACAGTGCCACTTTAATACCATTGGCCACAATCTGCGGAGAGATATCACCGGCAGCTTCAATAGCATCGAAGGCTTCGATCATACCGATTACCGTACCCATGAAACCGAGCATCGGAGCCAGGGAGATAAACAGCGATATCCAAACCAGACCTTTCTCCAGGCGGCCCATTTCTACCGAACCGTAGGCGATAATCGACTTCTCTACCATATCGATACCCTCGGAAATACGCATCAGCCCCTGGGTAAAGATAGAGGCTACCGGGCCACGGGTGTTTTTGGTTACTTCTTTGGCAGCTTCAATACCACCTGATGCCAGGGCATCCTCTACCTGCTGCAACAGCTTTTGGGTATTGGTGGTAGCCAGGTTCAGGGTGATGATTCTTTCGATGGAAATAGCCAAACCAATAATCAAACAAAGGAGTACGGCACCCATAAACTGCCAGCCACCTTCGATAAACTTGGTTTTCACAGCCTGGTGGAAACTAGGCTTGGTTTCTTCGGCAGCTACTTCCTCCTGGGCCGGAGCCTCTTCTACGGCAGCCGGCTCCTCGGCCGGAGCAGCAGCGGAATCTACCGCTTCTGCAGCAGCAGAGTCGGCTTCTACACTAGTGGTGTCGGTGGCCATTTCTTCATCCTGCGCCATAGCACTGAATGCTCCACCGATGGTCAGAGACCCCATCAACATCAAGAAAACAAATAATCGCTTCATAGTTTAAGTATTAGATAATTTTTGTAATTTACTGTTTTTACATTATTTAATTAAAACTTGCGGAGAGGAAGGGATTCGAACCCCCGGTACCCTTTTGGGGCACACTCACTTTCCAGGCGAGCACCTTCGACCACTCGGTCACCTCTCCTAATTCAATGAGTTTCCTCTACTCAGCGCACAAATAAATTATAATTCTAAACCTTATGCAAATATAACCCCTAAATAAATAATGAATTGTGCAATTAATTATACCTACGGACGGTCATTTCCCCTGAAATTGGCGTAATCAGTTCCTTAATTGTATTTTTATAAGACAACCCTTTGCCTAATACCCACATAAGCTTGGTCAGGGCGGCTTCGGTGGTTAAATCATAGCCGTTTACCACCCCAGCAGCCAGCAGCTTTTCGCTGGTTTTATAGCGCCCCTGTATCACCTCTCCGCCCGGGCATTGTGATATGTTCATCACCACCACCTCACGCGCTATAGCCGCTTCAATAAGTGTTACCAGCCAATCTTGTGAAGGGATATTACCCGCCCCGAAGGTTTCCAGCACGATACCACGCAAATGCTTGCCAGTCAGCACCGGCTCCAGGGTTTGGCGACAAAGACCGGGAAACAACTTGACCACCGCTACCCTTTCATCCCAGACAGCGGTAGTATTTAAAGTGACCTGCGGGTTGTGCGGGTGTAAATAAGCATAGTTATACTCTATGGTAATGCCGGCTTGAGCCAGCACCGGGTAGTTGGTAGAGCTAAAGGCATCGAAGCGGTTGCTCTGCACCTTTTGCGCCCGGTTGCCGCGCAGCAGTTCATTATTAAAACAGATACACACTTCATTGACCACCGGATGACCGTGCTCATCTCTGGCTGTGGCTATTTCGAGCGAGGTAACCAGATTGTCGAGGGCATCGGTACGCAGGGCGGTAATGGGCAACTGCGCTCCGGTAAGGATAACCGGCTTGTTAAGCCCCTGCAAGATAAAACTCAATGCCGAGGCGGTATAAGCCATGGTATCGGTACCATGCAGGATGACTACCCCATCGTGGTCGTGGTAGTAGCGGGCAATTATACGGGCCAGCTCCGACCAGTGTGCTGGGGTAATATCAGATGAGTCAATAGGCTCTTTAAAAGCAACAATGGTTACCTGCATAGAGAAATGCCCCAGGGCCGGCACTTTTTCCAGCAACTGATGAAAATCGAAAGGCACCAGGGCTCCACTTTCATCCAGCCCCATACCGAAGGTACCCCCGGTATAAATAAGCAATACACGATCGCTAGCCGCTGCCGGGGCTGCCGTGTCCAGGGTAATCAGTTCGTAGGCAATCTTATCAGGCATGCAATTGGTATTTGAAAAGTTGCAAGGCATTTTCGCTGGTGATGCGCGCCACTTCTTGCGGCTGTATTGCCTTTACAGTCGCCACCTTGGTGCACACCTCTGTTATATAGGCCGGCTCATTGCGCTTGCCGCGGAAAGGTACCGGAGCCAGATATGGGCTGTCGGTCTCCAGCAACAGGTTGTCGAGTGCTATGGCTTCGAGCACCGGTTCCAGCCCACCATTTTTAAAAGTAGCCACTCCGCCTATACCCAGCTTAAAGCCCATATCCACAATCTGCTGTGCCTGATGCAGCGTACCGGTAAAACAATGAAACACGCCCTTTAGGCGACCGGCATAGGGCCTTACCAAGTCAATGGTCTCATCAATCGACTCACGGCAATGAATCACAAACGGCAGCTCGTGAGCCAGCGCCAGATCGAGTTGTATGCGCAGGGCCTCCTGTTGTTTTGGCCAGTAGGTCTTATCCCAATACAGGTCGGTGCCTATTTCTCCTACGGCTACAAAATCACCCTTTTGCAGCCACTCCTCTACCCGGTACAGCTCCTGCTCAAAGTCTTGCTTGACCGAACACGGGTGCAGGCCCATCATCGGCAGACAATAGCCGGGGTATCGGTCTGCTACTGACAGCATACTCTCTATAGAGGTGTGGTCGATATTGGGCATAAAAACAGCCGCCACTCCGGCCTGACGGGCACGATCGATTACCTCCGGCAGGTCGTCCTGGAACTGCGGCAGGTAAACGTGGGCGTGTGAGTCAATTAGCTGCATATGGCAAAAATGGGATATTATTTGTTGTTTTCCACACTTTTTTGAAAAAGGAAGCATGAAGCACGAGGTCTGAAAACAGAGGTCGGAGGACGGGGATTGGAGGACGGAGGTATGTTGACAGAATAAATCTTAAATCATCAATCTGCAGTCTGCAGTCTTAACCATAAAGGGCGCGCTATGTGGGGATGTGATAGGAGTTGGAAGTTGGAAGCTCGAAGTTCACCTACTGCAGGCAGTCTGGTAGCGGGCGGATATCCCCTTTAGGGGAACCAGGAGGCGCAGGAGACATGAAGACTGAGGTAAGATGACTGAAGCAGGATAAATCTTAGCCGCCATGAGTGCGATTTGTGGTAATGAGGGAATGAGAGAATGCGGAAAAGCGGAAATGCGGTTGTTAGCTGGAAGCTCGAAGCTCGAAGTTCACCTACTGCAGGCAGTCTGGTAGCGGGCGGATATCCCCTTTAGGGGAACAAGGGGGCGCGGGAGACATGAAGACTGAGGTAAGATGACTGAAGCCGGATAAATCTTAGCCGCCATGAGTGCGATTTGTGGTAATGAGGGAAAAGCGGAAAAGCGGGAATGCGGTTGTTAGCTGGAAGCTCGAAGCTCGAAGTTCACCTACTGCAGGCAGTATGGTAGCGGGCGGATATCCCCTTTAGGGGAACCAGGGGGCGCAGGAGACATGAAGACTGAGGTAAGATGACTGAAGCAGGATAAATCT